>JBGSQM010000202.1:0-38304 GCA_041738035.1 Cellulophaga sp.
AGTTGCCCTCACAGTGGACGGTGGTATTTATGTTTTGACCTCGGATGGCCAAGTCATAAAATTTTATGCTGACAGCCAGCGGCCGTTTGAATTGGAAGGCTTGACTGAACCGCTCAACAGTCCCACTAAGATTTTTGCTGACAGTGATGTCGAAAACGGCAGCCTGTATATATTAGACCAAAATAATGAACGCGTGGTCGTTACCTCCAAGTCCGGCAAATATTTAGCCCAATATGTTTTTGCCGGGATCAAAAACCTGGTTGATCTGTATGTTTTGGAAGAAGAAGGCAAATTGATGGTCTTGACCGAAGACGGCAAGGTATATCAGGAGGACCTGCAGAAAGGTATTTAGGTTTGTTGCATGCTAAATTGTATCTCGATACGGGTCTGTTTTGGGATAGTTTAAGTGTAGGTGTTTTTAGTTAACAGTCGAGAGTCAATAGTCAAAAGTCGAAATTCATCAAACATACTTGAATACATTGCATTCGACATTCGACATTCGACATTCGACTTTTCGACAATAAAAACAACAACTAACAACTATATGTTAAACATCCATAACCTCTCAGTATCTTTTAATGGAGAGTATTTATTTGAAGAAATATCATTCCGTTTAAATTCTGGAGACAGGGTAGGGCTTATTGGTAAAAATGGCGCAGGAAAATCGACCTTACTAAAATTACTTTCCAAAGAAATGCAGGCCGATACAGGCGTAATTGCGTCTGATAAGGAAGTACAAATAGGTTTTTTAAAGCAAGATTTAGATTTTGAACAGGGCAGAACTGTTTTAGAAGAGGCGTATCAGGCATTTGAAGAAATAAAATCCTTAGAATTACAACTAGACCATATCAACCAACAATTAGCTGAGCGTACTGATTACGAAAGCGACGGCTACACCAAGTTGATGGAAGATTTAAGTGATATAACGCACCGTTATGAAATTGTAGGAGGTTATAATTACCAAGGCGAAACAGAAAAAATACTACAAGGTTTAGGCTTTAAACGGCATGATTTTGACAAATTCACTGATACTTTTTCGGGAGGATGGCGCATGCGTATTGAATTAGCAAAACTTCTATTACAAAATAACGATGTTTTATTGCTAGATGAGCCTACCAACCATTTAGATATTGAATCGATTATATGGCTGGAGCAGTTTTTAAGAAATAGTAACAGTGCCATCGCCATTGTATCGCATGATAAAATGTTTTTAGATAATGTTACCAATAGAACCATAGAAATTTCTTTGGGGAGAATTTACGATTATAATAAACCCTATTCCCAGTTTTTAGTACTTAGAAAAGAAATAAAAGAGCAACAATTAAGTGCTCAAAAAAATCAAGAAAAGCAAATTCAGCAAACGGAAAAGTTAATCGAAAAGTTTAGAGCAAAAGCCTCTAAAGCATCTATGGCACAATCGCTTATTAAAAAATTAGATAAGTTAGATAGGTTTGAAGTGGACGAAGATGATAATAGTGTGATGAACTTGCGTTTTCCGGTTTCTGTGACTCCAGGTAAGGTGGTTGTTGAAATAGAAAACCTCTCAAAGCATTATGGTAAAAATGAAGTTTTAAATCATATTGATTTGCTTATTGAGCGCGACAGCAAAACTGCTTTTGTCGGTCAAAACGGACAAGGAAAGTCAACGCTTGCCAAAATAGTGGTGGGTGAATTAGAGCATCAAGGAAAATTAAAGTTAGGACACAATGTGCAAATAGGCTACTTCGCGCAAAACCAAGCGGAATATCTTGATGGTAACAAAACCATTTTAGATACGATGATTGATGCGGCCAATGAAAAGAATAGAAGCAAAGTTCGCGATATTTTAGGCTCCTTTTTATTTAGAGGCGATGAGGTAGATAAATATGTGAAAGTACTGTCTGGTGGAGAACGAAACCGATTGGCACTCGCTAAAATGCTGTTACAACCTTTTAATGTTTTAGTGATGGATGAACCTACCAATCACTTAGATATTAAATCTAAAAACGTGTTAAAACAAGCATTACAAAGTTTTGAAGGCACCCTTGTTTTGGTGTCGCACGATAGAGATTTTTTACAAGGATTAACCAATAAAGTCTATGAATTTAAAGATGGCGATATTAGGGAGTATCTGGGTGATATAGATTTTTATTTAGACCAGCGTAAAGTGGAGGACTTTAGAGAAATTGAGAAAAAACAGCCAAATACCGCACAAAAGGTCAAGAAAGTGGTGGTAGAAATTAATTATGAAGATCAAAAAAAATTAAAAGCCCTCCATAACAAGCTTAGCAATATTGAAAGTAGCATTGCGCAACTTGAAAAAGAAATAGTGAAAATAGATCATGATTTACTCCATAATTATGAACAAGCTATAGCAAGGCCTAACTTTTTTGAACTGTATGAAAAGAAGAAAAAAACACTTAAAAATCATATGGAAGAGTGGGAAGAACTTACACTCAAATTAGAAGATTTGGTATAGTATTAAAAATACAAGTATTTACTTACAACTGTAAACATCATAATTAAGCAATTTTACAACATAATTAGCTACTAGAAAGGCATTTCATCGAATATCTCATTCTTAAATAGAATATTCAAGTATATTTGTAAGAGTATTCTTATATATTTAATTTGATTTCAAGAGAGCGGAGTTATGAAGCATAAGCTTTTAGTAGTAATTTTTTATTTTTCGCTTGGTTTTGCTTTTGCAATTCCAAAAACAGAAAAAGATGCCTTGTTAGATTTGTATCATACTACAAATGGGTCAAATTGGACAAAAGCATGGCAATTATCAGCACCAATAGCAACTTGGGAAGGGGTAATGATAGAAAATAATCACGTGGTGGCTATTTCACTATTCAATAATAATCTTACTGGAAACATACCAGAAACCATAGGTGTATTTAAAAATTTAAAGATCTTAAACTTAGCCTTTAATAATTTAAGCGGGAAAATACCAGAAAGCCTTTATCATCTTGAAAATTTGACCACCCTTAGACTTGGAAAAAATAATATTAGTGGTGCTATATCCGAGGCCATTGATGGCTTAAAAAATATCTCTTTTTTAGATTTTTTTGATAATGAGTTAATTGGTGCAATCCCTAATAATATTGGTAACTTAAAACATCTTAAAGTGCTTTCACTTTCAGCCAATAATTTAAAAGGAACACTACCAAGCACTATAAGCGCTTTAAAAAATTTAGAAAGATTAGAGCTTGCTAATAATCAATTAGATGGTGAAATACCAAATTCAATTTCAGACATTAAAAGTTTAAAATCATTGGTAATTGCCGAAAATTTATTTACAAAAAAGTTTCCAAAAAGTATTTTAATGATGCCAAACCTTGAATTGTTACAAATTCAAAAAAATAATTTTGATAGGGTTTATTTAGAAAGTATTATGGGGTCCGCATTAAAAGTAACAGTTTTTGACCATGATGGTGATAAAAATGAAAGTTTCAAGAAAGATTTTAATTCCATTTACATGAATAGCGAAAAAAGGACAGTAAAAACAAAATTCGAAGATAATGAGTAATATAAGAGAAACACCATCACTAAAAACAAACTCATTTTTAAAGTTAACATGGGTTTTGTTTATTTTTTTAGCCTGTAGCATTAAAACTTATGCGGATATTCCCCTTGAAGAAAAACAAGCCTTACTGGCCATTTATGAAAGCACTGGTGGTGCTTCTTGGGAAAATAAATGGAATTTAGAAGAACCCGTAACCAGTTGGTATGGAGTAACCGTACGTAACCATACGGTGGTGAAAATTAATTTGTTTCATAATAATTTGTCAGGTGTATTACCTACAAGCATTTCAAGTCTAAACAACTTAACCGAATTAAATTTAGCCTTTAACCAATTAACGGGGGAGTTGCCAAAACAAATTAGCGAGTTAAAGAACTTGGTTGTTTTAAAACTTGAAATGAACAGACTTAAAGGAACTTTGCCACAAGATATAGGGCGCATGCTTCAATTACAAGAACTAACCGTATTTAATAATTTTTTGTCTGGTGCAATTCCTGAAAGTATAGGTGAATTGAAAAACCTAAAAACCCTTAACCTGTCTAGTAATAACTTTAAAGGTGCTATTCCTATTTCGTTAGGGAATTTAGAAAATTTAGAGTTCTTAGGCTTATTCCAAAACGGATTTGAAGGCAACATGCCATCACAACTAGGACAGTTGACCAAATTAAAAGAATTAGTGCTGGCAAATAATCGACTTGATGGCGCAATCCCAAAAGAGCTTGGACAGTTGGCAAACTTAGAAATATTTCAAATTCAGAATAATGGCTTTGACTCTTTTGAAGATATCAACGCCATCAAAACACATAGCCTTTTAGTGTTCGATTTTGATAAAGAAAAAGTAAATATCCTTCCGAAATTTAAAGATATCAATACCATCAACACCAGAATGGTGGATACCAAATTTGAGGATGAAAACGATAATTAGTTGACTTAGGTTTATTTATTGTGTTAGAAAAGGCTGCTGGTTACAGCCTTTTTTTATTTAACATCGTGAGTTTTGTATTTGAAAATAATATTTTCTTTATTGAAACCATTTTTTTGGCATTTCTACCATTCAGTAAATAATTTTCACGCTTTTAGCCTTCTTTTTTGTGTTTGAACTCTTTATAATCATTTTAAATTTGCAAAGGAAAGTAAGTTTTAGGATATGTTTAACAAATCCGCTGTAAACTAATAATATTTTTGCAGCGGTTTTTCATCCCCCGTCACATTAATATTATGAGAAAAATTATTTTATCTATTTTAGGGATTGCCCTAATTATACTTTCTATAATTGCTGCTATTGCACTTTATAATAGTAAAAACGCCGAGAAGCCTAGACCTGATAAAGTAATAAAAACTGTATTTACCCAGCAAGTAAAAAACGGTATTGTTCCAATCATTGTACCTGCAAATGGCACTGTCATGGCCAAAAGACGCGTAGAACTTTATGCCGAGGTGCAAGGTGTTTTCAATAAAGGAAGTAAATTATTTAAACCAGGAGAAACTTATAATCAGGGCGAAACCATCATCCGTATTGATGCTGCTGAATATGCCGCAAGTGTACAATCAGCAAAAAGTAATTTGTATAATCTACTCACTTCTCTAATGCCAGATTTAAGACTAGATTATCCGTCGATTTTTGATAAGTGGCAAACCTATCTAAATAACTTTGACATGAGCGGTACAACTCCAATTTTACCAGCAATGACTACTGAAAAGGAAAAATATTTTATTTCGGGTCGGGGTGTTTTAACTAGTTATTATACGGTAAAAAATTTAGAACAACGTTTAGCGAAATATAGAATTAATGCTCCTTTTAATGGGGTTTTAACCGAAGCCTTAGTTACTGAAGGCACTTTAATACGCTCTGGTCAAAAATTGGGTGAATTTATAAACACCGATGTATATGAATTAGAAGTGGCTGTTAGTAAAGCTTTTAGTGATTTGCTTAAATTGGGCGAGACCGTAGCATTGGCTAACCTAGAGCAAACTCAGGTTTTTGAAGGTGTTGTAAGTAGGATTAACGGAAGCGTGGATCAGGCATCACAAACCATAAAAGCATTTATAGAAGTTAAAGACAAACGCTTAAAAGAAGGCATGTATTTAGAAGCAAAACTAAACGCAAAAGAAGAATCTAACGCCATTGAAATCAATCGTGGTCTGTTGTTAGAAAATAATCAAATTTTTGTGGTTCGTGACTCTATATTAGATTTAATAGCAGTTGATCCTGTTTATTTTTCAGATAAAAAAGTAGTTTTAAAGAATATTCCTGACGGCACGGTGATGATTTCTAAGCCAGTTGTAGGAGCTTATGCAGGAATGTTGGTTAAGATTTTAGAAGAAAAAACTGAAAACGGAACGAACTAATGAGGAGTATCATCACTTATTTTATAAAGTACCATGTTGCTGTAACGGTTTTTATTTTGGCCATTACCGTTTTTGGTGTTGTTGGCGCATTGTCCTTGAAATCCTCTTTTTTTCCATTAACAGATTCTAAAAACATAAGTATCACCGTTACCTATCCTGGTGCTTCTCCACAGGAAATAGAAGAAGGTATCGTACTTAAAATCGAAGATAATCTTAAGGGGTTACAAGGCGTTGACAGAGTTACTTCTACCTCAAGGGAGAATAGTGGATCTATCAATGTAGAGATACAAAAAGGGCAAGATATTGATTTTATGCTACTTGAAGTAAAAAATGCAGTGGATAGAGTTCCATCATTTCCTACAGGAATGGAACCTTTAATTGTCGCTAAAAGAGAAGAAGTTAGGCAGACTATAAGTTTTGCGATTAGCGGTAAAGACATTCCATTAGTGACTTTAAAACAAATTGGCAGACAAATAGAAAATGATATTAGAGCTATTCCAGGTATTTCTCAAATACAAATTTCAGGATACCCGCTAGAAGAAATAGAAATTGCGGTCAATGAAAATAGTCTATTAGCCTATAATGTTTCCTTTACAGAAGTGGCAGATGCTGTGGCGAATGCTAATATTTTAGTTACTGGGGGAAATATTAAGACCAATGCAGAGGAATATCTTATTCGTGCCAATAACAGAGCTTACTACGGGGATGAAATTTCTAATGTAATCATCAGAGCCACTCCTTCTGGCCAAACCATTCGTTTAAAAGATGTAGCGGTAATTCGTGATCGTTTTGCCGAAAGTCCGAGTGCATCTTATTACAACGGTGATTTATCTGTAAATATAACTATTACCAGTACCAATACGGAAGATTTAATTACCTCTGCCGAAAAGGTAAAAGAGTATATCGAAGATTTTAATCAAAAATACAATAATGTAGAGCTAAATGTAGTCAACGATCAATCTACAACGCTCGTGCAGCGTACAGAATTATTGACAGAAAACGCCATCATGGGGATGATCTTAGTGCTCATCTTTCTGTCCTTATTCTTAAATACGCGTTTGGCATTTTGGGTGGCATTTGGTTTGCCTATTTCCTTTTTAGGGATGTTTGTTTTTGCTGGGTTCTTTGATGTAACCATTAATGTATTGTCCCTTTTTGGAATGATTATCGTTATTGGTATTTTGGTAGATGATGGGATTGTAATTGCAGAGAACATTTATCAACATCACGAAAAAGGAAAATCGCCGATACAAGCGGCTATAGACGGCACCATGGAGGTAATTCCGCCAATTGTTTCTGCAATTATCACAACCGTATTGGCCTTTTCTATCTTTTTATTTTTAGACGGCCGTATAGGTGATATTTTTGGAGAGGTTTCGGTCATAGTGATATTAACTTTATTAGTTTCACTTGTTGAGGCCTTAATTATTCTTCCCGCCCATTTGGCACATTCCAAGGCCCTACAACCTTTGAGTGATGAACCAAAGTCGAAAATAGCACAGGTATTTGCCAAGTTAAGAGGTATAAATAGAGCCGGAGATCGTTTTATGAATTACATGCGTGATGAATTATATGCGCCTGCACTTAGATTTTCCTTGAAAAATAAAGTACTCACTTTTTCTATTTTTGCTGCGGCACTCATACTTACTTTTGGTTCAGTAGCTGGAGGCATTATAAGAACTACCTTTTTCCCGAACATTGCTAGTGACAGGATTAATATAACTTTAGAAATGCCGAACGGTACCAATGAAAGAGTAACCGATTCTATTATTAGTTTTATTGAAGAAAAAGCCGCTATTGTAAACTTAGAATTTACTGAAAAGTATTTAAAAGGCAGCAATCAAGAATTGTTTGATAATATGATTAGAACCATAGGGCCAGGTTCTTCCTCAGCATCGCTTGCTATTAATCTTTTGCCAGGTGAAGAGCGCCCAGATGAAATTTCTTCAGAATTAGTAACCAACAGGTTGCGAGAATTAGTTGGTCCTGTTTTAGGCGTGGAAAGTTTAATTTTTGGCTCTGGTGGCAATTTTGGGGGCAGTCCTGTAGCGGTATCTTTACTAGGAAATAATATTGAGGAGCTCAAAGCAGCGAAAGTAGAATTAAAAACAGCCTTACAAAATAATGCACTCTTAAAAGATGTAGCCGATAATGATCCTGCAGGTATTAAAGAAATTCGGTTAGAATTGAAAGAAAACGCATATTTATTAGGTTTAGATTTGCGCAGTATTATGAATCAAGTGCGGGCCGGTTTTTTTGGTGTTCAGGCGCAACGTTTTCAACGGGGTCAAGATGAAATTCGCGTTTGGGTGCGGTATGACAGAGAAAACAGGTCGTCTATTGCAGATTTAGACGAAATGCGAATTACTACTCCCACCGGCGATAAAGTACCGCTAAAAGAGATTGCCAATTACACTATTGAGCGCGGCGATGTGGCGATTAATCGTTTAGAGGGACAAAGAGAAATACAAATCACGGCCGATTTAAAAGACAGCAAAGAAACCAGTGCTACGGATGTAATGTTTGATATAGAAAATAATTTGATGCCAGAGATCCAATCAAAATATCCGACAGTTTCTGCATCTTATGAAGGTCAAAATAGAGAAGCTAATAAATTATTCGATTCTTTAACCGTGGTAGGTTTATCGGTTTTAGGCCTAATTTATATCACTATTGCCTTTACCTTTCGCAGTTTTAGTCAACCTCTAATGCTATTACTACTAATTCCGTTTAGTATAACGGCTGTAGCTTGGGGCCACTGGATTCACGATTTCCCCATTAATATTTTATCCATGCTAGGTATTATCGCCTTAATTGGTATTATGGTTAATGATGGTTTGGTGCTTATCGGCAAATTCAACAGTAATTTAAGAGAAGGTATGAAGTTTGACGATGCCATGTACGAAGCAGGAAAATCTAGGTTTAGAGCTATTTTTTTAACTTCAATTACCACAATTGCGGGTTTGGCACCGCTTTTACTAGAAAAGAGCCGGCAGGCACAATTTTTGAAACCAATGGCCATATCTATTGCTTACGGGATTGGCTTCGCTACTATTCTAACCTTGTTAATGTTACCACTTTTTATAGCTTTTAGCAATAAATTTAAAGTAACCACAAAATGGTTGGCTACAGGTAATAAAGTTACTAAAGAAGAAGTAGAAAGAGCTCTCAGAGAACAAGAAGAAGAATCATTTTTAAAAGTAGAATTGAAGCATAAAGAAGAATGAGATTAGTTTATTTAATATTGATGTTTTTTAGCTTTAACCTAAGCGTTTTTGCACAAGGGCAACTTTTAACCAAAGAGCAGGCTATTGCTTTGGCTTTAGAAAATAATTTCGGAATCAAAGTAGCTAAAAACTTAGTTGAGATAGCCGATAATAATACGAGCTTACTCAATAGTGGTTTTTTACCCACATTGACTGGAACGGCAGGTTCAAATTATCAAAGAGATGATTCAACCTTTGAGTTTCCAGGTCAGTTTTTAAGAAATGATGATGGGAGCGTAATAACTGACCCCAACAATGGTTCTCCAATTCCAAGACCTAATACAGAATTATACAAAGCAGAAGCACAACGGTACAACGCATTTTTAAATGCAAACTACGTTCTTTTTGATGGTATGGGTCGTTTTTACAACTATCAACGCCTTAAAGAACAGTACCAATTAAGTGAATTACAAGCACGGGAAACTATCGAGAATACCATGGTGCAATTGTTTAGTGTCTATTTTGAGGTGGCGCGCTTAACAGAAAACGAGAAAGTGCAACAACAAGCCTTAGAAATTTCTGCGCAACGCATCGAAAGAGTGGAATATTCCTTTGAATACGGACAGAATACAAAGTTGGATATTTTAAATGCTCAAGTCGATGGCACTAATGACAGTATTAATTTATTGAATACCAAACAGCAACTCGCCAATACCAAACGAGATTTAAGTGTTTTAATGAACCAAGATTTAAGTAATGTTTTTGAAGTAGATACCTTGGTACAATTTATACCCAAAATTGAAATTGAAAGCTATATCGCTCAAACGGATTTGAATAACGTAGCCCTTTTGCAGACAGAACGAAACCTGTCCATTAATAAGTATGACATTAAAGTAAACCAGTCGGGTTATTTGCCAACACTCGGCTTAAATGGCGCTTACGGATGGAATTTAAATCAAAATGCACCTGGTCCCTTTTTTCCAGGAGTAACTGTAAATAACAGAAGAAATTTTGGTCTCGGAGCAACCTTAACTTGGAATTTATTTGATGGTGGTGGTACCAATGTACGTGTGCGGAATGCCAAAATTGCGTATGAAAACCGAGAATTAGAAAAACAACAAATTAAATTAGAAGTAGATAGAGATATCCAAAATGCCAAAGCTATTTATGAAAATAGGTTGACTATTTACCAAATTCAAGAACAAAACGTAGTCACCAATTTAAATAATTTCGAGCGTTCTAGAGAACAGTTTCAATTGGGTAGAATTAGCTCTATCGAGTTTAGGCAGGCACAAATAAACCTATTGAACGCAAGTACCAATAAAAATTTAGCCAAATACGATGCCAAATTAGCAGAACTGCAATTACTGCAATTAACGGGACAATTGTTGAACGTGAATTTTTAAATTGAATTTTCTCCTCAAGGAGGCTATAGGGATGCAAATTTTAATATTTTTGTTTTTCAGGGGATATAATACAAATTTATTGTCTAAATTAAAATTAGGCATCAACACCTTAATTTCAACGAAAAAATAGTATGTACGAACACTTTTTTCAATGCCCTTATTGCTGGGAAGAAATTTCCATGTTGCTAGATACTTCCATCAGAAAACAAACCTATATCGAAGATTGTGAGGTATGCTGTAATCCTATCGAAATTACATCAGAATTTCAAAGCCAAGAACTTATAGGTTTTGAAGCGAATGATGTGGAGCAATAAGTGCAAGGCTTCACCATTGCCTTTCTGAACTCGGTCTTTTTACATATAATAAAGTCGCATTTTGCAGCGGTTTGTGCTGAGCCTGTATCCGATAAATTACTGGTAAGAACTTCCTAGCCAAAACCCAAATAAATTTTGTATTCGGTATTTATTCACTAAATTAGTGCTTAGTGAATGTAGCTTATTATATCAGTTTAAATTTATAACAGCATATAATACCATTTACCATTTGAAATTACTTTAATAAAATGGGTCTTTTCCCTTTCTATTTCAATTTAAAAAAAAATCGTAGTTAAGGCTATGCTTTGTTTTTCAATATCAAATAAAGAAAAAATCCGTCATTTTCTTTTACAGTAATTTCAAACAATGAAGTGATTTAAACTTTTTGCGTCTTAGCGAAAATTAAAGATTTTTTTTTCTTTTAAAAGCTTTTTTTACTTTCATAGCATCGCTACGGAAGCAAAAAAAGGTAAAAAAAGGACATAAAAGATAAATTTTTTAGCAAATGGAAAAAGTTTAAATCACTTTAATAACTGGTGTAACCATTTCAATAAAGCAAGTTCAATAATTTCAGAAAGATTTTTAAATACCAAAAACAGAATAGCATGGAAACACTTGGAAAAATTTTAGTTCCTATAGACGTAAATACAGACTGTAAAGAACAAATGAGCAGTGCCATAAAAATAGCCACAGCCTATAAATCTGGAGTTATCTTGATGTATGTTATTCCAGACCAACAATTACGAGAAGATATTAAGCTTATCATTGAAAAATCAGCTACAGAACTATTAAATAAAGCTAAAGATTCTTTTGCTGCTGAGGGTATCGAGGTGGTAGAAGCCACAATAAAATTCGGAAATATTGTTGAAACTATTGTACAAAAAGCGAATGCTAAAGAGGTAAACTTATTACTTATTGGCGAAAATGAAGCGCATAAAAGAGCAAAATATAAATTAAGCGCCAAGTCGGAACAAATTATTAGGGCATCAGAAGTACCCGTATATTTAACTGGTCAAAAAAGTAAAAATACAATAAGCAATGTATTGTGTCCAATTGATTTTTCTGAACCTTCGAAGCGCGCACTCCATAGTGCCATTTTATTAGCGAAAAAATTTAATGCCACCCTGACTATTTTAAATATTTACGAGTCACTTGATTATATTTCTTATCGAATTAATATTGATTTAGAAGCAGAAAACAACAGCAGATTAGAAAGGGCTCAAAAAGAGATCGAAGCCTTTTTAAAGGAATTTGATTTAGAAGGAGTTAACCACACCATCAAGATAGAGTCAGGCGAAGCAAATGAAAAGATTTTGAAGGCAATAGAAGAACAAAATATTGATTTGCTTCTAATGGGAACTAATGGACGTACAGGACTTAATGGTTTAATTATGGGAAGTGTAACCCAAAAGGTTATTCGAGAAATACCTTGCTCTTTTATAACGGTTAAGAAAATTAATGTAATCGGGGTAAATAAAGTTTCTTATGTTTAAGCTCAAGTCGTGTAAAATATTGCAAAGCATATTTTAAACAATCCTTATGCAAATACTTTCGCTAAGTATTTATGAGCAGCTATTTCTAATAACAATTGAATACCATAGTATTTTATGTAGTTTAAGTTAAAAAAAGTTCAGGTGTTTACACTTTTTTCAATGCGCTTATTGCTGGGAAGAAATTTCCATGATGCTAGATACTTCCATCAGAAAACAAACCTATATTGAAGGGTGTGAAGTATGCTGTAATCCTATCGAAATTACATCAGAATTTCAAAACCAAGAACTTATAGGTTATGAAGCGAATGATGTGGAGTAGTAAAGCGTTCTTATATTTTATAAATTCTTGTAAATCAGGAACGTTCTAAAAAATCGTAAATTTTAACTAAAATTTCAGGCTAGTTTTAAGCAACCTTTCAGGAAATAATCATCTATACAATGTATCAGCTACATATATTACACATGATAGATTTACTAGACACATTTTTTAAGTTCATATCACAATACCAAATTATAGCGCTAACAGTAGCCTTAATTTTATTGGCTATATTAATTTATTTAGAGTTCAAAAAGAATTTCCAAAAAACTTCTAATTCATAAATTAATCATCAGCGTTTGCTTTAGAAATGTAGACTGATACTTGCTTATTCTGCACCTCATAACTTGAATGCTCCCTTGGTTAAAAATTGGCTATTCTCAAATTTTTCAGAGTCCAAAAACGATGAAAAGCCATTGTAATTATCTTCGGCCTTAACGGTAACAGTTGTAAAATAATAGCCATTCTCATTGGCTTCATCTAGTTGTAAAGCGTGATATACGCCGTCAACATCCACCAATGCAGTTTCTGGCAATGCTTTTTTTAATTTTGAAGAGGTAAAAATAGAGGCTTCTACAAACATCCCGACTAAAAAATTAGCTTCTGACTCGTTTTTTAAATGGCCATGAACATTTACGGTACGATTATTTTCAATGATGGTGCCAATCAAGTAAACTTCGGCTTCAAACGCCTCTGTGGAGGCCTCAGGAATGGAAAACCGAATCTCTTGCCCCTTTTTCACCTGCATGATATCTTTTTCAAACACGGAGAGTTCAATGTGTAAATGATCATTATCAATAATTTCCATAATCGGTGAGCCAGGCTCAACGAAGGTGCCACGGGCTACATTTACTTTGGTAATACTACCAGAAATAGGGGAATATAGGGTCACTATTGATGTAATGTTTCCTTTTTCAACTTGCGAAACAGAGATGTTTAGAAGGGATAATTGTTGTTTCAGACCGTTGGCGCTAGCCATGGCGGTTTGGTACTCGCTTTCAGCTTTTAAGAAACTCTTTTGAGAAGTAATGTTTTCTTCGACCATCGTTTTTTGGCGCTCATATTCGGATTTTAAATAGTTCAATTGCTGTTTAATCTCCATATATTGTTGCTGCATGGTAATAAATTCAGGATTTTCAATCGTTACTAGCTGTTGCCCTTTTTTCACCTGATCACCAATTAATAAAGGCGTTGTTTTAATATATCCACCCATTATTGCATTAATAATGGCCTTGTTTTCTGGTGGAACATCAATCATTCCAGTTGCTTTCACCACATTGTGAAACTCTTTTTCTTGAAGTGTACCCAACTCCATTTTGGCCGTATCAAATTGTACTTTTGAAACAAAAATTCGGTCGTCATTTGCCTTGGTCTGTTCCCTTTCAGAAGCGGTACCTTTGGCCTCTTTGGTGCCACAGGCATTCGTTAACAATAGTACTATTAAAAAGGTAATTTTATATATAATTTGTCGCATAATTAATAATTATAAGGTTAAATAATTTAGCTCAATAACGATGTTGTTGTATTGATGCAGTTTTTCTAAGTAGTCTAAAGTAATTTCATAAGAACTTTCAAGACTTTGGAGGTATTGGTAAAAATTAATTTCTCCATTTTTAAAACTTCCAGTGGCGGTTTTTAAAATTTCTTGGGCTAGTTTGCTGCCTTCATTTTCGTAATAACTTAGCGCATTCAAAAGTTGATTTTTTTGTGTTTCTAAGGTTTTGAACTTTGTGGTAAGTCTAATTTCATAGTCCTTATATTCTTCCTCTGCAATTTCTTTTGCAAAGTTCGATGCTTTTATCTTTGAAGCTTGTCCACTAAAAAAAACAGGAATTTTTAATCCGAATTGATAGCCATTATAATTTCTAGAAATCCCAGAATTTGTGCCTTGAAAGACCTGTAAGCTAATATCGGGTAATAGTTGCTGCTTTTCTAAATTTCGTTGCTTTTCGAGCAATGAAATTCTATTTTGATAAAATTGAATTTCCGCACTATCCTCAATCCCTTTAAGATCAAGTACTGCTTTTAATTGCTCATCGATGGCAATCATAAGGCGATCTTGAGACTGTGTAATCTCAGATATATTGTTATAAGCAATAACAACCGCCTCTTGTGCTTCTGCAAATTTTAATTGAATCTGTTTTTCTTTTGATGCAGCTGTAATTTTTTCAAGATAATTGGTTTCGCCAAGCTCAAACCTTCTCGATGACATAGCAGCGAAATTAGCGAATAAACTATCTAAAGTTTTATAAACGCTTTCTTTCTTCTTAGCAATCTGATATTCGTAATAGCCAGTCGTTAACCGGCGCTCTAAAGCTTTTCTTTCAATATCAAAAGCACTGGAAGCCACTTCAAAATTGGCTTTATTTACTTTTTTCTCGCTAAAATATACCGTTGGAAATTTAAGGTCTTGTTGCACTCCAAAAACGCCTAAAGGTTCATTATTTATGGCTAGGTTATTTTCATCAAAATGATAATATACTTGTGTTTTATCAAAAGTAAAAGCACTATTGATAAGCGCTTCGGATTTTTCGACTCCCAATTGGTTAGCGTTTAGAGCACCATTATTTTCTAAAGCAACAGCGATGAGTTCTTTTAATTTTAGCGGTTGTTCTTGTGCATTGGTGGTCATTGTAAATGGCAAACCAATAATAAAAAGTAAGTTGGCAATTGCTTTTTTGGGAAGTTGAATTTTGTTGATGGAATTAAAATACACATACAATACAGGCAAAACCACTAGCGTTAAAAGCGTAGCGGTAATTAAGCCGCCAATAACTACGGTTGCCAATGGTCTTTGAACTTCGGCACCAGCGTTGGTCGAAATAGCCATTGGCAAAAAACCTAAGGCTGCAGCTGAAGCCGTTAATAAAACCGCTCTTAGCCTGTCTTTAGCACCTTGTTTCACCAAAGCCTCAATATTATCAAATCCTTCTTTTTTAAGTTCTTTAAAATGTTCTATGAGTACGATGCCATTTAAAACAGCAATCCCGAATAAAGCAATAAAACCAACCCCTGCCGAAATGCTAAAAGGCAGATCGCGCAGCCATAACAACCAAATACCACCCACAGCAGATAAGGGAATGGCAGAGTAAATCATCAAGGCTTCTTTAACCGAGTGAAAGGCAAAATAAAGCAGGATAAATATTAAAACAAGCGCAATAGGCACGGCAATAAGCAGTCTGCTTTTAGCACTCTGTAAATTTTCAAACTGACCGCCATAGGTTATAGCATACCCCACAGGCAGTTTAACATTTTCATCAATTAAAGCTTGTACATCATCTACGACAGATTGTAAATCGCGATCTCGAACATTAATGCCCACCACAATCCTGCGTTTTGCATCATCACGAGAAATCTTTGCAGCTCCTTTTTTATAGCTGATATTCGCCAATTCTGATAGTGGAATTTTGCCATTGTTTGGGGTGTCAATAAACAGATTTTTAAGATTATCGATGTCTTTTCTTTGACTTTCATCCAAACGGACCACCAAATCGAACCGTTTTTCGCCTTCAAAAATGCTTCCAGCGGTTTTCCCTGCAAACGCCATAGAAATCATATCATTTACTTCTTGGATGTTTAAACCATAGCGTGCAATTTTTTTACGATCAAATTGTACATTCATTTCTGGTAAGCCTTCTATTTTTTCGACGGATATGTCAGCAGCACCAGGTACATTTTGAATCAATTTACCAATTTCACTTCCTTTTTTTGCTAGAATAGACAAGTCTTCTCCAAAAATTTTAATTGCGATATCGGCCCTAACCCCTGTTATAAGTTCATTAAATCGCATTTCAATAGGTTGTGTAAATTCTACTTCCATACCTGGAATTATTGCTAGTGCTTCTTTAAACTTATTTGCGAGTTCGTCTTTGCTTTCTGCTGAGACCCAATCTTTTTTGGGTTTCAGCGTAATAATTACATCACTTTCTTCCATAGACATCGGGTCGGTGGGTACTTCGGCAGCACCAATTCTGGTTACCACTTGTTTTACCTCAGGAAATTGTGCTAGTAGAATTTTTTCTATTTCCGTAGTTATTTCAACAGTATTACTTAAAGATGTTCCTGTTTTAAGAATAGGTTGAATCACAAAATCGCCTTCGTCTAAAGTAGGCACAAACTCGGCACCCATGGTGGTAAAAACATAGATAGAAATGACCAAAAGCAAGCCTGAAACTCCTAATACCAGTTGTTTTTTCTGTAATGCCCAGTCAAGAATCGGAGTGTATTTTTTATCCAACCAAGCCATTAATCGCACTGAAGAATTCTTATTAGATGCTTCTGATGGTTTTAAGAACAGACTAGCCACCACAGGAACATAGGTAAAACATAATATCATTGCGCCTATTAAAGCAAAACTAAAGGTTAAGGCCATGGGCTTAAACATTTTTCCTTCAACCCCTGACAAAGAGAGAATAGGAATAAAAACAATCAAAATAATGATTTGACCAAAAATGGCAGCATTCATCATTTTTAGCGAGCCATCAAAGGTGATTTTATCTTTAAAAGCTTGTTTTTCAGACGCTGGAAGTGCTGACAAATCAGCTTTCTTTTGCGTTATTTTAAAAGCGATAAATTCCACGATAATTACCGC
Organism: Cellulophaga sp.; assembly: GCA_041738035.1. GTDB lineage: Bacteria > Bacteroidota > Bacteroidia > Flavobacteriales > Flavobacteriaceae > Cellulophaga. Next base: position 17,184 of record JBGSQM010000202.1, read on the forward strand.
ACCATCGATAATAATTCCGAAATCAATAGCTCCTAAACTCATCAGGTTGGCATCCACTCCAAAAATATACATCAACGAAATGGCAAACAATAAACACAGGGGAATTACCGAAGCCACGACCAATCCAGAACGTAAATTTCCAAGCAATAAAACAACAATAAAAATCACGATTAAACAGCCTAAGATTAAATTTTCAGCAACAGTAAAGGTCGTTTTAGCGATTAATTCACTTCTATCTAAAAATCCGTTAATATAAACCCCTTCAGGCAATGATTTTGAAATCTTAGCGACTCTATCGTGCACAGCCTCTATTACTTTTTTGGAGTTGGCATCTTTGAGCATCATCACCTGTCCCAATACTTTTTCGCCTTCGCCATTGCCAGTTATTGCTCCAAATCTATTAGCACTACCAAAGCCTACTTTTGCAACATCTTTTATGTAAATAGGAAAGTTGTTGTCGTTTTTAATCACCGTATTCTTTATGTCGTCCACGGAGGTAATTAATCCTTCACCACGTATAAAAAAGGCTTGATTTACTTTTTCAATATACCCGCCGCCTGCAATGGTATTGTTTTTTTCTAATGCCGTATAAACTTCCTGTGCTGTAATATTCATCGCATTCAGTTTTTCCGTATTAATGGCAACTTCATATTGCTTTAAAAAGCCACCCCAAGTGTTTATTTCAACAACACCAGGAATCCCTGAGAGCTGTCTTTTTACAATCCAATCTTGAATGGTGCGTAAATCTTCTGCAGAATATAAGTCTTTATAATCGGGTTCCACATCGAGAATATATTGATAAATTTCGCCCAAACCAGTGGTTATAGGCCCCATACTGGGAGCGCCAAAGCCTTGAGGAATTTTTTCAGTAGCACTGATTATTTTTTCTGCAATCAATTGTCTCGGTAAAAAAGACCCCATATCGTCGTTAAATACAATAGTGACCACGGATAATCCGAATTTTGAAACAGAGCGTATTTCTTTAACTCCTGGCAAGTTCACCATTTCTAGTTCCACAGGATAGGTAATAAACTGCTCCATATCTTGCGTAGATAAGTTGCTAGACGTGGTGATTACTTGTACTTGGTTGTTGGTAACATCCGGTACAGCACCAATTGGAATTTGTGTTAGGGAATAAATTCCGAAACCAATTAAAAATGTGGTAAATAGTAAAACAATAAACTTATTGTTTATGCTTAAATAAATAATTTTTGACAGCATTTTTCATAAAATAAAATACGTTAACTGCATCATCAATATATATTGATAAAGCAAAAAGGTTTAAAAACGATATTTATTTAAGAAATCCGGGGAGGTTGAAAAAGGCCTTTTTGGTGTAAGTTTGATGTAGAAATTTGATAGTAAAAATTTGATTCTACTACTGTTGTAAAATCAGGAATTTCAAAGTCACTTTTGAATGCATCAACAACAAAAACGATACTGTTGGTGGTGTGAGAACAAGAGGAATGGTTAAAAGGCAATTTTTCGTGATCTTTTTCTTCTTCTTGATTTTTTTCTTGATGTTCGGCTTTTAATTCGCCATAATGTTTTGAAATAAAAACAAGTATATTATCGCCATACTGTTCGCTATGAAATTTGGCATGCGCTATTAATTCATCAAACTGGGCGATATCACTAAGCTGAAACCCCATACTTTGAAAAAGCATAGTAAACGATAATGCTATGGAAATAAATATTTTCACATGGCTAAGATAAAAAATATATTATAAATCATAAAAAATGATGTTCAACATTGTAAAGATAAATTATATCAACTATGAATTTAAATAGGTATAAAGAATTTGAATTATATTGTGTTCAGATGAAATAGAAAATCAAAGCATAGCATTAGCTACGTTTTTTTTTATTAAAATATGGGCGCAATAGAAACAAATTATTGGGCTTATTTGGATTCATAATTGGTATTACTGTGCTGAAAGCTGATTTTTATCTTTCGTGCCGCCATGCCCACCTGCTACAATAAGCATGATTTTTATACTTAAATAGATAAATTTAAAAAACTGTAAAACAGGATTCATCATTTTAAACCGCTGGTACTTTGATATTCTTTGTGTCATTTTATTGTTTTTAAGATGTTTATTATGATCGCTCTGGATCTAGCGCTTACTGGCAACCGAATACTAACCACTATCGCACTAACCCATTATTACTCCGGTATCAACCACCAAAAAGGTTTCATTTTAGCTTTGTAAATAAAGGCATAATGTAAAGCTAGTTTTAGCCAGTGTCCTGCCAATCCAATTTCGCCAAATGTTTTCCCTAATTGCCGACCTTGTGTTTTTGGGTATTTATGGTAATCGGGAACAATGGGGAAAGTAGTTATACTTACGCCACTACCCGTGGTTAATCCATAACCAGCAGAGGCGATACAAGCGGCACCCATATTACCCAAAGAGCCTTTGTGTTTTATGGATTCTTTTCCACTATTGATGGAGTCAATAATATTATCAGCGACTAATTTTGCGGTAATTCCAGAAGGCATTCCCGTTCTTGGTGGCGCAGGAAATATTTCTGTGCCGTTAGGGCTTTTTCTAGGTTTTGAAATGCTATGTGGTGGCGCAAAGGCAATCCCTGGCGCAAAAATATTTTTATAACTTGGGTTTTGGTAGGTTTCTGGCCAATCTTGTACCGACCATTCTTCATAAGGTTTTGGGGTATAATCCGCGTCAACCAACATAAAACCTTTAAATAATTTATCGGTAATATCGGTGTTTTTTTTATCAAAAGCTTTAAATCCATGTCCAGAAAATGAAGGAATGAGCATGGCAAAATCGTAAGTTTCAGATTTTTTTTCGCCCTCTAAATTTTCATAGTGCGCTATTCCATCCTCTATTTTATGCACCCCAGCCCCTAGAATCCATTTAATTTCTCGGTCTTCAAAAATCATTTCAATCATTTCATGCGATTTCATGGTTAAGCTGTGATAGCTTAATAACATACCATCCATTCCAAAATCGCCTAGCTGATATTCGTTCGAAATCCATGTAATTTCAGCCATATCACGCACTTTATGTTTGCGTAATTCTTGCTCCACATTTAAAATATATTCAAAAGCTGCACCTTGACAAGTCGCTTTGGCATGACCCGTACCGATTAATATTTTGGCCTTTTTTCCTTTTTTCATTTCTTCAATCAAGGCATGTAAACCTCCCCAAGCGTGATCGGCATGGGTATAGGTGCAAACAGAATAGGTTTTATTTTCTCCAGGAATTAAACCTTCCGTAGCTTCAAAATTAAGTTTAGGGCCGGTAGCGTTGATCAAATAATCGTAAGTTACTTTTTCTTGACTTCCTTTATTTTCGCCGACTACATATTCCGCCAAAACATAAGGTTTTTCTTCTGTAGCATCGCCTTCGGGAAAAAATGATATAGCTTTCGCTTGTTTAAAACCGATGCCTTTCTTTTTATATAAAGGCGCTAAAGGAAACAAGATTTGTTTCGATTTCATCCTTCCAATGCCTACCCATATATTAGATGGGATCCATTGGTAATTGCTATTGGGAGATACCACTACCACTTCATGTTCTTTGGCTAATGTTCTACGTAAATGAGCGGCAGCTACGTGACCTGAAATTCCTGCTCCTAAAATGACGATCTTTGACATTTTGATTGTTTTATTTTGAAAAGACAGATATTATTTATACTCCTAAAAAAAATAGTAAGCTATTGTAAATCAGTCTCTCGGTTTATACAAATGTTGTTTATTTTTAAGGGACGTACAGTAACTTTTGTTACATAGTTGAAAAGTTTCAAGTTGAATACTAGATTTAGAAAGTTAAGTATTAAAAAAGTTAAGTATTAAAAAAGTTAAAAAGTTAATTTTTACTATAAACCCAGAACCAAGCATCTATTCAGGAATTATCAACAAAGGAACTGTTGGGTTAAAAGCTAGTTTTTTAATAACAGGTTCATTGAGGATAGTCTCCAACAAGCTATGTTTATAGTTGACCATGGCCAAAAGTTCTATTTTATTTTCTTCAATAAACGTAGCTATGGTGGTTGATTTGTCAGTGTAATTTGATTCCCAATGAAAACTATGGCTGATATTTTCCAAATAATCTGCCAACATTATTTTATTGAACTCTTGTGTTACAGACAATTTTTTTTCTGTATTGATATGCAAAACTCTAATAATAGAATCAAACAGATTAGCGATGGTGGTCATAGACTCCACTGCGCTTTTTTCATAAAACCGATTAAAGTCTGTCGGAAATACGATTTGTTTTGGGGTAACAAATTCTAGTTCCTCTGGAATTACTAAAATTGGGCAATCTTTAATTTTTTTTAGGACATGAACCGTATTGCTTCCCATAAAATTCTCGATGGCATTACTAGCTCCTTTGGTGCCCATAATCACGATATCAATGTTCTGCTCTTTGATGGCCTTAAGAACCGCATTATTTAGTTGTTCTTTGCTTGAAATAATTTCAAAAGCGTGATTTGCATTGTCATTTACAAATACTGCTTGAAGCTTCAATTCGGTTAAATTTTTTAAGGAATCTTTTTGCAAATCATCCACAAATTTTGTGGTAATATAAGTTCTTGACGTTGCGTTTGAAATATGGGTAGCATGCAAGAAATAAAAAGTACAGGACTTGTTGGCGTATAATTTTAAAGCATAGATTAAAGCATTCCAAGAATTATCAGAAAAATCGGTCGGAAGTAAAATATGGTGATGCATGATATTCAGGATTAAGTTAGGGTCTGTTTAACAATTTTTGATCATAGTTTTTATAGGTCATTTTTGATACAGTTTAAGGAAATAATATGCAAAAAGGGACATAAAAAAATAATTGAATTTTTTTAATCAGACTATGAATTTCAAATTTAATGCTTATCTAATTTTTAAAATATGACTAATGTCATAAGCTTCCCTTTAATATGAGTTTAACAATTTTTTTAGCTTGATTTGCTTTTAAATTGGTTTTAGGAGTTACTAAATAATAAATTCTACATATAGTTTATGCGCTGTGTAACGGTTTGAATTCTCGGCGAAACTTCGAGAAATAGTTTTAAGCAACGATTATTGCAAAGTTTCGCTTACATCGAAATAGCAAAAAATTCAAATAGCTTTACAAATGCAAATAAAGAACAGCTTATCTTTAATTAATTTTTCAAGTAGATAAAAAGTTTAAATAATTTTTTTAAACCTTTTGCAAGTATGGTACATAACACACTAAAAATAACAACGCAAAAAGCCGAAGATTTAGTTTTGGAGCACTTCAATCTTAAAGGAAAAGCAATGGAGTTGCCCGGTGAAATAGATCTCAATTTTAAAATTGAAGTGAACAGTACCGAAGGCTATATTTTAAAAATTTCTAGACCTAACGAAGACTCCGATTATTTAGATTTTCAACAGCAATTATTGCAATATGTGAGCGAAAACAATAGACATACCATAGGCTCAAAAGTTGTTATGGCAGGCAATGGTAAAGCCATAATTAGTTTTCTGGATGAATCAGGTTTTATAAGACATGCACGATTGTTAACTTGGATTACGGGTAGAATATGGAGTACCGTAAACCCGCAATTACCTGAATTACGATATAGTTTGGGCGAACAATGTGGAAAATTGACACAAGCCCTAGCTGGTTTTGACCATGAGAAAGCCCATAGAAAATTTGTTTGGGATATAGCTCAATCGGACTGGACAAAAGAACACCTCCATCTTTTTGAGAATGAAGAAAAGCAAATCGTCCAATATTTCCAAAGGGCTTTTAAACGGCAGCAATCTACTTATAAAAAATTAAGAAAATCGGTGGTTCATAATGATGCGAACGATAACAATATCATTGTTTCTCAAGATTTGTTACATCCAAAGGTAAAAGCAGCGATTGACTATGGTGATGCCATTTATACGCAAATTATTAATGATGTCGCCATAACTTGCGCTTATGCGATCATGAACCATAACGACCCTTTAGCGGCAGCTTTACCTATTGTCAAAGGATACCACCAATGTTTTCCTTTGCAGGAATTAGAACTTGAACATTTATATGCAGCTATTGCCATGCGGTTGGTAATTTCGGTAACTAAATCTGCCATTAACAAAATAGAAGCACCCCATAATACCTATTTACAAATCAGCGAAAAACCAGCTTGGTTATTGCTTAAAAAATGGCGAGAAATTAGTCCTGATTTTGCTTATTTTAACTTCCGTGAGGCTTGTGGATTTACAGCACACCCTAACGAAGAAAAGTTTAAAAATTGGGCTACAAAGCAAACTTTAGAACTTTCGAATTTATTTCCATCCATCAAAAAAAATAATATTGAGAAGTTAGATTTAAGCGTAGGGAGTACTTGGGTTAGTCATATAAAGGATATGAACGATCTTGATTTTTTTCAATTTAAAATAAATCAACTTCAAGCACAAAAACCCGATAAACTCATAGCCGGCGGGTATTTAGAAGCCCGTAGCTTATATACCTCAAATGCCTATGATAAAATAGGTAATTACGGTCGGGAAAGTAGAACCGTACATTTGGGAATCGATTTTTGGCTTCCTGCAAACACTCCTGTTCATGCACTTTTTGATGGTGAAGTGGCGGTTTCTGTCATTGAGGATGGCAATAAAACTTATGGCGGATTGCTAATTTTAAAACATCATACAGCAACTTTTGATTTTTATACCTTGTATGGTCTTTTAAGTCAAAAAAGCATAGCAGAAAAGCAAGTCGGGCAAGTCCTAAAAAAAGCGGATTGTATTGGCTTTTTGGGGAATGATAAAGAAAACGGAAACTGGGCACCTCATTTACATTTCCAAATCATGCTATCACTTTTAGATTATAAAAATGATTTTCCGGGAGTGGCATATTTTAATCAAATTGAAGTTTGGAAAAGCCTTTGTCCTGATCCAAATATGTTATTTAGGTTGGATGTGTTAGCGGTAAACCAACAAATTACCAATCAAGAAATTATCAATTATCGCAAACAGCATTTGGGAAAAGGAATGAGTTTACAATATAAAATCCCGATTAAAATAGTGCGCGGTTCAGAACAATATCTCATCGACCAGTTTGGGAGAAAATATTTAGACACGGTTAATAATGTAGCCCATGTCGGCCACGAAAATCATGAAGTCGTAAAAGCTGGACAAGCGCAAATGGCAGTTTTAAATACCAATTCTCGCTATCTGCATGAAAATATCAACCAATTGGCAAAAGCACTTTTAGAAACTTTACCGCCTGAATTAAGTGTTTTACATTTTGTAAATTCTGGCAGCGAAGCCAACGAACTCGCTATTAGAATGGCGACTACTGTCACAGGCGAAAAAGATGTGATAGCATCGGAAGTGGGTTATCACGGGAATACCAATATGTGTGTTGCCATAAGTTCGTATAAGTTTGATGGCAAAGGCGGAAGCGGAGCGCCAGAACACACCCATATTTTTGCTTTGCCAGACGCTTTTAGAGGTAAATATAGAGGCGAAAATACAGCCGAATTATACGTCAAGGAGGTACAAGAACAGATTGATGCTGTGCACGCTAAGAATAGGGCAGTAGCCGCTTTTATTATCGAGCCAATTATTAGTTGTGGCGGACAAATAGAACTTCCGGAAGGTTTTCTTTCAAAGGCCTACCAGGCTATTCGTGCCGCAGGCGGACTCTGTATTTCTGATGAGGTGCAAGTGGGTTGTGGGAGAATGGGTAAGACCTTTTGGGGTTTTCAGTTGCACAATGTAGTGCCTGATATTGTTACTATAGGCAAACCTCTAGGAAACGGACACCCCCTAGCGGCAGTCGCTTGCACGCAAGAAGTGGCTGAAAAGTTTGCGAACGGCATGGAATTCTTCAACACCTTTGGCGGCAACCCAGTTTCCTGCGCCATAGGAACAGCAGTTTTACAAACTGTTAAGAGAGAAAAATTACAAGAACATGCTTTGGAAATAGGAAACTATTTAAAAGACGAATTAAAGAAATTAGTGAAAGACTTCCCCATTATAGGCGATATTCGTGGGCAAGGCTTATTTTTAGGCATAGAATTGGTGGATACTAATATGCTTCCACTAGCCGCTCAAACCGATTATTTAGCCAACAGAATGAAAGAATATGGTATTTTAATGAGTACCGACGGCCCAGATCATAACGTTTTAAAAATTAAACCACCAATGGTTTTTACCAAAGAAAATGCCGATGAATTACTGTTTTATTTGAAGAAAGTTTTTGGGGAGGATTTTATGAAGGAATAATTTTTTTTAGATTTTTTGAGAGAATTTATAATCATAATTTTAATTTGCTTGAACTTTCTAAATCCTTCAACTATTTCCATCTATTATGGTTTGATTTTAATTTTATCTCCTTAAAATATTCGAAATATTATTTTTAGATTACTTTTTATGATGTTTTATTAGGCTTTGTGAATACTTTTTTTCGGACTTATTTCAATGCCAAATCTACCATAAGTATATCGGGATAAAATGACCATTGACAATCCAATTATGAAACCGAAAATTACATCACTTAAAAAGTGTTGGTCTAAAATTATTCTGCTACTTGCTACTAATAAGATTGCGAAATATCCCAGCCATTTGAGCTTAGGTTTAAAAAGAATTAGGGACAGAATAAATGTAGTAATAAGTACCGTGTGACCTGATGGAAAGGAAGTCATTTCGTGCTCGAAACTAAAAAAAGTGAATCCAAACAAATTATCTATATGATATAAATTTGGTCTAAATCTGCCAAATAAAAATTTTAGAAAATGACTGAGTATCCAAGCGGATATAACTGTTAATGGAAGAAATAAATAAATTAATTGACTGTCAAATTCTTTTTTCCTAAGCTTAGTTTGAATAAAAAATCGCACTAACATAGCAACGCAAGCTACTATAAGCAAAGGAGAACCAAATAGGGTTATTATTTCAAATATTTCAAGAATTTCAGCTGGCATTTGAGACATCCAATTTGAAATTCTTTTATCGAGCAAATGGTACGAGATAGGTATTAAGGCTAAAAGCATAATTATACCCGACAATTTCTTTATCATTTCATTTGACTCTTCTTTATATTTATACCCCCGACAGTTGCTAGGGCTCCGCCAACAATCAGCAAGCTGCTCTGTATTACTGCTGTGTCTTTTAAAAGAATTAGCGCAAACACCATAAAAATCACCCCAACTGCAACCATTATTATTCCAGTTTTTTTTGTCTTCATTTTTCTTTATTTTATTGGAGATTAAATTCGAACGTAGGTAAATTTAATCTATTGTTTTTAATTTAAATTACAATGGTATTTTTTTTTGGGTAATTTACCTTGTAAAATGTAGACATACTTATTTAAAACATCAATGTGTTTGACTTAGAAAATTCGGACAACTTGAGCTTTATACTTTATTTTTTTTATGGATATCATTTTTTTTAAAACCCCCTAATACTCCTTAATCCAGCTAAAATTATCTTTGATAATTTTTTCTTTTTTACCACTCAGATATTCCAAATAAGCTGTAGCGGCAGGCGATAGTTTTTTTCTTTTAAGCCAAATAAGTCGCCATGTGGTGTTTATGGGTAAACCAGATACTGGAATAATTTGTAAATCTTTATTGCGGAGTTCGTTTTTAACACCAATTAATGGCATAATAGAATATCCTAAACCAGAAACAACGGCTTGTTTTACAGCTTCGTTTGAGGTTAATTCTATTTTTTTGAGCACAGGCAACTTATTTTTCAGAATAAATTGCTCCATTTCATTTCGGGTAGCAGAACCTTCTTCTCTATAAATTAAAGGGAGCTCTTCAAAAATGGTATTGCTAACGCTATTGTTTTCAGGTTTAAATTGTTTGCCTCCCATAAAGTAAAGTTGGTTTTCCATCAGCTCTATCTGGTTTACTTTTAATTTTTCGGGAAGCACAGAAACTAGGGCAAAATCCACCTCATTTCTTTCCAAACTTTCAACCACTTTACTTTTATTGGTTACATCGATGACCAAATCAATTCCTTTATTTTGTTTGATAAAATCGGCTAAAAAATAAGGCATAACATATTTGCCAGTTGAGGCAACCGTAATTTTAAGTTTACCAAATAACTCTCCCTGATAAGCTAAAGTTTTATAGTTCAAGGCATTTACCTCTTCGATAATCTTCTCGGTAGCTTCGGCGATTTCCATTCCAAAATCCGTAACAAAAAGTTTTCTACCTACAATTTCGGTTAAGGGAATTGAAAATTGATCTTGAAAATTTTTCAATTGAATAGATACTGCGGGTTGGGTCAGGTTTAACTCTTCTGCTGTTTTTGTTATACTTTTACTCTGAGAAATTTTTAAGAAAATATAGATCTGATGTAGCGTAAAGTTCATAAAATATATTAATGAGTTTCATTACAAATATAAATAAAATTTAATAAATAAAATAGTTAACTTTGCAGCGTAATAAAAAAATTTAAAAAATCATGGAGAACAAAAGAATAAGCGACAAAGCTCCAACTGCGGAGAATATTCAGTTGGTTAAGGGCAAATTTACTCCCTCTCAAGCTTCAGAAATTATGATAGCGCTCTTAGATCAAAAAATAAATTATCATAAAATAGAAGGTATTCAGCTTTGGGAAAAAGATCATAAGATAGATCAAGAGCCTATCAATAAGCGGATTAAAGAATTACAGAACGAAAAGAAAGTCGCAACTGAGTTCATATCAAAAATGAAAGCAGAAGGAAAAAATATTGAAATCCATGGTACGCTTAAAATGACGAGTAGCGACTAGTATTTATTCAACATCAACCTAATTACAAATAAAAACTAAGGCTTTTAAAACCTAAATAGATTCTTCACTTTTTTTAATCTAAATAAAAATTTTATAATGTTTTTTAAAAACGACCTAAACCACCAGCCCTCTCATCCTGTAATCCATTCCACCAAAAATCCTGAAATTCCCATTATTTCAAAAATAGCAAGTCCTTTTTTATGGGTGGTATTTGCAGGAACGGTATTAGCCTTAATTTATTACCTGAACAATGCAACAGCGTGGAATTTTAATGAAATATTCAGAATAAACGGTTTTACTTTATTAATTTGGATTACGGTACTCTTTTTTAGTGCTATTGTGAGTAGTTATGCAAAAGATTACCTCATTGGTTTTAGATTTCAGCAACGCTTTACCTTATTATCGTTAGGTTTTACGTTTTCGGTAATGGTTTTTGTAATGTCTAACCATATCGTCTCTTTACTTATTTTTTGGTTTTTCATGGGTTTTTTCATGGCGCGTTTAATTGGTGTTGATACGCGATGGGGCGAAGCACGAGAAGCATCAAAATTGGCTAAAAAATTCTTTTTAGGTGGAACGGCTTTTTTGAGTGTTGGGATGCTTCTTTTAGGATATGAAACTAATGAATACACCTTGAGTGGTATTTTAAAGCATTTAGAAACGATTCCGTTTTACATGCTACTTATAGCCAGTTTATGCATCATTACTGCCGCCATTATACAGTCAGCAATATATCCATTTCACCGTTGGTTGCTATCGGCAATGACGGCGCCTACGCCCGCTTCGGCTTTAATGCACGCGGGTTTTGTGAACGGATCAGGTATCGTATTGGCTTTAATTGCTCCGATTTTAATAGCTTCAAACACCTTAACATTACTATTTATTATTGGGGGATTTACGGCTGTTATTGCACAATTTACCAAACTGTTACAGGTTAATGTTAAACAAAAACTCGCCTGTTCTACTATTGCGCAAATGGGTTTTATGATCATGCAATGCGGATTAGGATTTTTTAATGCTGCCGTGACACATTTAATATTACACGGTTTTTATAAGGCTTATTTATTTTTATCTTCCGGAGAGGAAATCGCCTTAAATGCGCCTAAAAAACAAATAAAAATAAAAATTAAGCCACTACAAACTTTGGCTGTGATTATTTTTGGTATTGCGGGTGCTTTTTTATTCGCTTTCTTGACAGGTAAAACAAATACAGCAGATAGCAGTATTTTTTTAACCTTAATTGTTGCCATAACCGTAGGGCAAGCTACCTATAATATTGTAAAAGAAAAGATTATTTCTATAGTGCATAAAACTGTAGTTCCTATCTTATTATTTGTTAGTGGAATAAGTTTATACGCCTTGTTATACAACGCAGTAACCAAGCTTATGGCTAATATGCCTATGATTGATGTACCGCAATCACTATCTTTAATTCAAATAGTATTCGGAGTAATTTTCTTCCTAGGTTTCTTTATCATGAAATTGGGAGTGTATAGAAAAGTGCCTTGGCTTTACGTAAAACTACTTAATATATCGCAACCAGACGCCCAAACCGTTCTTAAATATAAAAGCGCAAAATAATGACAAACGATAGCCTTTTAAATCAAATAGAGACAGCCGCTCATGTAGTGGGTAAAACATGGCCCTTATATTCTTTTGTAACTTCAAACCCCTTATCAGGATATGAAAACACCCACTTTAAAACTGCGGTTGAAAAAGCAGAACAGCTTTTGGGAGGCAGCGCTTTTCCAAATGCTCAAGTTTTCAAAGAAGCCTTAAAGTGTAAAGAAATAGACGAAAGTATTTTACAAAATGCGTTGCTTGAAAGCGGACTGACTGAGTCGCTAGAATATTATCTGGAGCAACTAGAGAAGTTAACCATTAACAAAACAGAAAACCCAGACCATAAGCTAGACAAAATCATGGTAAAATGGCTTTCTGTTTTTATGGATGAAGGATTAGCAGAATGGGAAATGCCCAATAAAAGTAAAGGATTTTATAAGGCCTGGAGAAGTTTAGCAAAGTATGATGATGAAATAGGAAAACGGCTTGGTGACTTACCAAAAACGAGCGAGCAAGCATTAGCTGAAGTTTTAAACGACTTTACGCCAGAAGAGAAAGTGCGTATTTTTGAGCACCATTTGGCGGCTTTACCGGGTTGGACTGGCTACATTAAATTCCGAAGTGAAACCAACTCCATTTGGGAACAAAAGTACAGTATTACCTTAACAGATTATTTGGCCGTACGCCTTTGGATTGCAAAGCAAATCAAGTCAGAAAAGCTTCCTATTAAAAAGTATAATGAAGCGACGGCAGCTGCTATAAAACTGCAATATGTGTGGTTAAAGGCTTGGGAAAAAAGTTGGCAACAGCAATTTGTCTCCCTTATAAAATCGCAAGCTGCGCCTAAATCCACAAAAATGCAAGATAGGCCAGAAGCACAACTAGTTTTCTGTATCGATACGCGATCAGAATTAATAAGAAGAAACGTAGAATCAAAAGGCAATTATGAAACCTTTGGTTATGCTGGATTTTTTGGAATTGCGATGGATTATACCAGTATCGACGACGGTATTTCAAGAAAATCATGTCCACCAATTTTAGGCTCTGCCTATCAGGTTTCTGAAATTGCACAGGAGAATAAAAAGGACGATTTAAAAGCATATAAAAAAAGGGTTAAGAAAGATAGGTTTACCTCTTATTTTTTAACCAGAATGAAAAACATGCTTCCTTCGGCATTTGGTTACGTAGAAGGTTCCGGTATTTTCTATGGGATGTCTTTACTCTCCAGAACTTTAATTCCCGGACAACTGTACAATCCAAAGCAAAAAAATGAAGCCTCACATGAAAATAGCTGTCAACCTAGCATTCATCATGCCGATTCAAAAGAAGCATCAACCGATATTCCTTTAGAAGAAAAAATTGCGATTGTAAAGGGTGCATTCGATTTAACAGGATGGCGAACTTTTGCTCCTTTAGTTGTTTTTGCCGGACATGGGAGTCATTCTGCAAACAACCCTTTTGCTTCAAGTTTAGATTGTGGTGCATGTGCGGCAAGTCCGGGTCGGCACAATGCTAGAATGTTAGCAAAATTAGCGAACATTCCAGAAGTCAAGAAAGCTTTAGCGGAACATCACGCCATTATAATTCCAAATGATACTGTATTTATTGGAGCAGAACATAACACTACCACAGACGAAATTGTATTGTTTGACGCTGAAATACCTGACACGAACAAGGTGCAATTGAACCAGTTAAAAGTCAATCTAAAAAAAGCACAAGAAACGGCAACACAAGAACGTTTAGGAGTACAAAAGAATGGTATTGCCGCTGCGCATATAAAAACCAACAATTGGTCAGAAACCAGACCAGAATGGGGATTAGCAAAAAATGCTGGGTTTGTAATAGGTTCTAGAGAAATTACGAAAAATAGCAACCTAGGCGGACATTGTTTTCTGCATTCTTACGATTGGGAATTAGACCCATCAGCCGCAGCTTTGGAGGGCATCATGCAAGGGCCAATGGTGGTTACACAATGGATCAATAACCACTACTATTTTTCAACTGTTGACAACGAGCAATTTGGTGGAGGTTCAAAAATCACCCATAACATTACAGGAAAATTCGGCGTAGTTCAAGGTAATGGTGGGGATTTAAAAGCAGGGCTTCCGCTGCAATCTGTGAACGAAGCTGATGAGAAAATGTATCATAAACCATTACGCTTATCGGTATTAATTCAAGCGCCAAGAAAGCGAATTCAAGACATATTAGAAAAATTTCCACATTTAAAATCTCTTTTAGATAATGAGTGGATTTATCTTTTAGTTATGGATCCAACCCAAAATAACGATATTACTTTGTATCAAGAAAGTTTGCGTTGGACTTCCGCCGAGGTAGCATCTGTTTTCAATAAGGCGATTTAGTTAGGATGATTTAGAAGGAATCGTTTTAGTTGAGAACTAATCTAAATTTTATATGTTGTAAATAGCTTGAATCTTACCTCAAGCTATTTTTTTTGTATTTTATTTCGAAATAGCCGCTTCATTTTAGTAAAAAATTGTTAAATCTAGGAATGTGTAACCTAGGTTACAGTAAGGTCTTTTGTGATAGTTTAATTTTATCGTAATTAATAATAACAATAAGTAATAACTATCATGAATAATGAAAATCTATTATCAGAAAAAATACAAACAATGCCAAGAATAGGCGATATGGCTCCAGAATTTGAAGCGGTAACCACGAAAGGAAATATAAAAATGTCTGAATTTGCCAAAGACAAATGGACAGTTATGTTTTCGCATCCTGCGGATTTTACTCCGGTGTGCACTACTGAAATGAGCGGATTTGCCATTAGAAAACCAGAGTTTGATGCTTTGAACACAGAACTTTTAGGTTTAAGTATCGATAGTATTCATGCGCATTTGGGATGGGTACAAAACGTGAGAGAAAAAACAGGTGTTTATTTCGATTTTCCAATTATCGCTGATATCGATATGAAAGTATCTAAACTTTATGGAATGCTTCAGCCTAATGAGAGTGAAACGGCTGCCGTAAGAGCCGTATTTTTTATTGATCCTGCCAAGAAAATTCGTTTAATTATGTACTATCCACTAAATGTTGGTCGTAATATGGACGAAATCTTACGTGCTTTAGATGCCTTACAAGTATCAGACAAGTATAAAGTAGCCATGCCTTTAGATTGGAAACGAGGTGATAAAGTCATTTGTCCAGCGCCAAAATCTTTAGATGCGCTTAATGAAAGATTGGCAGACGATTCTATTGAAAAAATTACTTGGTATTTGGCTAAAAAAGACATATAATATATAAAAAAAGGACTTTTTGTATATTTACTAAAGTCCTTTTTTTTAATCTTAAAAATAAATCAATGATAATAAAACAATTTGAATATAAGCCCTTAGCTCATTATTCTTATGCTATAGTAAGTAATGAAGAAATGGCGATTATTGATCCTGAAAGAAACCCTGAACAATATTATGCATTTGCCAAAGCTAATAATGCTAAAATAACAGCAGTCATAGAAACGCATCCTCATGCAGATTTTGTGAGTTCGCATTTACAAATTCATAAAGAAACGGGAGCTACAATTTATAACAGTGAAAAACTAGGCGCGGATTATCCCCATACAACATTTGATGAAGGAGATTGTATTAAAATAGGTGATAGCGTGTTAAAAGCTATTAATACACCTGGTCATTCACCAGATAGTATTACCATTGTCGCGACAGAAGCAGATATGACAGCACTTTTTACAGGCGATACCTTATTCATAGGTGATGTAGGTCGTCCTGATTTGCGAGAAAAAGCTGGTAATATGAGAGCAAAACGCGAAGAACTTGCCGGGATGATGTATGACACCGTAATGGCGAAGTTTAATGATTTGCCAGACCATGCTGTAATTTATCCAGCACACGGAGCTGGCTCGTTATGTGGTAAGAATTTGAGCGATGCTGCCAGTAGCACGCTAAGAGAGGAGCGTGAAACTAACTGGGCATTTAAAAAACAATCCAAGCAAGAATTTATGACGACCATACTTGACGGACAGCCTTTTATACCTTCTTATTTCGGCTTTAATGTGGACATCAACAAAAAAGGCGCAGAAAGTTTAACGCCATCCTTAAATCGAGTTCCCTTTAAAAAAGATGCCAATGCTTCTGGTTTAATTGTCGATGTACGTAATGAAGCTAGTTTTAAAAAAGAACACCTTAAAGGCAGTATCAATATCCAAGGGTTATCTGAAAATGATAAATTTGAAACTTGGTTAGGTTCTATTGTAATGCCAAATGAAACCTTTACTTTAGTGGTAGATAAGGAAGAAAATAAAGATTATATTTTAAATAGGGTTTCAAAAATTGGCTATGAAACGCAAGTAAAGGAGGTCATTACTCTTGAAAATGAACAGCTATTGAAAAGTAAAGAATTAGATCTGCATGATTTTAAGAAAAATCCTGAAAAGTACACGATAGTTGATATTCGAAATGAAAGTGAAATAGCGGAAGGGAAGTTTTTTGAAAATGCCATATCACATCCTTTAAATGACTTAAGAAACACAGCCAAAAATATACCTACGGATAAACCAATTGTGGTTCATTGCGCTGGTGGTTATAGAAGTGCCGCTGGAAGTAGTATTTTAGAACGAGAATTAAAGAATACAACAGTTTTTGATTTAAGTGAAGCGATTAATAATTTTAAATAATACAACATGAAAAATACAAATAATATTGGTTTAGATGATAAAGCATCACAAATAACCGCAGTACATCTTAATGAACTACTATCAAATTATCAATTGTTTTATATGAATCTCAGAGGGTTTCACTGGAATATAAAAGGAAAAAAATTCTTTGAATTACATCTTAAATTTGAAGAGCTGTACAACGATGCGCTGCTTAAAGTAGATGAAATTGCCGAACGTGTACTCACCTTAAGCGCAACGCCATTGCATTCTTTTTCAAAATACTTAGAGACGAGTAAAATTAAAGCGGCTGAGAACGTAACCGATGGCGAGAAAGCTATTGATACTATTCTAGATGCTTTAAAGATTTTGTTGCAAAAAGAAAGAGTTATCCTTTCTATGGCGTCAGAGGCAAATGACGAAGGTACAGTAGCGCTCATGAGCGATTATATCGTGCAACAAGAAAAATTGGTCTGGATGTTGTCTGCTTACCAGAATTAGAATGGGGGTATGAAACAATATCCTGTAGACTTTTGGAACGAGAATTACAGCCGAGAAGAATTTATGTATGGTACGCAACCCAATGAATTTTTTAAAGGGCAAATAGATACACTAGAACCTGGAAGTTTGCTGTTACCTGCCGAAGGCGAAGGGCGAAACGCCGTTTACGCAGCATTGCTTGGTTGGCAGGTTATAGCCTTCGATATTAGTGAACGAGGACAGGAAAAAGCTTTTCGTTTGGCAAAAGAAAAAAATGTGTTTATAGAGTATCACATCTCGAATGTATTAGATTTTAAGGCTAAGCAACAGTTTGATGTTATTGGTTTATCGTACGCACACTTTCCTGCGGCCATACGCAAACGAGCACATCAACAGCTGCTCACTTTTTTAAAACCTCATGGAATGGTAATTTTTGAAGCCTTTTCAAAAGCGCAATTAGGAAATACTTCTGGTGGTCCAAAAATTGAAGAAATGCTTTTTTCCTTGGAAGAAATCAAAGATGAATTCTCGCAATTAAAATTTACATTGTTAGAAGAAAAAACCATTGAACTTTCAGAAGGAAATTATCATCAGGGTAAAGCAGAAGTGATACGCTTTGTAGGGGTAAAATCCTGACGACTCAAATTATTTTACTTGATATACGTTGGCGTATATAAATAAAAAACCCCTCCATCTTGGAGGGGTTTTAGGGTTTTAGTTAAAAACCATATTGAACAAATACCGAAAAGTTTCTACCTGGATCATTGATAGGTACTCTTGTAAAATCAGCTTGGTTTACGAAAGAAAAATTTAGATGATTGTTATACGTTTCATCAAAAATATTTAGAACAGCAAGTCCTATATTCAAATCTTTTATTGGTTCTAATCCAAATCTAAAATCTAATGTGTTATAAGCAGCGGTTTCTATTTCTCTAAAACTAGTGGCTATTTTGTCTTGTTTAGACGTAATGGTATAATTCAGGTTTGTCCAAAACCTATCATTTTCAAAACCTAGCTTAAGTCTGGTGATCAAAGGAGGTGTTAAAGGCAATGCCTCGTTGAAGTCTTTATTTTTAGTATACACATAAGAAAAACTCGTGTTAAAATCAAAATAGTTAGCAAAGGCGATACCCAAATCAGCTTCAAAACCTGTTTTGTAAGCTTCCTCTAAATTAATAAAACTTTTAACTTCTTGAGGTTGCGCAGTTGGCATAAACTTACGATTTAGGTTTGGGTCAACGGCAGCTACAATATAATTTTCATAGAGCGAATAATACCCAGACAAACTATAACGAAGGGCGTCAACATCACCAGAAAGTGTTTTTCTGCCCTTTACACCTATTTCAAACTGATGATTAATTTCAGCGTCTAAATTTGGATTACCTACATACTCAAAGGGGTCTTGCCCTACCGAAAAGTGATTAATATAACGTTCTATCATATTTGCAGAACGCACACCACGCCCATAGGCTACTTCTAGAACAGTATTTTCAGCTATTTTTTGTTTCATAGATATCGTTGCAGATACATTATGTTCTTCTCTTTGGCCTAAACCCGGATATAAGGCTTCAAAATCAGCTTCGGGATCTTTAATATCTGATACCACCAAATCATATCGGATGCCAGCAGTGAGAAGGGTGTTTTCAGTAAAGGCATATTTATTCTCAGCAAATACTCCAAAATCATTGATATAAGAATCTTGCCACACCTTATCATTAAATACTAGTGGTTCGGGTAACGCAATACCCATCATATTACGCTTTACCGTTCTTATTCTGATACCATCTCTTGCAATTAACAAAGCGTCTAAACCACTATAGAGTGTCCATTTTTCAGTAGGTTGCATGGTCAATTCAAGCTTACCGCCTGCCGTGGTTGCATCAATGGTAGATAAAGCACCAGTGGTGTTAAATGATGGTCTATGGGTATTAGACATGATGTGATCTACATAAGAATAATACACTTTTGTATTAATTTCTTTAATAAAATCACTTAGCTCTGAAATTTTATAATCTAGTGAAAAAATAGAACTATTATCCTCATCAGTATCCATAGGAAGTCCGGCATGAAGCACATCACGTCCATAAGACTGTCGCCAGTGTGCTTGAATTCGTTGATTATCTTTAATGTTGTATCCGAAGCGTAGACCATAGTCTAAACTGCTAAAAGAAGAGGGAATTTCGGTGCCATCACCGTCTTTATAATTACCAAAATCTCGATAGCCAATATTTGCAACAAGATCATAATTGTCGGTTATTTGTTGCAATTTTAAAGCGCTAACCAATGAGTTTCCATTAGATTCATAACCTGTATTTACATTTCCGTGAAACCCAGCATCCATAGCTTCTGGTTTTTGAGTCACCAAGTTGATAATCCCGCCAAAAGTAGCGCCATATCGAACGGTATAAGGTCCTTTAATAACTTCTATACGCTCAATTTCTTCTGGAACAACATGGGTTGTAATTGGATCCATTCTATTGGGGCAAGCGTGCATGGCTTTGGTGCCACCATCAAATTGAATATTTAATTGTTCATATTGAGTAGCTCTAAAGGATGGGTCTATGGCATAATTTCCTCTTTTAATTAAAGAAAAACCATTAAAGTCATTAAACAGGTCAGCCACATTTTTAGGTTGCACTACTTTTTTTGGAAGGTTTGTTTTAACGGCGGTAAGCACTGGATCGGTATTTTTTGTTCCAGTAACAATTACCGTATTCAAAACAATGGTTTTTCTAGTGGTTGAATCTTGCTCTTTTGGGGGTGTTTCCTGTGCTAAAACTAAAACAGGGAACAGCGCACATGCGAGTACTATTTTTTTAAGTTTCATTTTTAAATATTTAATAATTCTAAATCATGCGAAGTCTAGAAATAAACCAAAAAAGGCTATTTCTAATAGGTTCTGTTGTGATTTAGGTATATCGAGGAGGATTAAAAATGGACTTTGTATTCTTAAAACTATAGTGTAAGGTGTATCTAAAGTTGTTGATTTTTTTAAACCTTGCTATATATGCTGATTCTTGAGGAAAAGCTACTTGACAAAAAATTAATTGCTCCCATTCTAACATGATAAAAGAAGGGCTTTCTTCTTTTTGTGTTTCGGAAATAATTTTACTCAAGTAACACTTGCCATCGCACTGTAGCTCTGGCTTGTTTTTATTCTCACAAAGTTGTTCTATGAAATTTTCGATACTTACGGTATACCAACCATAAATAGCTGTTATTGTGATTGTATTGCTATGCAATAAAAGGGATAATATAAGGGCTGTAAAAAACTTCACATCACAAAAATAGAGTGTATATTATAGCTTTAAAGCAACAAAAGTTACACAAGTAAAAATTTAAAAAAAACAGCTAATATGTAACCATTGTTACTTGCTAAAGGGTTTATTTGTTTTATATTTGTCAAGAAAAATTTTGTTATGGATACAGAAATTCTTGCTAGAATTCAGTTCGCTTTTACGATAGCCTTTCATTACATCTACCCTCCTTTAAGTATCGGAATAGGCCTTATAATGGTCATTATGGAGGGTATGTTTTTAAGAACAGGAAAAAAAGAATATGAAGTTTTAACTCGTTTTTGGTTAAAAATATTTGCGATTACCTTTGGTATTGGTGTTGCTACAGGCATCATCATGGAGTTTGAATTTGGCACTAATTGGGCGGTATATTCAAGGTATGTTGGTGATATATTTGGCAGTGCTTTAGCAGCAGAAGGTTTATTTGCTTTTGGTTTAGAGAGT
>JBGSQM010000212.1:0-5821 GCA_041738035.1 Cellulophaga sp.
GATTTGAGTGAAAAAAGTGCGCTTTATCTTGCGTGTTCGTAAATCGCAAACGCTATCTGCTAAGGTGGGATGTTTTACTATTTCCATAGTAAAAAGATACGAAATGTATTCAAATTATGCAAGACCGTGCAACGGTCTTGGATTATCGTTTTTGTCACTACATTCATATCGGAATAGTTTCGTTTTTTCCAATATTTCCTTTACGAATGCTTTGGTATCGATAAGTACGATTTCTTCCAATTCCCTGAATTTTCTTGTGATTTCGTAGTATTCGTTATCCAAGAATTTCTCGAATAGAAAATTCAATTTTGGCATTATTAAATCTGTATTGTTCTTACTATGCTTTATTGAAAATGCTATTTCAGCTTGCGCAACGTGGAGTCCATTCGTGCAT
This sequence comes from Cellulophaga sp., assembly GCA_041738035.1. Lineage (GTDB taxonomy): Bacteria > Bacteroidota > Bacteroidia > Flavobacteriales > Flavobacteriaceae > Cellulophaga. The sequence continues at coordinate 395 of JBGSQM010000212.1, forward strand.
ACTTCTCTATAAAATCCAAAATGTCCCGAAGTTTTTTCCCTTCCATCATAAGAATTTTTAAAGCGAAGCATTGGTAATATTCTGTCTTGCCCATTCTTTAGCGAGAACTGATTGTCGTCCTCAATTATAAAGTCGGTAATGAAAGACCTGTCATTTTTGTTAATAGTGCGTTTCCGATATTTCAAATTGGCATCAAGCAATAGCTGTTCGGCTTTTTTGAAAAACAGTTCATTTGGGATATGGCCATAACTGTTCGATACCACATTCACAATTTTGCCATTTGAAATAATGGCATTTTCAAGTCCTCTTCGAGACTCCATTCCAGTAATACTTTTTAACGATTTCATTTCATTTGAGACGAAAATTTCATCATGTTGTAAACGATTTAAATACATAATATTTGATTTTAGACCTGTCCGATGACAGATGTGATTAAAAAAAGAAAGCCTACTCTTGCGAGCAGGCTTTTATATTTGAAGACATTAGCTTCATTAAAGTTCAAATTGTACAATCTGTTCTTCAATCTCTGATTTACGTTCTTCCAAAGTGGACTGTAAATGTGTAGTGACCAACTTTATTAAATTCGTGTTGGTCGTCTTGAATTCCAGATTACGTGAGTCCCTGATATGAAAGGAACTCGAACCGTCCTGATTGTAATTGAACTTGGTAAGCTCACTCAAAGTTTCTGTTAGCCGTTCGCGTTGCGTGGCCAAACCTCTTAATATTTCAAACTTTTGAATTCTGTCATCCAAATTAATCTCTGGTTTTTTAGGTACCACGGGCTTTTCCGGTGTAACAGTTTTTCCGATAGCATCCTCGGTCAACTTTTTTTGAACTTCCTTTTTAACGGTTGCATTTTCCTTTTTTGCTGTTCCGTTTGATTTTACTTTTGTTTCCATAATTAAATGATTTTAGATTAAACAATATTTGAGCAGAACCCAAACGGAAGATAAAATTTTGAAGTGGAAAGGAAACGGAATAAATAAGCGATGGAAGAAGCGATGGCTTTATGCCGTCCCTTTTCCGGAAAATATTTTGCGACGTTTATATTTCGGTAATATTGTATGAATACTCTCTACCTCAAACTTTTCTATAGAAGTCAATCGCTTAAAAGACCTATAATGAAACAGTTGATTATTCAATTTTAATGTATTTTGCAACGAGAAACTTAAGGATATTTAATAGGAGTGTTAAGACATAATGGACAGAAATTGAAGCAGTATTAAGTGCCATGAAATAAATGACTTTTTATGTTGGTTTGAAATAATACAAATTATATATTTGCACCGTCAGAAAGTAAAGCATTTTACTTTAGGTTCATTTATAATATCGTCAACAAATCGGCTAACAGTTAAGTTTCGGAATCTGTAACTGATTGATATATATAATATTATGGGGAAAGGGTATAACCCTGCCACCCCGACAATTACGGTGTCAATAGGCACTAAAATATAGCTAATCTTATGAAAATCAAGGATTTTCATTTTTCTTGAAATCATAAGATTGGCTTTATTATCAAATCAAAGGTTACCTATTCGGTTACCTGATTTACTGCTAAAATTTTTACTTTATTGGTAGTTCAATAGATTTGACTTTCGTAAATAAATCGATTATGAATTTAAAGCGAGAGTTTATGCAGACTTCAAAGAATTTTAGTATTTATTTTTGGTTGATTATCGCCAAAATAAAGGATGATTTAGCACCCATTTATGCCCATATTACCGTAGATAGTAAACGCGCGGAAATCAGTTTAAAACGGTTCACCGAAAAGAAAGGTCAAAGTGCACCAATGAAAACGGAATTTCTTGAACCATTTAAAAAATTGTTTCAGACTATGCTATAAAAGGGTTTGCAATAAATATTGCTATGCTCACTTTAATCCGGCGGGGGTGGTATACTACGTCCGTCCTTTCCAATTATGAAAAGGTTAAAGAAATTTATTATATTTTTTGATTACTCATAATCATATTACCTTTATAGAGTTAGAATCATTAGAAATGTTCCCTTTTTTGAGAATATAAATCAAAAAATCAGACTAAAAACAGAGCCTTTGTCTTCAACACTTTTTACAATGATTCTTCCTTTATGAAGGAGCATTATTTGCCTACAAAGGCTTAGACCAATGCCACTTCCAGTAGCTTTACTGGTAAAGAAAGGGACAAAGATGTTCTCTAAAATATCTTCGGGAATACCAGAACCATTATCCAAAACTTTAATAACAATATCTCTATTTGGATTTTGAGATGCAAGCACTCTAATTTTGGGTTCGTGTTGATTTTTGCAAGCATCAACAGCATTTAAAATAAGGTTGATTAAGACCTGTTCTATAAGGTGTGTATCGATATCAAGTTCAATTTTTGGCGATGTAAGGTTGAATTCTATAGCAATTTGTTTCGCCCTTATAGAAGGCTCCATAAGTCTTTGGATATTGTTGAATAAGTCTTCAATTTTTACTCGTTGCAAATTAAGATGCGTTACTTTGCTTAAGCTACGATAGGTTTTAGCGAATTTTAAAAGTCCTTCGCTTCGGTTTTTTATAGTTTTTACACCAGCATTTAAGTCCTCCAATTCCAATCGAGTTTCTTTTGGATTTTCAATAGCGATTTGTAAGTTTTTTTGAAGCGTATCGGCTAAAGAGGAGATAGGTGTAATGGAGTTCATGATTTCATGAGTCATTACACTCAATAATTTCTTCCAAGATTCCGATTCATTTTTGTTTAAGGTATCATCAATATTCTGAATCACGATTAACTTAAAAGCATCATCTTCAACTTGAAATACCGTATCCGAAATCAATATTTTTATACTTTCATTCTGTAAAGCAATTGATATGGAATCAGGCTCTCTATGATAGGTTTCAAAAATGGTATTAAATAGTTCAGGTTTTCTGTTTTCAACAAATCGTATGTTTTTAAAAGAAGGTATATCTAGAATTTCTCCAAAGGAATCATTACTCCAAAGCACATTTCCAGATTCCAAATTATAAGCCATAATACCAATATCTACCATTTCAAGAATCTTTTGGAGATACACATATTGTGCCTGATTTTGGGAGTTAATTTCTTTTATGGTTGTATTGATTTCATTGAAGCCTTTGTATAAAAACCGAATATCTTTTGGGCCTCGGTCTTCTGGAAACCATCTCGAAAAGTCACGATATTTTACGGCCTCAAAAAAATCATCCATAGCCACAAACCGCCTTTTTATAAAAGTGTAAGTGTCCATAAGTATGTAAAATAATGCAATACTGATGATGACTGCATACGCCGTTTCGACTTTGTAAATGGTATAAATAAAAGCTAGAATTAAACTTATCATAAGTAGAATTCTAAAAAATAGTTTAAAGATGTATGCGCTATAGTTCATACTTCTCTAATCGTCTATATAAAGCAGCTCTCGTGATGCCGAGTTCTTTGGCAGATTTAGAAACATTACCTTTATTTTTTTCTAAAACTGTAAGAATGGCATTTTTTTCAATGTCATCTAAATTTAAACTCTTAGTGATGCTACTTGTAGTTGTTGTAGACCTTTCAATAGATGAAAATACTAAATCTTCTGGTTTTAGAACAGAACCATCTGTCATAATAACAGCGCGCTCGAGCACATATTGAAGTTCTCGTACATTACCTGGGAAATCGTGTTTTTTTAATTTTGAAATAAATCCGGAATCAAATGAGAATGGATTTTTATTATATTTTTCGCTATATAAATTTATAAAATGACGAGACAGTTCAGTAATGTCTGTACCACGATCTCTAAGAGGTGGTACAATAATATCCACGGTGTTAATTCTATAAATTAAATCCTTCCTGAATTTTTTTTCGTCAGCCAGAATAACGGGATCTATATTTGTAGCGCAAATTAATCTTATATCAATAGGTATAGAGTCATTTGAACCTAAAGGTGTAACTTGCCTATTCTGTAAAACGGTTAACAATCTTGCTTGCTGACCTAAACTTATATTTCCTATTTCATCTAGAAATAGAGTGCCGCCATTTGCTGATTCAAATCGTCCTTTTCTATCTTCTCTAGCATCTGTAAACGCGCCTTTTTTGTAGCCAAATAATTCACTTTCAAAAAGGGAGGAGGTAAGTGCACCAACATCAACTTTTATAAAGGGCTTATCTTTTCTGTTAGAATTATCGTGAAGTGCTCTGGCAATTAAATCCTTTCCCGTCCCGTTTTCGCCAAGAACCAAAACATTGGCATCCGTAGGAGCTATTTTTTTAAGCTTTATATAAACATCATTCATAATATCACTATCGCCAATAATCTCAATAGTGCTAGAATTGAGGTATTTTTTTTTAGTGTTATTCGCTTTTTTGCTATCTAATATGGTCGTAATGGTATCAATAATTTTTTCGTTTTTCCATGGCTTCATTAAAAAATCAGCAGCTCCTTCTTTTAACCCTTTTATAGCCAGATCAATATCGGCATAAGCTGTCATGAGAATAACTGAGGTTTCAGGTTTTTGCTTCCGAATTTTATTCAACCAGAATATACCTTCGTTGCCTGTATTTACTAAGCCATTAAAGTTCATATCTAAAATGATGATGTCGTAATTGGAACGTTCTATGTGCGAAGAAATATTGCTCGGATTTTTTTCTGTTACTACTTCTTTAACGAGTGGTTTCAATAGCAGTCGTAATGCCGTTAAAACATCAACATCATCGTCTATAACTAATATTGTAGCGTTTTTTAATACCATCCATACAATATTACGATTTTATCTTGGGCTTATAAAGATTGTAAAACTAAAAATATTTTATAGTAAAAAAGTGTACATTTTCGAACAGAAAGTGTATCAAAAACGGACACTTTTACATTTCATTAAGGATATAAGTAACTGATAGTTAATATTTTATAACTTTGGCATTATCTTCACTATAAAGATTATGTAAATCAAAAATCAACAATGGACGTTCCAATTCAGAAGAAGAAGTTTTCAAATCAAAAAATAGGTCTTGCAGCAGGTGTAATAGCATTAGTTGCATTAATTGTTTATGTTATTATGCAAACTTCTGGAGGTTCCAAGTTAAATGTTGAAAAAGAGCGAATTTCCATAAATGTAGTTTCAAAAGATATATTTCAAGAAAATATTCCTGTAAATGGTATTGTCCTCCCAATAACCACCATCTATTTGGATGCTTTAGAAGGCGGACGTGTTGAGGAAAAGTTTGTAGAAGATGGTGCCGTAATGAAAAAGGGAGAGCCAATTTTACGTTTGTCAAATACGGATTTAGAATTAAGTCTAATCAATCAAGAAACTTCAGTATATAATTTATTAACGCAGATGCAAATCTCTCAGAATGCTGCTCGCCAGAACACCATTAACAGACAAAATCAATTTACAGATGTTGAAAATAGTTTAATTGAAGCTGAGCGTGTCTATAATTTAAATAAGCGTTTGTACGATAAAGGAGCTAT
>JBGSQM010000213.1:0-14975 GCA_041738035.1 Cellulophaga sp.
GATTTGAGTGAAAAAAGTGCGCTTTATCTTGCGTGTTCGTAAATCGCAAACGCTATCTGCTAAGGTGGGATGTTTTACTATTTCCATAGTAAAAAGATACGAAATGTATTCAAATTATGCAAGACCGTGCAACGGTCTTAAAACTTTCTACAAAGGTAAAAACGATTTTCCTTCTTTAATGTCAAATACTAAATCATTAATAGTGGTGGTTTTCATTTTAACAAAAAAACGAGCTTTGGTTTGCCCCACCATACTATGTAAAGGACAGGGATGATCAGCATTACAATCCTTTATACTTAAAACACACGATTTTAAGCGATCTTCTCCATCAATTAAATCTATTATCTTTATTAAGTTTACGTTTCTGTTTTCTTCACTTAAATAAAAGCCTCCGTTTGGCCCCTTTACGGAGGATACGATATGATGTCTTGACAATTCCTGTAATATTTTAGACAAATAAGCTTTCGGAATCGCTGTTGGTTCACTAATGTCTTTCGCTTGTATTTTGTTTTCAGGGGAGGCATTTACTGCCAGGTATAAAACCGCGGTAACCGCATATTTTGAAGAATTAGATAGCATTTTGTTTTTTTTACAAATATAAAAATTATAAGACTTTAATAGGATTTAAGGATATAAAGATTAAAAGACTTTTTTATCCTTTATATGATTTATATCATGTTTTTTCATTTTAATGTCTTGTAATTTTGTCTTATTAATTTTAAAAACAACAATCATGAAAATTATAATTAAAAGTTTAACCCTAGTTTTTTCACTATTGCTACTGAGCTGCGGTGGTAAAGAAGAAAAAAAAGAAGGTTTTACCGTAGGTAGAACTAAAACCACAGAAAAAGTATCAGAAACTCCCGAGGCTGGCAATCAAGTCCCCGCATCAGAACGAATAACCTTAGAAGATAAGGGAGTCGGACAAATTAAATCAATCACTTTAGATGCTGAAATCAATACCGAAATGGCAGCAGCTGGGGAAGCAATTTTTAAAACAAATTGTACGGCTTGTCACAAAATCGACAAACGCTTCATTGGTCCTTCTCCAAAAGGTATTCTAGAACGTAGAAGCCCAGAATGGATTATGAATATGATTCTAGACCCGAAACTTATGACTGAAGAAGATCAATGCGCTAAAGATTTATTGGTAGAATTCAACGGTGCAGCAATGTCTAACCAGAATTTAACGGTAGAACAAACGCGAGCGATCTTAGAATATTACAGAACATTATAAAATAGTATTGTGTAAAAAGCAATGAATAATTAAGATAGTATATTATTTTTTATAATAACTCAATACGTACTACGAATAAACTTATAACAATCCTTATGAAAACAATCAACCTTAAAATTTTATTAGCCTCAATGGCTACATTGTTGCTGATAAGTTCTTGTAAAAACGAGAATAAAAACGACACGACTACCACCAACAGCGCAACTATGGAGACTACCTCGGGAGCTGAAAAAAAGGGTCAAGCATTTATTGAAGATGACGGTTCAACACCTAACGTCCTACAAATTGCAATAGGTTCTCCTGACCATACTACTTTGGTTGCGGCGGTAAAAGCTGCAGGATTAGAAAACTCATTAGTCAATGCAGGACCTTTAATGGTTTTTGCACCAACAAATGAAGCTTTTGCAGCGCTACCGGAAGGTACTGTTGATAATTTATTGAAACCAGAAAATAAGGACGCTTTGGCAAATATTTTAAAGCATCATGTAACAGCCGGAAATTACGACAAAGAATTTTTAAAAAAGTTTAAAAAAATCGGACAAGCAGACGATACTAATGCCACTATTGAAGTAAAAGGTGAAGATGTATATGTTGGTGGTGCTAAGATTTTAGCCAGCATTCCAGCCGGTAACGGTATTGTCCATGTTGTGGACAAAGTAATCTTACCTCCAACTCAATAATCCAATTAAATTAAAGTATAAACATTAAATAAATAAACACGAATGAAAAATTATAAATATTATGTAGTAGCCCTTTTAGGTTCTGCAATGCTTTTTAGCTGCGGTAATCAGAATGGCAAAAATTCCACTGGTGGCGCACTTAATTCTAATAATGCCGAAAAAGTGTATGTAGCTCCGGGTGAATATGATGAATTTTACGCCTTTATGTCTGGTGGATATAGCGGTAACCTTACGGTTTATGGCTTGCCATCTGGTCGCATGTTTAAAGAAATTCCGGTATTCTCTCAATTTCCCACAAATGGCTATGGCTATTCTGAAGAAACAAAGCCAATGTTTGAAACCTCTTTTGGTTTTGTACCTTATGATGACGCACACCACCCGGATATTTCGCAAACAAAAGGTGAATTAGATGGCCGATGGATTTTTATTAATGGGAATAATACGCCGCGTATTGCTCGTATTGATTTAACAACTTTTGAAACTGCAGAAATTATTGAGGTGCCTAATAGTGCAGGTAACCACAGTTCTTCTTTCATTACAGAAAACACAGAGTATGTAGTAGCTGGAACTCGTTTTTCAGTGCCGATACCGCAACGCGATATGCCTATAAAAGACTATAAGAGTAATTTTAAAGGATCGCTTTCATTTATTAGTGTAGATCCAGAAACGGGTCGCATGGCCATTAAATTTCAATTAATGATGCCTGGTTTTAACTATGATCTTTCGCATCCAGGGCGTGATAAATCTCACGGTTGGTTCTTCTTTACTACTTATAATACGGAAGAAGCAAATTCATTGTTAGAAGTAAACGCCTCACAAAACGATAAGGATTTTATTGCAGCAGTAAACTGGAAAAAAATTGAAGAATATGTTAATAATGGTGGCGGCACTATGGTACCAGCCAACTATGCCCATAATGTTTATAGTGATGAAACGCATATGGCAACTTCTACCATGATGAAAGAAGTCTTAACAGTAGATCCTTTAAAAGTTCCAGGAGCTGTTTACTTCTTACCAACACCAAAATCTCCACACGGTTGCGATGTAGATCCAACAGGAGCGTATATTATTGGCAACGGTAAACTTTCTGCGGATTTAACCGTACACTCTTTCGATAAGATGCTTGCCGCGATTGAAGGAAAAAAGTTTGATGGAGAAGCTTATGGCATTCCAATTTTAAAGTTCGAAGATGTGCTAGCAGGCACTGTAAAAAGTGGGGGTTTAGGTCCATTACATACCGAGTTTGATGGAAAAGGAAATGCTTATACTACCTTCTTTATTTCGTCAGAAGTAGTAAAATGGAAACTAGGTACTTGGGAGGTTATCGACAGAAAACCTGCATTTTATTCCGTTGGTCATAACATGATTCCTGGAGGAAACTCTAGAAAACCTTTTGGTAAATATTTGGTTAGTTTAAACAAGATTACCAAAGATAGATACTTACCTACAGGACCTGAATTAGAGCACTCTGCGCAATTGTATGATATTACAGGCGATAAAATGGAATTGATTTATGATTTTCCAACGCATGGAGAGCCACATTATGCAGCGGGTATCCCTGCCGAAATGTTAGCGCCTAAGTCTAAAAAGATATTCCGTTTAGATGATAACAAACATCCTCAAGCAGTAATAACGCCAGACCAAGCAAGAGTAGAACGTAATGGTAATGAAGTACATATTTATATGTCTATGGTTCGTAGCCACTTTACACCAGATAATATAGAAGGGGTAAAAGTAGGCGATAAGGTATATTTCCATATCACCAACCACGAACAAGATTTTGATGTACCTCATGGTTTTGCGATGATTGGTCAAAATACAGCAGGTCTTTTAATTATGCCCGGACAAACAAAAACATCAGTTTGGGAACCTAAAAAAGTCGGCGTATGGCCATTTTATTGTACAGATTTTTGTTCTGCCTTACACCAAGAAATGCAGGGATATGTGCGAGTTTCCGCAGCAGATGCTAACACAGAACTAACATGGTCTTTAGGAGAAGATTAAAGCTCCATTAATATTTCTTTTAAACTTAAAGCGGGTAAGTTGTTCAACCTGCCCGCTTTTTTACAACCAAAAAACAACCTTTAGCCACCAAAGCAATATATAATTTTAAAATGTGATATTATGAAAAAAGCGAGTATTATAATGATGGTTGGTTCATTGTTTCTTTTGGGATTGTATTTTTTTCCTTTATGGAATATTATGTTGGGTGCTCCACAATATCCAGAACCGTTGGGGATGAATATTTATATAAATGGTATAAGAGGTTTTAATGAATTTGATATTCAAAATATAGACGGTCTTAACCATTATATAGGAATGAAAACTATTCCTAAACCGGCAGATATGTGGGAGTTTAGTGCTTTTCCAATAGTGATCGGTGCCATGGTGTTTTTGGGAGTCCTTATCGGATTTTTAGGTTTTATGGGGAAAGTAAGCTATAATTGGTTTATGGGTTGGTTTATTTTAATGTCTATTTTAGGCGTTTTAGGAATGTACGATTTTAATGCTTGGATGGTAGATTATGGCACAAACTTAGATCCTCACGCCATTATGAAAATGGCAAACCCTGATGGTACGCCAATGAGTTATAAACCACCATTAATTGGTAACGCCAAAATGCTAAATTTTGATGTAGCTTCATGGCCAAGAGCTGGTGCTTATATGATGTTTGTGGGAATGTCTTTAACCCTTATTGCATTTTTTGTAGGGAGAACGAATAGGACTCCCAAGGCAGCATAAAACCTTATAAGACCCAATGAGTTAACTATAATTTACCGTGGTGCAAAATTTATAAAAAACAGAAAATGGACCCATACAGCCGATATTTAAATGACAATATCAATAAATATAATTTTCCTTTATCGCCTATTGCCTTTTTACTTTTAATCACCACATAATCAGTTTAACACAAAAAATTTAACGTATGAAAAAAATAAATTATCTGTTTTTTGTTTTGTTTCTAGCTTCATGTTCCATAAGGCCAGAACCCATAAATTATGGCGCTGATGGTTGTCATTTTTGCAGTATGACAATCGTTGACAAACAACACGCTGCACAATTTGTAACCAAAAAAGGCAAGAGCTTTAAATTTGATGCTACTGAATGTATGATCAATAATTTAAAGGATGTGGATAACGCTACTATTGCAATGTTTTTAGTTACTGATTATACAATGCCTGGTAAATTAACAGATGCTACTCAAGCAACCTATTTAATAAGTAAAAATATCCCAAGCCCCATGGGTGCCTATTTAAGTGCTTTCAAGAGTAAAGAAGCTGCTGAAAATGTTAAAAACGAAAATCAAGGAGAACTTTATACTTGGGGCAGTATTAAAGAAAATTTTGCAAAAAAGAAATAAAAAAATTAGTTTATGTACACTATAGATAATACCATAAAAAATCAAAAATTTGAGGCACTGCAAGTTCAGAAAATAGCTAAAACCGATGTTCTTGAAATTTTGAGCATCAGTTTAGAAAAAGATGCCATTTTTCCCGAACACACTTCTCCAACCGATGCACATTTAATTGTGCTTGAAGGAGTTATAGTTTTTCATATCAATAATGAAATTTTTACGCTAACAACTCAGCAACATTTTAGTTTTTCCAAACAAAATTCTCATTGGGTTGAAGCCAAAGAGAATGCCAAATTTTTGATTATCAGATAATGCTAAATTTTAAAGGAGTACTATTTTTTACATTGTTTACTGCAGGATATTTTTCCTATGGTAAAACAATTCCTATTTGCAATACCTGTGAGGTTAAAACCATTAAAGCAGGAATTGCAATTGCTGCTGATTTTGATACCTTATTAATTAAAAAAGGCACTTATAAAGAGTTTAATATCATTGTGGATAAACCTTTGACCTTGTTAGGGGAAGATTATCCGGTTGTTGATGGTGAAAAACAAGGCGAAATAATTAGAATTGCCTCAAATAATGTAACTATAGACGGACTTTTTATAATCAACGTGGGTACTAGTTACACATCAGACTATGCGGCAATTCGGGTCGTAAAAAGTGAGCATTTTTTAATTCAGAATGTGGTCTTAGAAAAATTATTTTTTGGTATTTATATTGAAAAATCTAATAACGGAAAAGTATATCACAATAAAATAATAGGCGAGGCAAAGGATGAATATAATTCAGGAAATGGTATTCAATTATGGTATTCAAAAAATATAGAAGTAAGTCGCAATATGGTTCAAGGCGCACGTGATGGTATTTATTTAGAATTTTCAGATCATATTCTTATAAATAACAACAAAAGCATCAATAACCTTAGGTATGGTTTGCATTTTATGTTTTCAAATGATGATGTATATACCAACAATACTTTTGAAAATAATGGCGCTGGAGTAGCGGTAATGTTTTCAAAACGAATAAGAATGGAGAATAATACCTTTAAATACAATTGGGGCACCGCTTCTTTTGGAATGTTATTAAAAGAAATTAATGATGCCGAAATCATCGGAAATACTTTTGAAGAGAATACTATTGGAATTAATATTGAAGGCTCAAACAGAATAAATTACAAAAATAACACCTTTGCTAAAAATGGCTGGGCGATAAAAGTTTTAGGTGCATGTTATGAAAATAAGTTTACCGAAAATAATTTCTTGCACAATTCCTTTGATATTTCTTATAATAGCAATCTTAACGATAATGTTTTTGACCAAAATTATTGGAGCGATTACACTGGATACGATTTAGATAAAAATGGTATTGGTGATGTGCCTTACCGCCCCGTTAAATTATTTTCATACATTGTCAATAGAACCCCCGAAACAATTGTTTTACTGCGTAGTTTATTTATGGATATTATAGATTTTTCTGAAAAAGTTTCTCCAGTTTTTACCCCTGATAATCTTATGGACTCCAATCCACTAATGAAAAGAATAAAATGATTCAAGTAGAAAATTTGTATAAAAAATTCGGTAAAAACCAAGTCTTAGAAGGCTTAAATTTACACATAAATACAGGTGGCATTTTTGCAGTTTTAGGACCTAATGGCTCTGGTAAAACTACACTAATTAAAGCTATTTTGGGAATGGTGCTTCCTAATAAGGGTACTATTTCTGTGTTAGGCAAATCCATTAAAAACAATTGGGAATACCGTCAAGAAATAGAATATTTACCCCAAATTGCTGAATTTCCTGGAAATTTAAAGGTTAAAGAGCTTATAACCATGATAAAAGATCTTCGCCAAAAACCTAGCGATGAAGAAAGTTTGATTCAAATTTTTGGATTAAGTCCTTTCTTGGATAAAAAATTAGCCACACTTTCTGGTGGCACCAAACAAAAAGTAAATATTGTTTTGGCTTTTATGTTCGATAGTCCTATTATTATTTTAGATGAACCTACCAATGGTTTAGATCCATTGGCCGTTATTCGTTTAAAGGAGTTAATTCAGAAAGAAAAAAAGCGTGGAAAAACTATTCTACTAACCTCACATATCATGCAATTTGTAGCGGAAATAGCCGATGAAATTGTTTATTTATTAGAAGGTAAAATTTATTTTAGAGGAACGGTTCCTGAATTATTACAAAAAACCAATCAGGCCGATTTTGAACACGCAATAGCAACCATAGCAAATACAGATCGCCATGCTTAAGATTTTAAAATATAGTTTTTACGATTTAATGCGCAGCCGTTGGAGCTACGTTTATTTTCTGTTTTATTTACTTCTCGGTTTTGTCTTGCTATTTTTGAATAACGATGTCTCTAAAGCGGTCATTACCCTCATGAATATTATTATTGTGCTTGTACCGTTAATCGGAACTATTTTTGGGGTTATGTATTATTACAATTCCAAAGAATTTACGGAGCTTTTACTGGCACAACCCATAAAACGATCTTCTATTTTTTTAGGTCAATATTTTGGCGTAGCAGGATCGCTGACCCTTAGTTTGGTTCTGGGTTTAGGTATCCCTTTTGTTGTATATGGTTTGTTTAAAAGCGATGCCATTTTTGACTTTTCTCTGTTACTCGTAACTGGCGCATTTTTGACTTTAATTTTTACAGTTTTGGCATTTATCATTGCGATATCCAACGAAAATAAAATTAAAGGTTTTGGTTATGCCGTACTTACTTGGTTGTTTTTAGCCGTTATTTATGATGGTATTTTTTTAATGTCGCTCATAGTTTTTGAAGAATACCCATTAGATTCTTTTTCTCTTGGAGCAATCTTATTTAACCCTATAGATTTATCAAGAACTCTAATACTTTTAAAGCTTGATATTTCTGCACTTTTGGGCTATACAGGAGCTGTTTTTAAGCAGTTTTTTGGGACTAATTTGGGTTTAATTTTATCGATGACCGTTTTAACCTTATGGACAATAATTCCGATCTGGTATTTATCTTTTAAAGCAAAGAGGAAAGATTTTTAGTTGATTTTAGTAGTTTTTATAGGTCTGTTTCGTTTTTTTATTAGTCTTTTACAGATCAATTGGGTATTAGAGCGGGTTTTTTGGGTCTTAATTCATTTAATTTCTTAATTTTAAATATTCCTTAGACTATTTTATGTTAAAAAAATTTTTGTTATTGACCAGTTTTATTCTAATACTCGTCCTTGCTTGTGTTACTGAGGAAGAGACAGTAGATACATTAAATAAGCTTGATAAAATAGATATAACCTCTTTTAAAATAGTTAATAATACTGAATTTGGTATTAGTACGAAAACTGAACTAAGAATAGAAAGTACACAGTCTATTGTTGTTTCTGATCATGGAGTTATACTACAAAAAAATGGATCTTTTTACGATAAAATAAGTCTTGGGGCTTTAAAAGAAAAAACTTTTGAATTACAGGTTAATTCAGGTTTAGCCAAAGGTGAATCTTACACTATTTTTCCATTTATTTTTGCCAAAAATACTTTTTTTTACGGGGATACTTTAACTTTTGTGAGTAAAGTCGAAAATAATTTTTCGATAAATAAAATTTCACCTTTAAATGGTTTTATAAATGATACTATTTTAATCACTGGTAAAAATTTTTGTACATCTTCTGAAACCAATAAAAATCTTTTTCATCTTGGTGAGGCAATTCAAAAAGTAATTTTTGAATCTGATAGCCTCATTAAAGTAGTTGTTTTACCTAACGTTTCAACTTCAAAACTTCCGATTAAAGTAACTACTTGTGGAAAAGTAAATGAAGATAAAAAATTTTTTGTACTTGATAGTCCTGTTTTAGATTCTATTTCACCATCAGAACGTTATGTTGGTGAGAGTGTTTTATTTTACGGTAAAAATATTCTTTCATATATAAGTAAAGTTTGGATTGGAGATTTCGAATTAGCGATAGATGATATTCAAGAAATAAATAAATTACAAGTTAAAGTAACCAAAGATTTCCCTAGTGGATTATTAGATGTAAAAATTCAAGTACTTGATCAAATTATTGAAAAGAAAGCATTTTATCAAAGTACTACACCAGTAATTCGAGAACTAAATAAGCGCAAAACAGGTTTTCTAGACACACTAATAGTAAAAGGCGACTATTTTAAACAACGTAATGAACCTTTAGAAGTCTTTATTGGTAATACAAAACAACAAATTTTAAGTTCTTCAAAAACAGAAATAAAAATAATTATTGATAGTTATTTTGAAGAAGAAAATCCAAAACTGGTTCTCAAAACAGGAAGTTTTGAATTATCAGAAGACATAACAATGTTGCCTCCAGAAATTATTTCTTTTGATAAAGAAAAATATCATTTATACGACGAAGAAATTAAGATTAAAACAAAATATTTTTTGGGTTATAATGATAATGTTAAAATTGGGGAGGTTCATACCTCCGATCGCAGTTATAAATTTGAACCCGTTGCTAGTGACGGAATTTTAACTCTATTATTAACACCATGGCTAGAAGCCGTTTACAACCGTTATCCTAAATTTGTTTTTGATAAAGTAGGAGAGCTTAAGTTAAGTCTTACGACGGCCTATGGTTCAACTGAAAAGAATTTTAAAGTTTTTAAACCCTTCATTGAAGGTTTATCAGATAACACTTATTTTCATAATTCTTCTATAAGTATAAATGGTTTAGATTTTGGTTATGATAAAGTAACACAAGTTTTTATTGATAATGTTGAAATTGTAAATCCTTATAATTCTAGTTATACCGTTTCTAATAAAAATATTGTCTTTAGGATTCCTAGTACCTTAAAGCCAGGTACTCATACTGTAAAAGTTGTTACTGGTGGTCAAATTTCCAATGAGGTACAATTTGAACTTAGTAGTATAAGCGCAACTAATATTTCATCTAATTCTGGAACTAGAAAAGATATATTTACAATTTTTGGAACTAATTTAGATAAGCTTTCTTCATATGGTTTTATGGCCAATGGTTTTGCATGTACAAAATTAAACGCAAGTTCAAATAGGGTAGATATAATCCTTCCTTATAATAATCCATTGCAACAAGAAACCGAAATTCTTTTACTTTATGGTGATCAAATAACCAAAGTAGGTACTGTAAATGGCATAGAGCCTTATGAGAATTTTGAAAACTATGAACACCCTAACAACTTAGGTAAATTTTCTTCTAGTTTCGAATATAATGGAAAATTATATGGTATTGGCTACAATGGTATTTATGAATTTAATACAAGTTCTGAACGATGGACAACGTATGAAACCAATATGATTAATATAAGTAATTATATATTTAATGACCACAATATCTCGGTGGTAGGTGACAATATTTACTTGGCATACAGTAATAATTTCCTAATTTATAATATGCAAACAAAATTATGGTCTGTGAAAGAACTTAATATTCAAAACGGATTATTTATGCATAGAGGAGTAATCTCTGGTGATTATGCATACTTATTAATGAAAAGAGCCGAAAATACATCTAATATGATGTTGTATAAGTATGACTTGACTAACAATGAATATTCCTTAACGAATCAACCTAATTTAAAAAATTTGTTAGGAGCAGTTGCAGTAACAAAGTTATTCGAAAAAAATGGTAAACTTTATTTAGATGTTTTAGACGACCAGATAATGGTTTACGATGTAAATAGTGGTCTTTGGGAAAATATAGGATTTCCAGTGGGAAAAGGTACATTTCATTATGATAATAATTTATATGTGTATAATAACGTACTCTATTTTAGTGGTGGTAGATGGGGTCAATATCCCGAGCAGTTCATGTATGCCTATAATTTAAATACAAAAAGATGGTCTGAAAAAACGCCAATGCTTTTAAAACTAATGGATCACACACTTTATGGGGAAGGAAATTACTTATATATTTCTATGGGTGCTGGTGAATTTGGATACGATAATAAAGAAATGATACGTTATACAATAACTACAGATCCACACTAATTAATGGGCAAACTAAAATATATAATTACGATTTTCACTCTAATTTTTCTTTTTTCTTTTTTTTCATGTACTATAGAAGAAAGTTATCAGAAACCAAAATTTAGTAATTTACCTAGCGCCTTGTTAAATGAAGAAATTGTTATTAACGGTCAAAATTTTGAAAAAGGTAAACTTCAGGTATTCTTCGATAATGAAGAATCGGATGTAAATTACATTACCAACAAAAAAATAAAAGTAATAGTTCCTAGAACTATAAAACGATTTAACCCTACAGTTAGAATAATTGATTTAAATACTAATGAAAATGTATTAGAACAAACATTTCTACTAAAAACACCGATCATAACTGGTTATGACAAATCAGAAATTTCTTTTCAACAAGTATTAACAATTAAAGGTGATAATTTTGATCAGAATAGAGATTTTATTAAAGTTTTTGTGAGTGGGTATGAAGCTGATGTTGTTACCGCTAATTATAATGAAATTCAAATTTATATTCCAAATAGTTTAGATAAAAGCAACCTTGATGTTAAGATAAAAGCCCAATTACAAGAGGTGATAGCAACACAATCTTTAAAATTAGCCAAACCATCCATATCTACCAATGATTTGGGGGACTTTTGGGTAGGAGATGAGCTCGTACTAGAAGGTTCAGGTTTTAATCCAAGTGGACAGTTTAGTTCTTTACTCGTAGATGGTAAAGAGTGTACTATTTTTAGCGGAGTAACTCATACCATCAGATCAAACTATCCCGAAGGACCTTATAAAGATTTTTTTATAAACCAAATTGTTTATAAAATGGCTGATCACGAAATTAAACTAACTGGAAACTGGGAAATAAAAAATAATGCAATAGTTGTAGATTATGATCCTGGGTACGCCAATTACCAAACCGTAGTGTATAATAATAAGGCTTATGCTTTTTTTAGAAATCGTGAAAACTCTATTAACAACTCTGTTGCTTTGTACGAGTTTTTACCCTCTACTCAAAAATGGATTGAGGTGCCCAATAGTAGATTTTTTGGTTTTATAGATAATGTTATTTACAATAATAATGGTGTTATTTATGTTCAAAAAAATATAAATGAGACTACTAGAGTGTTATCTAAAATAAATTTAGATACCTTAATAGAACAGAAAATTATACTTCCGTATTTAGATAATAGACAATCTGTTTTTATGCTTCATTTTCAAGAAACACTTTATATGCTTCATGGAAAAACCATAGTAAACAATAACGCTTTAGATGTATTAAATAGTTATCAATATGATGAAGTAACACAAACTTGGTCGGTGGTTGTAAATGAGTTAATGTTAAACCATTTTAAATTTAGACAAACGGGTCACTGGAGTGGTTTCTTGCATAAAGAATCACTTTATATGAATTTCGATAATAATAGCCATAGATTAAATCCTGATTTAACTTTTGATACATTAGGAAACGATATTTATATGGTTTACAAAGACAAACTAATTACATCTGGAAGTCCTCGTGGAGGCTTTAAAGATTTTGAAGGTGGTTTTCTAGCTAATATTGTTGAGCATAACCTTGGTTTTGCTTATGAATTAGGCGACTTTTTTCTGCTTAATAATGAAATATATTTTAAAAAAAATATCGCTACCTATAAATTAAAAAAAACTATAATGGATGAGATTTTATAAATACTTTTTATACGCGTTTATTTTTTTAATTCTCTTTGGTTGTAACCCTGAAAATGAACCAGATTTGACAACACCTGAATTTATCATATCGTCTTTTAATCCAACAAATGACGAAGTAAAGTTAACTTGGGAATTATCAAAAGGGAAAGACATTATTATTGAAGATCTATTAATTTATCGTGAAGCTCAATTCGAGGATAGTCAACAAAATTCTTTTGATCTAATTGCAAGTTTACCATCCTCATCAGATAGCTTCATAGACACAGATGTAACGTACCTACCAAAAATCAAATATGTTGTAAAAGTAAATTATCGATTAAATACGGATAATTCTTCTGCTTTTTTAGAAACTTCAAGTGAACCGCAAGTTTTCTCTAGAGATTTTCCCATATTTAAAAGAGTACCTTTTCAGGTTTCTAAAGATCCAATTAAAAATAATATTTATCATATTACGGACAAATGGGACAATGTGCAACTTAGCCAATATGACCTTAATTTTAATCAGATTGTTAAAAGAATTGATTTGGGTAAAAATATTTTTTTTAATGATAAGTTTATTTTTGATCATAATACTATTGTTGCCGCCGATTTGAAGGGAAAAATATCCTTCATAAATAAGGATACCTACATAATAGAAAAGCAATATAATGCCAAAATTGATCATGATTTTGAAACCTTTGGGATAATTGGGGATAGGCTTTATTTTGTTGATGACATTGCGTTTGATTATATTGATCTTGTAACAGGCCAGTCTTTCAAATTTGGTGCAGGACATGGTTTTAAATATTTTGAAGTTTTGGGTAATCGTAAGCTATTAACTTTAGGGTCATCTCCAAATAATTCTTGGGCTTCTATTTATGAGTTTAAATCAGATTTAGATTTGAATGAAGGATGGGATTTCTCCTTACTTCAGACCATCAATACATCTGGAAATAATTTGGATGGTGATGATATCGACGAGTTTATTTTTACATGGAATAATGATAAATCAAAATTTATAACTGGTATTGAAGGTCATTTTTTTAATATAAATGATTTATCTAAGGAAGTAAATTTGGGAAGTATTACTGGTAAAAAATATTTTAATTTTTTATTCCATGAAAATGGGGATGTTTATGCCTCCGTCCAGAAAGAAAAGAAAATTCATGTTTTTGATGGTAAAACTTTAGAATTTAAAAAAGAGATTCCAACTAAATTATATCCATTATTTATTTTATTATCCGATAACGGTTTACAGTCTCTTGGCGCTTATAATAGGGTCGAATACTGGGGTTATAATTATGGTCAAGATTATGGATTTGATTCTAAATGCGCAATTGAAACATTTTGATTTTTTTACCTGTTAAGTCTTATTAAAATAGTGAGAAATTACGTAGTTTAAACGCGAGTTAACCTTAAACAGCATTGTCAATAATATTTGCAAATCATTACTATAAAAAAATGGGTAGAAAATTTTAATTTTCTACCCATTTTTTAATGCAATTAATATTAGGCCTATTCCACGTCCACTTCTATAAGAGCATAAGCTGCTATTTCAATATCAATCTTTAAAATGCCTTCTTTTAATTGCTCAAGAATTTTGGCTTGATCTTGATTGAAAAATTCAATTTGATTTACAAATAAATTTTGATAATACTCGATTCCTTCTTTTAAGTTGGCTGCAAATTTTTGAATATACTTTTCCTGTTTATCTGTAGGCGTCAATTTGAATTCTACGATTAATTCTTTTAAATAATCAAGGTAAATATGTAGTTCTTTAATGAACATATTAGGGCGATCTGTTCTTGAAATAATATTGTTTCTACCATAAATATGATCCACCATTTCAGACAGACTGAGTGTTTTATCAAAATAAGCCATATTAGGCCCAGGACAAACAGACACTCCCTTGCCTTCTGTTTTGGTGTCAAGACCATAAGCGAGTAGGGCTGAAGTACCCAAACCAACACAAGTACAAGATTTTTCGGTAATTTTGTTTAAAAGATAATCATGCTTATCTGTAGATAAATTTTGTGTTTCTAATTCTTTAATTTTTAAATGTTGGTATTGTCTCGAAGCTGTG
>JBGSQM010000114.1:0-2021 GCA_041738035.1 Cellulophaga sp.
CTTTACATTGGGCATTTGCATTAATAAAAGCTCGTGCCAAAGCGGAGCACATTCTGGTCTAGGTGGTAAATCGCCCGTTTTTGCTTTTCCCGGATAACAAAAACCTATCGGAACTATCGCAAAATTTTCAGGATTATAAAACTTATTTTCCGTAACATCTAGCCATTTTCGAAGTTGTCTGCCTCCTGGGTCATCCCAGGCTTTTGTTTGCTCATGTGCAATTCTCCCAGGAGCTTGACTTAATAATACAATTTTAGAGTTTTCATGTGCGCTTACAATAGGATTAGGGCCTAACGGCAGGTATTCCTCACAAAAAGTACAAGCTCTAATTCTTACGAGTAATTCTTCCATTTTTTTATTCTCGATCATCTAATATTTTCATTGTTAATACAAAAACCCAAATAACCAAAGCGGAATAATATTTAAACTGCCAACCTCCATATCATCACAAACTATAAAGAAATTTTCTATATTTTTAATTTGTTTGGTTGTTTTTCCTTTGCCACCGATTTCAAAAATATATTTTTTATCGATTAAAAAATCACCATTTTCTGGTAAGTTAATTTCATATAATCCCTTTAATTGGTTGGCAAAAAAAGTTTCTCTTATAGCACCTATTTTAGCATTATTTTTATCTAATGCATAGATTAAATTTGTATTGTGTAAGTACAATTTATCGGGCTTGGTTAACGCGCCTATTCCTTTACTTGGTTTGTAAATTTCTAGGATTAAATCGGCTCTGCTCAGCAGACGAATTGCGTGTAACAAAAAAGTTCTGTTTATTTTCAAATATCCACTCAACTTACTGATATTCGGAATAAAAGGAGCGCTTTGAGCTATGGCAATCAGTAATTTTTTAATATTTCTACTATCTTCATAGGTTACATTTTCTACCGCATTCATATCGGTTTCGATAATCAAATTTACCGTTTGGATTAAGCGTTGTAAATACGTGTCTTTGCCTTGTAAATGATACGGATACGCTCCGAAAGTCAAATATTCTTTAAAATATTTTAAAGGTGTTTCTACATCGCTTATAATTTCATTGGCAATGTTTTTATGATTTTCTAATAGCTCTTCTAAGGAAAATGATTTTAGTTGTTTTCCTTGTGAAAAATAGATATATTCTCTAAATGAGAGTTCTTTTAGATGATAGGTAATTGCCCTTCTGCTTAAATCAGATTCTCCATTGTAAATTTCTAACATAGAAGAATAAGTAAACACAATTTTTAACTTAGGATGCTGGCCGTAAATTAGTTTTAATTCTCTAGACCATCTGGGATATTTGTGAACTTCATCCAAAAAAAGATAAGTGCCCCCTAATTGTACAAATTCTTTAGCAAGCGAAACCTATGTGTTTTCTAAAAAGTATAAATCATCAAGTGTTGCGTATAGCGATTCTTCATTATTTATAGTAAGATGAATTTTGCCCGTTGTAACAATAAGGTAGTTTTACCTGCGCCTCTTGCGCCTTTTATGCCTATAAGTCGGTTTTCCCAATTTATTTTTTCACCTAAATAACGCTCTTTGCTCGATAAATTGTTTAGCAAAGCGGCTTGATGGACTATTAAATCTTGCATGACATTGTTATTTATTATAACAAATATAAATTACATATGTTCTTTAGAATAACAATAAACAAGAAATATTGTTATTGTTTATAAAAAAACTACTTTTTCCCTGCAACGACGATCACAATTTCGCCTTTTGGCGGTTTTTCGGTGTAGTGTTTTAAAACTTCCTCAGCAGTTCCTCGTATGGTTTCTTCATATAATTTAGTCAACTCTCTCGAAACAGATAGCTGCCTATCGGCCCCAAAAAATTCAACAAAATTGCCTAAAGTCTTTAATAGCTTATGTGGTGATTCATAAAAAATGATGGTTCTTGTTTCTTCGGCTAAAAACATTAATCTGGTTTGACGCCCTTTTTTTATAGGTAGAAAACCTTCAAAAACAAACTTATCGTTGGGCAAACCACTATTGACCAAAGCTGGCACAAAAGCCGTTGCACCCGGCAAACAG
>JBGSQM010000217.1:0-7391 GCA_041738035.1 Cellulophaga sp.
GTCGAAGTGCGGTTACTGAGCGTAGTCGAAGTAATTTCCTCAAAAATATCATGAAAGCGTTTGGCTTGCTGTTCAGAGGTGCAAAACAAATAATTGGTATAGCCTTTTTTATGATTGATATTGAAATCTTCCATCAACAAATCGAACTTTTTATTGAAAGAAGGTTGTGGTTTGGTATTGAAAATGATGGTTTTAAAAGAAATTCCCGTATTTTCATTGCTCGAAGTTAATAGCTGAAACGATGCCAATTCCTTTTTAAACAAACTGGCATCAACAAATAATTCTTTTGGTGTGGCATGTTTAGTTTCTGTCGATAATTTTTCAAAGGCTTCTTGGGCTTTTTCAAAAAAGGTAGCTAAGCGACTAAAAAGCAAGTCTAAATCTGAGCTGAAAATAAGGGTATTTTGTGCGATATAATTTAAAAAACTCTCTCTGGTTTCGTTTAAAAATTTATTTTCAACATTAGGAATAATTGCAATTTTGCTAACTTTCTCTTTTGAAAGTTGGGTTTCTACATCAAAAGTTCTAATACTTTCTACTTCATCGCCAAAAAACTCTATTCTATAAGGTTCATCGTTCGAGAATGAAAACACATCAACAATCCCACCACGAACTGAAAACTCACCCGGTTCTGAAACAAAATCTACTCTTTTAAACTTATACTCAAACAAGACTTCATTTAAAAAATCGAGCGACAAGGAATCTTCTAATTTTATTTTGAGGGTATTTTTTTCTAAATCTTTTCGGGTAACTACTTTTTCAAAAAGTGCATCGGGGTAGGTAACTATAAGGGCAGGTTTTTTGCGTGAGTTGATTCGGTTTAAAACTTCTGCCCGCAGTAGCACATTAGCATTATCAGTTTCCTCTAATTGATAAGGTCGGCGGTAACTTCCCGGATAAAAAAGCACTTCTTTTTCACCGACCAATTGCTCCAAATCGTTGAGGTGATAGGCGGCATCTTCTTTGTCGTTAAAAATGAGTAAAAAAGGCTTGTCGGCAGCTTTGAAAGCATCGGATAAGACAAAAGACAGAGAAGAACCTACGAGTCCTTTTAAAGCTAAATTCTGTTTGTTTTTTTCAAAATTAGCAATAGTGGTCTGCAATTCCAGCGAAAACTGGGACTGTGCATAGATTTGTTGAATGGTATTTTGGCTCAACGGTATAATTTTGTGCAAATATAAACATAGCTTTCAAATGTGGTTTACTTTAAAGCAGACAATTTTGGCGCAATAAATATCAAAAGAACTATTTTTTGCCACTTGTTTAAGTATTAAATTTTTGCGTAAATTTAGCTGGTAAATATCTTACACTTATGCAGTTAATTTAATCTTCTATTGACAGCTTGCTCACAGATGAGCAAAGTCAACTATATAAATTTAAATCCTAAAAGTAATCATTAAATAATTTCACTATGAAATCGAATATAATGTTTTTGACAATTTTGTTTTCCATTCTAATCAGTTGTAATACTGATAGTGACCCTGTAGATGATATTTTAAGTTTAAAAGATGTGGAAGGGATAGTACTAAGTTTAGGTCAATGCAATACTGAAAATAATGGTATTGTTTATCAAGTTAGGATTACAAATAATGATAAAATTATTGTTCCAAACTTAGCTGATGAATTCAAAGAGGCGAATCTTCGAATTAAGTTTAATATGACAAAATCGAATGAAGGAATAACTATTTGCCAGACAACGATCACTCCCCAATCTTATTTATTGACCAATGTTAATTTAATATCCGCCAACAATGAAAACTAAATTATTTATATTATGTATAGTTACAATTTTTAGAGACATTTAGTTTATTAACTTGTTACAAATAGGCAGACATTATAAACTTCAACTGACAGCTTGCTCATGGCAAGCAAAACCAATTCTTAAATCATTGAATACTAAAAATTTATGATTTAATGAATAACTATTTTTTCAGCAAATCTGTGTCTAAAATTATTTTAAAATTATGAAAATTCTAATTATTTTTTTATTCGGAATAACACTTATCACATGCACCAACACTGATGATGCTATTGAATTTTCTTGTTATAAGGATGAAAATAGGAAGGTCATAGCAACTTTTAATGATGTAAAGGGAACAATAATTGGGCCTAGTATTAATAGTTGTCAAACTTTATTTACCATAAAGGACGAGTCGAATGAATATACATTAGCATATGGCCCATGTAATCTTGATGAAAAATTTAAAGTTGATGGTTTAGACGTTGTTTTTAGTGGTTATTTATTTGAAACATTTGAGTTAGAAGATATTTGTGCTTTACCATTTGAATTGACTAAAATTGACAAACTAATTGAACTAAAATAAATTTTCAGACATTTATTATATCCAAAAAAAATATTATGAAAAAAATCATTAATTCAATTTTTATTATACTTTGTATTTGTTGTACAAATGACGAAACAATACAGAATGATTTATTATCAAACAATTGGAAATTAACATCAATTAAATTTGAAAATGAAACTATCAATATATCGGAAGAAAGTTATGTTAAAAACTTATCCTATATACTAAGATTTTCAAATGATACAGTTTTTTTTCTTGATACTAGTGTTAATACAGCTAGGGGTATTTACAATATACAAAATCAAAATATTGCTATTAAAGATTATCAAGAATTGACGGAGGTGGGGACGATTAATTTGGAACAAATAAGCGTAAATAGCATATTGTTAAGTAACTTAAATAAAGTAGATAATTTCAACATTAATAAAGAAAACTTAATTATTTATGGTGAAAACATAGAATTGATTTTCAAAAAAAATTGATTGTTGCAACATTATTCATTGTTAATACTTTTACCTACATTTAATTTACAAAAACCTTACAACTATGCAGATCGTATAAACTTCTAATGACAGCTTGCTCACGGATGGGCAAGGTCAACTCGAGAATCCCTAACACAATTTATTTTACCAGCTTTTACAATACTTTATTGTAATTTAAATAGACCTTAATGGAGTTGTCTTTTAAGCTTGTATTATTTTTTTTTAACCTCTAAACATACATAAATATGAAAAAGCTTATATTTTTTTTTGGCTTCACAGCATTTGCTTTTTTAACTACCAACGCACAAATTACCAGAGGCAATTGGATGCTTGGTGGTAATGCTTCTTTTTCTAATAAGGAAATTTATCAAAACGAATTTAAAGAAACCAGTAGATCAAATTTTACTGAATTTGATATTAAAGTTAACGCAGGGTATTTTTTTATGGATAAGCTTCAAGCAGGTATTAGACTCGGTTATTCAGATTATAAGCTTAAAAAATTTACTGGTGCGGACAGACATTTTTTAAATTATGGTTTTTATTCAAGGTATTATTTTTTAAAGCCTGAAAAATTGGTCAATATTTTTTTTGATGGTGAATATTTTTTAGGAAGTAGTTCCTTTTCAAGTGGGGAGCTTAAGGATAATATACATGGGTATGCGATTAGTGCTGGACCAACTATTTTTTTAAATAGTTCTGTAGCTTTGGAATTAGGTATAAATTATTCTTCAACAAAATTTAAAGGAGTGAATGATAGTACCGAAAACAACCTGCAATTTAGTCTAGGCTTTCAAATATTTTTAACAAAAAAATAAAATTTAAAAATTATGAAACACATAAAATTGCTTTTGTTATTGTTTATTGTAAACCCGATGGCGTGGATTTGCAATCCGTGACTCATGCTTGCAAGTCTGCACTATAGGATTGTTCGTTGATGGCTATTTTTTATTAGATTTCGTTAATGAATTTTAAATAATCACTTTTTGAAGTTTTATACTGCATCTAGGTTAAAGTGATACTTTCATTTGACAAAACTCTCGCAGCTTTACTTTTAATTTTTGATATTTTCTAAACAATCACGGATTGTAAATCCGCGCTATTTTTTAAAAGATCATTGCCAGAGAACTAAAAGAAATCCATAGAATTATCATTGAATAATTTTTTAGCAAAAGGCTTACTTTTCATTTAGCCTTTTTTACATTACTCCTCTAAAAAGCACAAACTTCCATACCTTTTAAAACCCAGACTTATTGGCTTAATTTAATGCATTGCGTTCATTTTAAATCAATTTGGGTTATACACAAACTTTAATTCTACCGAACTTTAGCCTTGTTAAAATGTTCAAAAATGAAAACGATAAAATTTGATGTATTTGTTATTGGCGCAGGGAGTGCAGGCCAAACGGTGGCAAAAAAAACTGCTCAAGCAGGACTAAAAGTGGGAATTACAGAACGCCTTCAGTATGGCGGAACTTGTCCCCTGCGCGGTTGTGACCCTAAAAAAGCATTATTAGCCGCTACCGAAGTGGTAGAAATGGCCAAGAATATGGCAGGTAATGGGGTGGTAAAGCAAGCCAAAATTTCTTGGAAAGCCATGCAAAAATTCAAAAAAACCTTTACAAAACCAGTACCCGCAGCGGCGGAAAATAGTTTACTCGAATTAGGTATTCAGACTTTTTCGGGAGAAGCTTCATTTGTATCAAAAAATAAGATTCAATTGGGTGATACTACTATCGAAGCCAAATATATGGTGATAGCCACAGGTCAAAAACCAAGGGAATTACCCATTAAAGGTGCGGAATATTTAAAAACTAGCGCCGATTTTTTAGGCTTAAAAAAGCTGCCTAAACATATTGTATTTATTGGTGCGGGTTATATCGGGATGGAATTTGCCCACATGGCTGCAAGAGCAGGTGCAAAAGTTACCATCATACAAAAACCAGAACGACCTTTAACTAATTTTGATGCGGATTTGGTCGCTAAATTAACGGCATATTCTAAAGAAATTGGGATCAAATTTATTTTTAATGCAGCTGTGCTTGAAGTGAAAAAAGGAAAAAGTAAATATAAAATTCTTTTCAATCAGCATAAAAAAGAGCAGCAAATCAAGTGCAATGTGGTATTTAACACTGCTGGTCGTGTACCCGCAATCGACAATTTAAATTTAGACGTAGCCAATATTGCGTATCATGAAAAGGGTATTTCTGTTACTGAGTATCTTCAAAATACGACTAATGACGCGGTTTATGTGTGTGGGGATGTGTCTGACCACGGCTTGCCCTTAACCTCTATGACTGGTCCAGAAGCCAATACGGTTGCCGAAAATATTATTCATGGCAATAAGGTTAAGATCAATACGCCGATTATTCCATCGGTAGTTTTTACTTTACCTAATATGGCAAGTGTGGGCATGAGCGAGGAAGAGGCCAAAAAGCGCTGTAAAAATACGATTGTAAATTTTGATAGTGCCGAAGATTGGTTCAATGCCAAAAGAATCAATGCTCCCGTTTATGCTTTTAAGGTGATTGTAAATGAGCGCACCAAAGTTATTATAGGAGCTCATTTAATTGGACCACACGCTGCTGAAACCATCAACTTATTTGCGATGGCAATTCATCAAAAAATGACGATAGACATGGTCAAGGATATTATTTTTACCTACCCTTCTTGGGGGTATGATTTAAATAGTATGTTGTAAATTTATCGTGTTACTCTTTAAAGCGCTGTTTTAGTTTTATTGGAGGACTTGTAGCTCTATTTTTGAAACCATGTATCCCTGCGGCAACTAGTAAAATAATACTTCCAGTTAAAGCAGTGTAAGCAATGGTTTCAAAGTTATTTTTGTGACGCCAAAAAATAGCAAATAAAGACCAAACGCCAACCATAGCAAATTCGCGCATATTGCGTTTCCAAATCATCACTAGATTTAATAATAAAGCCACAATAATCATGGTTATCGTCCATTGTTGTTCGGATAAGAAACCGCCATCCCAGCCTAATTTACTCAAATACGCCGAAATATTGGCTATTGTGGCGACTGCAATCCAACCGCTATACAAACAAATGGGCCACCAGACAAAAGCAATAGTGCTAATTGGAGCATCCCAACGTTCCATATTGGTATTCAGAATAATTTTTATAAGCGAGAATAAGATTCCTAGCATAATAAGTACCGATAGTCCCGTATAGTCGTAAACAAAAGCAATAACCCAAAGAGAATTTAAAATATTGGCTATCAGAAACCAATATCCAGTTTGTTCAATAAACTCAGATACTTTATCGCTGAAAAAAGCCCTTTTTACTTGAAAAATAGCATAAGCGAAAAGCGATAAAAAAATAAGTCCCCAAATCGCAAAAGCATAGGAGGCTGGCGTGAATAAATTTTTGTATTCACTGCTAATTTCGCCAATAGTGGTATTATTTAACCGAAGGGCTTGAGAAACATAATTTATGGCTATAACTAATATTACAGATAGTAAATTTAAAACTGCGAGTTGTTTTTTCATTTTTTCAAGGTTTTGGTAAATTTACAATGATTTTAAGTGAGAAATTGACTCAAAATATTTAAAAAATAATGATTTCAATTTTAGGTTTAAAAATAGATATCAAGACTTATATTTTTAGTTAGCGAATTTTCTTTTTGAAATAAAGACAGTGGTGTACTTCGACTGCGCTTAGTATAGGCTAATTCGAAGTAATTTTTTACTTTGCTACGCTACGTAAAAAACACTTGAACTTACATTTTGTTTTATTCCATTTATCCATTACTACACTGTCACCTCGAGTAAATTATTTTGGAGCGGTAGCGGTTCTCGATACACCACTTGTTGCGTTGCACGTCACAAGTGCCACTCGAACTGACATTATATTTTATTCCTTACAACGCTGTCACTTCGAGTGGCTTTTGCGACCTTTTCGGGAGCAAAAGTTGTATCGAGAAGCGTTATAGGCACTAAGGTTCTCGATACTATTTTCTTCACTGCGGTTTGAAAATCACTAACTGACAGTACAAATTGATTTAACAATCGTATAATTGAATTCTCTATGAACCAAGCGATACCTTAAAAACAGCATCCTTAGTAATCGCGAATACTTCATTTTCAGCAGTCGCAGTTAAAGTATATGTCCCAGTAAAAGTGCCAAAGGCCGGTAAAATTAGTTGGTTTTCACTTTTGAAAAAACAGGGAAGCTTAAGGCGTTGCCTTCCTACTCCTTGTAGTGTTATAGAAGGGTGAATATGTCCCGCGACATTAAAAAGATTTTGTTTTTCTTCTGGGTGATGTGTGAACAGAAAACCATCTAAAACTAATTCTTCAATACAATTAATGCCAATATTGGTATAATTTTCATCGGGAATAATATCATGATTTCCCTTTATTAGGGTGATTTTAGGTTTAATTGAAGCTACCCAATCTTGAAACAATAACCACTCTTGATTTAGGGAAGAATGAAACAAATCTCCTAGAAAAAAAAGTTCTTTTGGACTAAAAAAAGTAAGCACTTCATCTAATGCTTCAAAATTTTTGGCAATTGCTTTTTGAGGAACGGCTGCTCCAAATTTTCTAAAATGTGATACTTTACCAAAATGCACATCGCTAATCAAC
>JBGSQM010000010.1:0-11554 GCA_041738035.1 Cellulophaga sp.
CGTCCAATTCTCAAAATTAAGAGAAATCGAGTCTTAAAAGAAGTATTTTACTGCTCAAAAAGAAAAAAAAGAGCGTAAAAAAAGAAAAAAAGAGCTTAAAATTTAAAAAATAAAAATCAAGGGACTTATGCAACGGTCTCGTTTTATTAATTTTCGATACAATAAAGAGGCCATCTAAAAGTTTAGACAGCCTCTAAGGTTATTCAAGAGCAAAAATTTATTTTTCTTAGTTTTGATGAAAATTTAATCTTTTAAAAAACTACTCTGGTGTTGTATTAAGTTTGTTGTGTCGGCTAAGCCGCCGAAATTTTTGTTAGGTCAAGGCAAAAAATTAACGTATAGCCGTAGCTATGGAATCATTTTTAAACGCAGGACTGGTGAAAAAAAACAAGGATTGGGCAGGCTAAAACAGGCCTAACGTAAAACTAGTTAAACTTTGACCAAGTGAATGAAGTTAATCTCTTAAAATTCAATCTCAAAATAAAGACTGCTGCTTTCATTGGTTTCCGTGATCGCTTCTCCTTTAAGGACTTCACCTGTAGCATTTAACAATTTTAGGTTTAATTTCCAATAGCCCGTCATGGTTAATGAAAGTTTACCGCTATACATTTTATCACCTGCCATATAACTTAGGTCTTTGTTATTTGGCGAACTATGGTTACCCATACTTGGCATACGTGGATCAAGTGCTACTTTATAATTCTCAACTGCTGGAAAACTCATCATATTTTCCATTTTGAATAACATGGCAGAAAAATCATTAAGTTTTACCTCTGGATTAAAGGGCATCATGGCTAAAATATATCTGGTATTATCAGCACCCATAAATGTATTAATTGTTTTTTTACCATCAACTGGGCTTTTAACATCTATACGTTTTGTAGCGGTATAAGCCCGATTATTAATGGTATAATCTAATTTTAAATCCCAATATTCATCTGTATTTCCTGGCATTTGAAATACAATATAACCTTTATTTACAGTTGCATTTTCAGTAGCTGAAATGGCAGATTTAGGGCAGGAGTGCATCATACTTGTCATTTTCATTATTGGACTCCAAGAAATTTGTGCATTAGCTATATAGGTATCACTTGTATCATCTTTAATCCGAATAAACAATTCGTTATACCCAATCGTAAATTGTTTTTGTGCCGAATATACTTCGATACTGTGCCCATTGGCTTTTAAAGTTTGTACTTTGGTTAATTTAGACAAGGGATCCAAGTTAACTTCATCATCTTCATTGGTACATGAAGTAAAACTTATGGCTAAAAAGAAAATAGCTACTACTAATTTTATTGTTTTCATAATTATTATATTTTGATTTTTATTTTTTTTTATTGAATAGTGTATGAAATAGTCATAAAAGCATTGCGACCCATTCTAGGAATATTTCTCCAATCGGTATAGGTAGAATAATTTTCATCAAATAAATTTTCAACCCCTGCCTTAACATAGAATGAATCTTTTTGAAAAGAAAAATTTTTTCCTAAGGATAGCGAAAAAACGGTGTAAGCATTCGTTTTGTCTTCCCCATATTCTGGATTAAAATTAACTTGATCCGCAGCACCTCTCATACTCAAGGCACCAGAGAATGTTCCTTTGCTGAATTGCAAAACAGAACTGTAAGTAAACGGACTTATAAATGGTAAATTACCGCCATCTTGATCTACGCCACGATGGTATGATACCAATCCTGTTAATGAAAGCTCTGGCAATAACTGATACTTTGCATCAAAAGTGGCATTATATAGATGAGCATACGCTAAGTTTTCATAAATTTTAACGCCCTCTGCTCCTATCGTCATGACACTTAATACGGGGTTTACGACTCCAATAATGTAATCTATGGCATGAAAATAATTGCCTTCAAAATTCAATCTTAACTTTTTGAGAGGAACTACTATTTTTAAATTCCCTTCTATCGCTTTTTCATTTTTTAAATCAGGATTACCTATATAATCATGGTTATCAAAACTATTAAAAAGATAAAAACCAAAGCCTTCAGAAACCGATGGGGCACGGTCGCCATAAGAAAGTCCTAAATTTAAATAGTTTTTCTTAAGTTTTGTTTGGTATAAAGTTGATACACTTTTTAGAAATCTGTTTTGACTTTGAGCCATTTCAGGATAAAATATTCTTAAACTATTTAGCCCCAATTCGTCGGCAATCGTAAAGTTTTGATATGCCAATCGTGTTGAGACTTTTAAAGAACTATTTTTAAGTTTGATGACATCTTCTCCGTAAAAAGCACTATTCAGCGTACGCACATCTGGCCAAGTGAGCATAAACATTTCTCGCTCATTAGGGGTATTAGGGTACATGGTCATTTCTGCCAAAGAACGATTGTAAAATCCATCTAACTTTAATAAAACAGCATGTTTAGCTAACTTTAAATTAGTTTGTGAATAATAGCCATAAGTATCACTCCAGCCTGGCATATCCATCCGGATAGGCACGTCAGGGCGCTTACTATCGTCCATAATGTGTGTGATGCTATTGGCGTATAATTTGGACTCCCAATTGGTAAAATTCCCGATAAAATTGGTTTGCTGCCATGTAACCGAACCAATAAAAGCCCTTGCTAAGGAAACATCCATTGGCAGGGCTGGATAACCTACATCTTTCGCCTCATCAAAAATAAAAGTGGCCAATAACATTTTATCGTCTGCAATTTTTAAACCAACATTAGTAGAAATATTATATTTTTGATATTGAGAAAATTTGACTTCTTCCCCACCACCGGCGACATAATTTTCAGCATCGCGATAAATAATATCAGTATCCACATAAAAATTTTCATCAGAATAATTGAGCTCTCCACCAATAATTTTAGCTTGATTATTGCCTTCAAATCCCGATTCAAAAGAGCCAACCCAACCGAGTGGCTTAAAATTGCTTTTTTCTAAGCGCATATCAATTGCCCCACCAATAATACTGCCGTGCTCTGCGCCTTGCTGACCGCCTGCCACGTGCACATCTGATAAGTTTGAAACATCAACATAAGAGGTAATAGGATCCATCTTATCTGTACAAGCACCAAAAATTCGCATGCCATCTATGGTTACCGAGAGCCGTTCAGAGGTCATATCATTAATCATTGGTTCCCAAGCATAAGCGCCACGTTTCATCATACTCACTTTTTTTGATGCCTCTAAATATTCATCAAGAGTTGATAATGGTTTGTGTTGTGTATGGTGCTCCAAGGCATTTTTATAAGAAGCTATTACGATAACTTCGTTTAGAAATACGGGCAAAACGGTGTCTTTTATTATTTCTATTCTTCGTTCTTGCGCACTGCTAGACCAGTGGAATATAAACGTACTTAACAGCGCAAGAAAAAGAGATTTGCTTTTTAGACCCCGCTTAAAATAAAGCCCTGATCTGTAATCAAATGCAATCTTCATGGATTGTAATTTTTTATTAAAACTATTTTTGAGATTTTACTGCTACCGAAACAAGTTCAGCGCCTAAAAGAGGGAATAGCATAAACCTAGGGCATATCTAAAACCTTATTAGTTATAGTACTAGTTTTAAAAAACATAGCACTACAAAACAGCGTTTGACTAAAAAAGAAAAATGATTATGCTACTTCTGGAGGTGCAACAATATCAAAAGTGTATAAATTTGAATTTGCAAGGTAGATGGCTTTGAAGTTTTCTTTTCCATCTTGTTTGTATTCTATTAGCAATTTAAATTCTGAAAAACTATGAAAAAATACAATGTGTTGAATATCCGTTTTCGATTGTTTTTTTTCAAAGGGATTTTGATTTCCTTGTTCTGCTTCTTTTGCAATTTGTTTTGCTAAATAACATTTTCCATCGCATTTTAAAGCTTGGTTATCTTTATTTACGCAAAGTACATTTACGATATAATCATAATTAACCACATACTCTACTACAGGCCATAAAGGCTTGAAAAGCATGGTAAAAGTTAAAATAATAATGATTATACTTTTCATTTAAAAAAAATTGGAATACTCTTTTCTGAGCACAAAGATAGTAACCATTATAAGGATGAAATATGACAAATATCATATTAATACCATTTACCATTCGAAATTACTGGTATCAGGTTATAAAATTCTTTTATTGTATATCGACATTTAGGTTTTATTGATCGTAGCTCTTTTACTTCAAATAAAAAACGCCATAAATTTTACAACTTACAGCGTTTGTTTTTATAGATAACTAGTTAATTACATGGCTCCCCACTCTTTTAGAGAGTCTTTATTCATTTTTACGTAATCCATGTTTTTAGCTTCCTCAGCGGCAGCCAAAGATTTTCTAGCCGCAGCAATAGCTCCCTTTTTATCACCTGCTTTGGCGTAAATAAGTGATTGTTGTCGTAACTGCCAAAAAGCCGGTTTTTCAGTCAATGACATCGCTTTATCCATCCATTCTTTGGCTTTAGTAATATCTTTATCAGCACTTAGATAGTAAACAGCAGCAGCATAATAATCACCAGCTCCTGGGCCTTTCATTATTTTATCGATATTTGAACTAACAGTAGCATCGGTAGGAACTTCAAAAGGGATAGCTACTTTTGTATCTCCCCAAGAAATCTCTAGATGTGCGCCATTATCTGATAAATGATTGATAGCAATCGTAAAAGATTCTGTCATTTCCGCAGTTTTCGTCGGAGTTGTCTTTACAATAGCCGCTATTTTGCTAGCATCCCAATTTTGTGGTGTTCCCCAATTATCAGTATCTGAATAAAAATAAACTTCCCAAAGACTTTCACCTGGAGTTGTAAATATGGCATACGAGCCCGCCTTTAAATCTTTACCACCCATTTTAACATCATTACTAAATGTAACAATACTATTTTTATTTGCTCCAGTTCTCCAAATGGTTCCATAAGGCACTAAATCCCCAAAAATAGTACGCCCACGCATGGCAGGTCTTGAATAATCTAAATTAACATCGGTTAAACCAACGACTTGATTTACTGTTGTTGCAGGACTAGCCTGTGGTGTTGTAATTTGTGCATTTACGGTATAACTTGCACTAACCGCTACAAATAATAAGAGAATTTTTTTCATTTGAATTAGTTGTTTAATTTTAACAAAGCTAATGATAAAGGAAGCTTGCAATTGTTAACAAAACCATAAATCAGACTTGGCTAAAAAGTTCGTAATTATTTTTAAAACACTTCAAAATTTATTTTTTGTTTAACCTTATAAATTTTTTATTAAACATAATTGCTCTTATCTTTGCCAACTTATTTTAATATCTTTATAGAGCCGCAATAAAATTTTAAGAATAAGACTGAAATGAAACTACACCAATTGCATGCTAAACAAGTATTACCTATTTCGAAGGAAGAAGCTTGGGATTTTCTTTCGGATCCAAAAAATCTTAAAGTAATTACACCTGATGCTATGGGGTTTCAGGTGATTTCAGGAGCAGAGAGAAAAATGTATGCAGGACAAATTATTCAGTATAATGTAACTCCGTTTCCTGGTTTTAAAATACGATGGGTAAGCGAAATTACACATGTTAAGCAAGGAGAATATTTCGTGGATGAACAAGTTTTTGGACCTTATGCGCTATGGCATCACAAACACTTTATCAACGTTACTACAGATGGCGTAGAGATGGAAGATATCATCGATTACAAAGCTCCATTTGGAATTTTAGGACAATTGGCAAATGATATATTCATAAAAAATCAATTGAAACAAATATTCAAATATCGCGAAGACAAACTCATTGAGCTATTCGGAAAAATTGAGGGTAAACCTTGTTTTTTAGAGTTTAAAACTCTTTAGATGGTGTTGGTTTAAGGTTTAAAAAAGAAAAAATTTAATAACAAAAACGCCTATAAAATTCTTGCACCAAACGCAGCCTGAGTATTTACTTGAATTTTATGAGGTTTTTGAAAAATAAAAACATAGGAATATAAAATAATTTTAGCATACTGCTTAAAACCTAAAAATAATTTTTAACATAAAGCTTATAGCCTAAAACCTATAGCTTAAAGCACATAAATATGAAAAAGAATATAGTACTTATTGGCGGTTCACACGGAATCGGGTTGGCAATGGCCAAAGAATTGCAAAATAACCATAATGTATTTGTGGCTTCAAGAACCAAAGAAGAAATTGAAGATTTAGATATTACCCATATACCTTTTGATGCCCTCACAGACACTTTGGATACTAACGTATTACCCGAAGAAATTCATGGTTTTGTTTACTGCCCAGGAAGTATCAATTTAAAGCCTTTTAAAATGATGAGTTTGGACACATTTCACGAAGAAATGGACATCAACTTCTTTAGTCTTGTTAAGGTTGTAAAAACCATTATTTCTAGAATGGCAGAAAAATCTAGTATGGTATTTTTTAGCACTGTTGCGGTAAGTACTGGTATGCCTTTTCATACAAGTGTTGCCGCTGCCAAAGCTGCTATTGAAGGTTTTGCGCGGTCTTTAGCTGCGGAATATGCACCCAACATTCGAGTAAATGTAGTGGCACCCTCATTAGTGAATACGCCTTTGGCAAAACGACTTTTAAATAATGATAAAAAAATAGAAATGATGTCAGATAGGCATCCTTTGAAAAGGGTAGGTGAAGCGAGTGATATTGCAGAAATTGCCTTGTTTTTATTGAGTGATAAAAGTACTTGGATGACTGGTCAGGTTATTGGTGTTGACGGAGGCCTGTCAACCTTAAATATAAACTAAATTATGAGTGAAAAGGTTTCTGTTTTTTGGTTTCGGCGTGATCTTCGATTAGATGATAATGTAGGGTTTTTGGCTGCTTTAAAAAGTGATTATCCAGTGCTTCCTATTTTTATTTTTGATAAAGAAATACTCGATAAATTACCCAAAGCTGATGCTCGAGTAACTTTTATTTTTGAAACCCTTCAAAAAATGAGAAGCGAGCTTCAAAAAGAACGCGAAAGTTCTATTGCCTTATTTTATGGCAGTCCAAAA
Organism: Cellulophaga sp.; assembly: GCA_041738035.1. GTDB lineage: Bacteria > Bacteroidota > Bacteroidia > Flavobacteriales > Flavobacteriaceae > Cellulophaga. Next base: position 6,940 of record JBGSQM010000010.1, read on the forward strand.
TTAATTTTCGAGAATTTATTAACAGATTATAAGGTTCAAGAAGTGCATACCAATAGTGACTACGAACCCTACGCCAAGGAAAGGGATGAAGCTATTCAAACGTTACTGGTTAAAAACAAGATTACTTTTAAAACCCATAAAGACCAAGTTATTTTTGAAAAAGATGATGTTTTAAAAGATGATGGTGATCCTTATGTGGTCTATACCCCATTTAAAAACAAGTGGAAATCGCTCTTTAATCCGGAAAAAGATTTAGAAATTCATCACACCAGTAGTTTTTTAAAAAATCTTATGGAAAATTCTCGATTACCAAATTTGAGTTTATCAGATATGGGTTTTGAGAAATCGATCATCGAAATTCCTGATTATACGGTTACGCCGAGCTTAATCAATAATTACGAAGACACCAGAAATTATCCTGCCATAGAAAATGGCACTTCTCGATTAGGTCCTCATTTGCGATTTGGTACGGTTTCTATACGTAAAATGATGAAAAAAGCTATTGCCGAGGAAAATGAAGTTTTTTGGAGCGAATTAATTTGGCGCGAATTTTTTATGCAGATTTTATGGCATTTTCCATTTACAAAAGACAAATCTTTTCGGTCTAAATACGATCGCATTGTTTGGCGCAACAATGAGGCGGAATTTGAGAAATGGAAAAGCGGACAAACAGGATATGCTTTGGTCGATGCTGGGATGCGAGAATTAAATACTACTGGATATATGCACAATCGTGTTCGCATGTTAACAGCTAGTTTTTTATGCAAACATTTATTAATAGATTGGCGTTGGGGAGAGGCCTATTTTGCTGAAAAATTATTAGATTTTGATTTGAGCGCTAATGTTGGCAATTGGCAGTGGGCAGCAGGTTCTGGCGTTGATGCTGCGCCTTATTTTAGAATTTTTAATCCAATGACGCAAGTCGATAAGTTCGATAAACAGAAAAAATATATCAATACATGGGTACCTGAACTGCAAGAATTTGGGTATCCCGAAATGATGGTCGATCATAAAATGGCAAGAGAACGTTGCTTAAAAACCTATAAAGAGGCGCTGGAATAAAGTTTTTCGCCTCAAATTAATCGCAAACAGGATCTAGACCGCTAAACTACAAAAGGTGAGACGAGCCTTTTGGTAGGCAGGAGTTAGAATTTCGTTCTCTTACTTCTTACTTCCTCCTCTTAACTCTTTACATATCATAACTACCTGACTGAACCCTACACCCAGGACAAAGACAAGATAAATTCTACTGGCAAAAGGCGTATTTATTTGTTAAATAAATTTTTAGGGGCTCAGAAAAATATATCTTTAGTTTAAATAACAATGTTTGTAAACTATGGATAAAATACCTTCGTTTGGCAGTCGGCTAAGAAATAACATTGTCGTTGTTCCAGAAATTATTGAAAAATGTTCGGGGATTAGTGTTTTTGGTCAGCTACTAAAATCGTTTTTATTTAGTACTGATGTAGCTATTATTAGAAATACAAATGCTAATGCTATCATTGCTGTTTATCCTTTTACACCACAATCCGTTATTTCAAATGCCTTAATTCTTGCCGCCGATAAACCTATCTTTTGTGGCGTCGGTGGAGGTTTAACTACTGGGGTTCGCTCTTTAGATTTGGCTATGCATGCAGAATTTCAAGGAGCAATGGGTGTGGTGCTTAACAAACCCACACCAAACGCCTTAATCATAAAACTAAAAAATAAAATTGATATTCCTGTAACCATTACTATTGTTTCAGAAAAAGATGACATTAAAGGTAGAATTGATGCAGGCGTTGATATTTTCAATGTTTCGGGTGCTGATAAAACTACTGATATTATTAAAAAAATAAGAGATATTAATCCTAATATTGCCATTTTAGCAACTGGCGGAAAAACGAATGAGAGTATTTTTGAAGCTATTGAAGCTGGAGCAAATGCTATTTCAATCACGCCACCAACTACAGGAGAATTATTTAAAGAAATCATGATCCGCTACAGAGAAGAGTAAATGATTACCATTAAACAAATTACCGCTAAAGAAACCTATCCTTTGCGTCATTCCGTGATGTGGCCTAACCAGCCTATATCATTTATTCAACTCTCTGATGACGAAAAAGGAATTCATTTTGCACTGTTTAGAGATGAAGAACTCCTCAGCGTTATTTCCCTCTTTATCGACCAAAAAAGTGCGCAATTTAGAAAATTTGCAACGCTAACTACAGAACAAAATAAAGGCTATGGCACTACTCTCTTGCAACATGTAATCGATTATACAATAAATAAAAAAATAAATTTACTCTGGTGTAATGCCAGGGTCGATAAAACAGGCTACTACAAAAAATTCGGTTTTAAAGAAACTAATAAAACTTACCGTAAAAAAGGAATAGATTTTGTATTTATAGAGAGGGAATTATAATTTTTTGATTTCTATTTGTATTTTAACCCTAAAATTAATAATAAATGAAACGTCTTCTGTTTATCGCATTACTATGTACATCAAATTTTTTACAAGCTCAAAATTTTAATTTTTTAATTGACCATTCCACACTTATTGTGAATGATTTGAAAACTACAGGTGATTTTTATGCTAGCGTTATTGGCTTAAAAGAAATAGATCATCCAACAAAAGATCCCGGCTTTAGATGGTTCTCCATAAATGGCAACACCCAGTTACATTTAATTTATAAGACTGAGGTTTTGATGAGTAAAAACAAATCGAGTCATATTTGTTTATCAACTCAGAAACTTGATGACTTTATACTTCATTTGAAAAATCAAAATATCCCTTTTGAAGATTGGCCTGGAATAAAAAATGCGGTAACCTTAAGATCTGACGGAGTGCGACAAATATACATAACAGACCCCGAAGGCTATTGGATTGAAATTAATGATGCAAAACATTCTGAATGAAAGTCTTACCAGCCAAAAAAAAGCAAAAAAAAGCTTAAAATTTATTGAGAAAATTATAAAGACTTGTATAAACAAACTTATAATACCTATCTTTGAAAAAAAATGCTCTTGAAATAAGCCAAAACACAAGATAAATTGTATCAAAATGTTAATTGGTAAAAGTCATCTGGCATAAAAACTATTGATTGAAACGGATGAAAAATAATTTATCAAAAATGATGGGGCTTGATCTTTATCTTTTAGCCCATGAGCACAAGGAGAAAATGAAACTTGATGTCGTTATTAAGCCTTCTAAGAACAAAATAATGCCTCTTCTAAGTTGGGATTTATATAGTTCATTTTTCACCAACATTAATATTCAATTAAAAAAGGAAAGTGATATTAAGGAAGTTGAAAAACTAGCCCTTAAGTTCGATTGGAAAATTGACTTGACCCATATTTTAGCGCAAGAAGATTTTGATGCCTTAGTTATTACGAATCATCAGAAACAAATTATGTGGGTTAATGATGGTTTTGCTGCTATGACGGGTTATCCTAAAAACTTTGCTATAAATAAAACCCCTTCTTTTTTGCAAGGTAAAGATACCCTGGAAGAAACCAAGAAACGTATCAGGAAAAAAATAGCACTACACACACCTTTTACAGACGTGATTATCAATTATAGAAAAGATAAAACGCCTTATAAGTGCCAAATAAAAATAATTCCGCTTTTCGCAGGAGATACCACCTATTATTTAGCTATTGAAAAAGAAGTGGCGTAATACAAACCAATTCGAAATACAAAAGATGATGCAAAAGCAAGTTTCTATAATTATGTTGGGCTTGCTTTTTTCTTTTCATTTTAGCTGCAATTTAAGAAAAGTAAAAAATGAAACTGTCGCAGTAAAAAAAGAGCAAAGAGTTGAAATGATCACAAATTACGGGACTATTCAAGTAAAATTATACAATGAAACCCCTTTGCACCGTGATAATTTTTTAAAGTTAGTAAGCGAAAAAGCCTATGATAGTGTTTTGTTTCATCGTGTGATTCAAAATTTTATGATTCAAGCTGGTGATCCAAGCAGTAAAAATGCACAAATATTAGACACACTTGGTGAAGGCGATATGGAATACACCATTCCCGCAGAATTTGATCCTGAACTTTTTCATAAAAAAGGCGTTTTAGCCGCTGCTCGCGAAGATAGACCAGATAGAGCATCCAGTGCTATGCAATTTTATATAGTACAAGGCAAGATTTTTAATGATAGCTTGTTACTTATTGCTGAAAGTCGCATTAACGCTTGGCTGGCAGAAAATGCCATCCAAAAAGATTCAAAAAATAAGTATTTATTCGATTCTTTGCAAAAGGCAAAAGCAGAAAATCAACAAAGTAAAGTGCTACAATACGCAGATAGCATTACCCAATGGTCTAAAACTAGTCCAATTTTTAAGAGTTACACTATCCCAGAAAATCAGCGAGAAATTTATAAAATTATTGGTGGCACCCCCCATTTAGACCAAAATTATAGTGTTTTTGGAGAGGTAATCAAGGCTCAATACAAAAAGTTGTGGAGTAATTATAAATGACTGAACTTTGAATCTAAAAAGATTCTATGTTTTCAGATTCCTTATTAGCTATCTCGAAATTATTACTTCCAGAAGTTCTTGTTGACTTTTTTAATCTTACCAAACACGAGATAAAGGGGGAAGATTTACATTTTTATTTTACCGAATTAAA
>JBGSQM010000027.1:0-3189 GCA_041738035.1 Cellulophaga sp.
AACCCTATAACCCATAAACTAAACCATGAAATTAGACATACTAGCCTTCGGATCACATCCCGATGATGTAGAATTAGGCGCAGGCGCAACGGTAGCGAAAGAAGTTGCTCTCGGAAAAAAAATAGGTATCGTCGATTTAACTAGAGGCGAATTAGGTACTAGGGGTAGTGCAGCATTGCGAGATATTGAAGCAGCAAACGCAGCGAAAATATTAGGTGTAGCTGTACGGGAGAATTTAGAATTTGCAGACGGTTTTTTTTTAAATGATAAAGAACATCAGTTGGCAGTTATTCGGATGATCCGGAAATTCCGACCAGAAATTGTATTGTGTAATGCCATAGAAGATCGCCATATAGATCATGGAAAAGGGAGTAAGCTGGTCAGCGATGCTTGTTTTTTAAGTGGCCTTATTAAAATTGACACAAAATTTGATGGGGATGATGCTTGGCAAGAACCATGGCGACCAAAACTAGTGTACCATTACATACAATGGAAAAATATAGAACCCGATTTTGTGGTAGATGTTACCGACTATATCGAGAAGAAAACAGAAGCTATTTTGGCGTATTCCTCACAATTTTTTGATCCAAAAAGTACCGCACCAGAAACCCCAATAAGTAGCAAAAATTTTATTGATAGTGTAAATTATAGGTCAAAAGACCTAGGCCGACTTGTAGGTGTTGAATATGCCGAAGGTTTTACTGTAGAGCGATTTGTAGCAGTAAATCGTTTAGATGATCTAAGGTAAATGTTTAGGCGCTAATTGCTTTTTTTGGTAGGGTAAAATAAAATGTGGTGCCCATAGCTACCGCGCTTTCAACCCAAATTTTACCTTTGTTTTTCGCTACCATTTCTTTACAAAGCGTTAAACCAAGTCCCGTACCTTTTTCGTTGGCTGTGCCATAAGTCGATATCAATTCGCTAGTTTCTGAAAAAATTTGATGCGTGAATTCTTCAGCCATGCCAATACCATTATCTTCAATTTTAATTTCTATAAATTCTTGCTTGTCAAAGGCTGAAAAAATAATTTCACCTTTTTTATGGGTAAATTTTATAGCGTTACTTAGCAGGTTTCTGATCACTACATCAATATGATTTCTATCGGCCCAAATTAAGATTTCAGATGAGATTTTATTATGAATTACAATTGTTTTCTTTTTCGCTGTTTCGTCCAGTAATTTAATATTATCATCTATCAAATTTTTTAGGGGTATGTTACTTGTGTCCGATGTTGATCCAGAAATTTGAGTTCTACCCCATGACAAAAGATTATTTAGAGTGAATGATATGGCATCAACATCATTACTAACTTTAGGGATAAACTTTGAAAACTCTTCTTGATCTATATCCTTATCTTTTAACATTTGTAAAATACTGGCCAAGGCATTTATAGGGCCTCTTAAGTCATGACCAATAATAGAAAATAGTTTGTCTTTTGTATTATTTATAGCACTGAGTTCTTCTTCTCTTTTTTCAAGTGCCTTGGTTTTTAAACGTAGAATAGTATTAAACCCTTTCCGCGTTCTTGACTGTTTTCTCAATAAAAATATGATAAATCCTAAAATTATAAAGCCAATTAAAGATAAGTAGATATAAATATTTTGTTTCGCTAAGGCTTTGTTATTTGCAATCGAAACGTCTGTTTGCTGTTTATCGAACTCTAATTTGGTTTTTAAATTCCCAAGACTATTCAAATTTTCTTTTCTTGAAACTGAATCAGAAAAAAGTTTATATTTTTCATGATATTTCAAGGCATCATCTGAAAGCTTGTCTTCTTTCTTTATTTGAAAAAGAATATAATAAGAATTTGTTGCAATTTCAAGCAAGCCTAATTTTTCTGAAATTTCTAATGAATTCAAAGCTGCAATTTCTGCTTCAGCATAATTTTTTAGTTTACAATTTGCCTTAGCGATAGAGTTTAATAATGGAGCCTTATAAATGTCATCATTTAGATTTTCATGTAAAATAAGACTTTTATCATACCAATAAAGGGCTAAATTGGGATTATTTTGTTCAAGGTAAATATCTCCTTTTGTTTTATAGGCCGATGAAAGCCATTCAAACGCTTTGTTATTTTCAAAAATTAAAATACTTTCATCTATATTAAGGCTTGCATTTTCAAAATCTTTTAATTTTAAATATAAATCGGCGACATTGCATTTTGTTTCTCCTATAAATTGGTCGTTGTCTAGTTCCTTATTAAAACTCGCAACCTCTTTGTAAATTTCTAGTGCTTGTTGGTAGTCTTTTTGAGCCATATACAAAATAGCAATATTCTCCTTTACGATAGAAAGTAGGGCTTTATTTCCAATTTTTTTTCCGATGTCTATGGCCAGTAAATAGGATTTTAATGCTTCGGAATGGTTGCTTAAATCTCCATATCGCAATCCTATTTGGTTTAAGATGGTTCCCGCAAGGCGGTCATTGTTATTTTCTTTGGCTATCGCTAAACTTTTATTTAATAGACTTAATGACGCTTCATTTTGTCCCTTATAAAATTTATAATGGCTAAGATTATTTAATGCTATGATAGTTCCATCAATAAAATTTGCCTTTTCGCACAGATTGTAAGCTTTTTGAGAGTAAAAATAAAGGCTATCAATATCTTTATAAAGGTATAGCCCACTTATTTTATTTAATAACTCTAAGTAGGCAATATCACTTTCACTAAAATTAGCAGCTCTTTCTGTTCTTTCCAGCTTAATTTTTAAACTATCTAACAGGTTATTTTGAGCTATACTTGAAAATGATATCAGAAAAAATAGAGCAAGGATAATGGTCTTTTTAAAGCCTATAAAAATAGAAGCTTTAGGGCTTATACATCTTAATTTGTATTTAGGCTTTTTTTTCAAAACTTTGTTATCCTAGCGTTTGTTTTTTTTATATAAAAGTTGAATACTATATAATTGTGTATTTCCACTGTTAAAATATGTATTTTAACGCAAATAATTGAGATATAGTATTTTAAAATACGAATATTATAAAGTTTAATTTAGTTAAATTTTGTGTTTACTTTAAAGGAATGGATTTAATATGTGATATTAAGGCAAGTATTTATTTTTTTAAAATATCAAGTGTTTTATTTTGAAGATAACAAGTAAAAATTTAACTTTGCACCCGCTTACAAATGGTGGTTGTAGCTCAGCTGGTTAGAGCATCGGTTTGTGGTACCGAGGGTCGCCGGTTCGA
>JBGSQM010000037.1:0-2403 GCA_041738035.1 Cellulophaga sp.
TAAAAACCTGTGAATCAGTCATAAAAAAACACGCTCAAAATCAGCGTGTTCTCTTTAAAAACCAAATGGTTTAAGCTTTTATTTTAACGATAAAGAACTGAGTAAATTAATTTTATTTTCTAAGTACTCGTATTGAAACAACATTTCATCCCCTACCATTAGCAAACTATTTTCCAACGGAATTACATCAAAAGTAATAATATCTTTAAAATGATTCAACGGTTTTAAATTCATCACATCTGTTTTATCATATACCTTTAAACCTGAATCTCCATCACAAACAAAAATCATGTTATTTTTGATTCCCAATCCGTAAGGACCATCCATTGCGTAAGATTTTAATAAGGTTGGGTTAGCTAAATCTTTAATATCTATGATTAACAACTCGCTTTCCGCAGCGCCACAAGCATTGCCGCCTCTCAAGGTTACATAGGCATAATTTTCATCAGCGACCACAGGATCACAGGCAGTACCATGACTAAATTCTGAAACCAAACTGGGCATGGCAGGGTTAGCAATGTTATAGATATACATGCCTATTCTACTTCCTAAAAATAAATTTTCGCCTAAATTAAATATCGTTTCAATTTGAAAACCTGCAAATACAGGTTCTAATGCTTTAGGATTTTTAGCATCTTGAATATTGAAAATATTGATAAAATTATCATCTACCGCATATAAATAATCTTCTACTATTTTAAAACGTGCCATAGAACCTCCTTGACCTACATTTGCGGCATCAGCACTATTTGCGATAGGCGAAAGTGCTAATTCATTGCCCCAACCCCAAGAGCGATTCTGAACTTCGGATATTAATCTTCGCTCGGTAACTGTTTTCCAACCAACCAGAATTTCATTTTCATAATCTATGCCATTTAGGGTATCGTAATCATAAATATCAGCGTCCATAGGCCAAACTACATAACCATTTAATACGTTTTCTAAGCGGTTAACCACCCTAATATTATCAATGTTTGATATATCAATCACCAATAAATCCGTTAAACTATCTGCATATAAAAGATCATTTTTAACAGAAACATCAACATTGCCCGGAATTTGTATGTAAGCAATTTTTTTTGGGAATTTAGGGTTTCTATTGTCAATAATATGAATCCCTTGAGATTTATCATTAATAAATATGTAATTTTTATAGGTATAAATTTTACCCGATTCTTCGATAAATTTTGGGGCTAAAACCGTTCCTCCCTTTTTAAATTCGGCCTTAGAAATGGTTAGGGGAATGGCCACTTGATAGTCTGCGTATTTGCTATCGTCTTCATAGGTGCAAGAAACAAAAACTAGCGTAATAAGACTTAAAAATAAGAGAAAACAATTTTTCATTTTGATGTTTATTTAATTGGTTATTATACAGATGCTTAAAGTGCATTTCGGTTGCGTGAAAAAACAAAAAAATTGCCCAAATATATTTAGAGTCTGTTTACAAAATCCTAATTTTTTAATTTTGAAAAATAGCCTAACTCAAAAAAAAACCATTCTTACCTCTTTCACTCTTTTACTCTTTCTCTTGAGTTTATCCTGTTTATAAACTAGTAATTCTGATATTGTATAGTTTTAATAACACTTTTCGCATCGATTTTTAGGGTTAAAAAATGTTTTTCTTCCAAAGGCTTCAAATAAAAAGGAGCTTCTGTTAACACTACGCCACTTTTAAATTTTAATCGATTTCCCTGCCCAGTAACTAGGTCTAAGTTAGCCTTAAATTGAGATATGGGAAGATGTTCTGTCACAATTATATATTTGTAATTTTTTAATTTTGACAATAGCTCCATGATTTCAGAATTAGACAAATGCTGCATCACTTGACGCACCATGGCACAATCTGCCTTTGGCAAGTCATCTTTACAAATATCTAAACATTGAAAAGTCAAATTTTGATTTTTATATATGGACTTATTTCTTTCAATTAAATCGGCTACGATATCAATCGCAAAATACGCTTTGGTGTAGTTCACCAATTGATGACCCACATTAAAATCGCCACAGCCTAAATCACAGATCGTGGTAGGATTTTCAAATTCTAATAAAAAATTTCTTACGGCGGCAATATATGGATTTACAATTTGCACATCGTGGGAGCCAGCACCAGAATAAAAATCGTGCTCCGCACCACCCCACAAACTTTTTTCATAAATCTGATTCATAACAGCTTTGGTCGACCATCTTGTTTTATTTTTTTGAGCATCACTTTTATCCAACATAATAACTAAATTAGGCTTTATACCATTAAAAATTACTGGTAATATTTAAAATTTTTAAGCAAAAATCGGTAATATGGCAATCATCACAAATTTTGCTAAATTTTAACTGACACTTTGACAGAACGCCACTAAAAATACTATCTTTGCCTACTCATAAATTTTTTGATTATTAATTGCATTC
>JBGSQM010000071.1:0-26925 GCA_041738035.1 Cellulophaga sp.
ATGTTTTTTAATATTAGCCAAACAAAAAAAACGAATTATTTTAATTTAAAATATTAAGCTTAAAATGGCTTTATGCGGCACTCAAATTTTTTTAAATAAATTTCTTAATTACATTCCAAATATCATTTCCAAAAACAACAACCATTAAGGTCATTATAATTACAAAACCAATGATCTGTCCGCGTTCTAAAACTTTTTCACTAGGCGCCCTTCCTGAAATAATTTCGTATAATAAAAACATAACGTGCCCACCATCTAAAGCCGGTATAGGCAATAAGTTTACAAATGCTAACCACACCGAAAACATCGCTAAGAAGTTCCAGAAAAAGCTCCAGTTCCAACTTGGGGGCATCAATTCAACAATGCCGATAGGGCCTTTTAGCTGCTTATAACCTTCAGTGGTTCTATTGAATACAATTTTAAACTGGCGAACTTGATCCGTTAAAACTTTAATAGTTCTATTAAAACCAGCAGGTATGGAAGCAAAAAAACCATAAGAATCCGTAACACTTAAATCTGCCACACTGGGGTAAATTCCCGCTTTTTTTTCTTCTGATAGTTTTAAATCGAAAATCTGTATTGCACCTTCCCTATCAACAGTTATAGAAATATTTTCGTTAGCTTCGAAAGCTTGCATTTTGTCCATGAACTCGCTGTAATAGGTGACATTTTCACCATTTACCGCAGTAATTAAATCTCCGGGTTCTATGCCCGCTAGTGCAGCGCCAGACCCATCAAGTGTTTTTTCAACATAAGGCCGCATTCGATAGCCTAAAAACGCGCTCCCACTTTTACTTAAAAAATCTTTTTTACCCTCGTCTGCAATAGGAATTGTTAACTTTTCACCGTTTCTATCCACCGTAATTTCATCTCCTAAAAGAATATCTTTTGTAGCATCAGAAAACTTTATCGATTTTTTACCGTCAATAGCCAAAATTTTATCCCCTGTTTGCAAACCTAATTTTTGACCTACAGAATCTACAAATATTCCATATTTTAAACTGTCTGAGGGTATATAAGTGTCGCCATTTGTAAATAAAAGTGAGGAATAAATAAGCCAAGCCAATAAAAAATTTACGGTAACACCGCCCAACATAATAATTAAGCGTTGCCAAGCTGGTTTTGACCTGAATTCCCATGGTTCTGGGTCTTTTTTCATTTGCTCGGTGTCCATGCTTTCATCAATCATACCAGCAATTTTTACGTAACCACCTAAAGGCAACCAGCCAATTCCAAACTCAGTTTCACCTATTTTTTTCTTAAAAAGAGAAAACTTAACATCAAAAAATAGATAAAATTTTTCTACCCTAGTTTTAAAATATTTAGCCGGGAGATAGTGCCCAAACTCATGTAAAACAACTAAAATAGATATGATTAAAATGAAGGTGAGAATCTGAGTAAGTAAGACCATTTAATATTTTTATTTTTAACCCGCCAAAAGTAAGCTTTTAAAAAGTCTAAAAAAAGAAAACTGATTTAGCACTATTTTTTTTAAGAAATATTTAGCAGCATTAGCGCTCCAACCTTCACTCTTTTATAATTTAGGGGCGTATCTTTGCATAAAAAAATATGCGTCAGTTTTTTGCAAAATTCAAGCTATTCGGATTAGTACTTTTTGGCATTTCTGCGGTGATAATGTATCTTTTTTATAATGCACTACAACCTGTTAAAGTATTACCCATTTATCAACCTGCAGATTTTAATCCAGAATTGGTGGATACTTCTATTCTACACGTTAAAAAGTACCATACCATTGCCGATTTTTCTCTAACAAACCAAAACGGAAAAGTAATCACCAACGATGATTACAAAGATAAAATATATGTGGCAGATTTCTTTTTTACCACCTGCCCAACTATTTGCCCCATTATGACGGAAAATATGGGCACTATTCAGAAAGAAATTTTAAATGATAATGACGTGATGCTCCTTTCACATTCGGTAACACCAGAAATTGATTCGGTTGCGCAGCTAAAAAAATATGCTATAAAAAAAGGGGTAAACGATAGCAAATGGAATCTTGTAACTGGCGATAAAAAGCAAATTTATGAACTAGCTCGAAAATCATACATGGCAGTTAAAACTGATGGTGATGGTGGTCCTTATGATATGATACATACCGAAAATTTTATGTTGATTGATAAAGAACGAAGAATTAGAGGCACTTACGATGGCACCAATCCAAAAGAAATAAAAAAACTATTGGACGATTTGGAAATTTTAAGAGCATCCTACGTTGAAAAAAGTGAAAAGTGAAAATGGAAAACAGATGGGAGTTTTAATTTTTTTAAGGTGCAAAGCACAAAGCGGTAAGCAAAAAAAGTTTTAAATTTTAAATGCTAAGTTTTAAATTTTTTAAGGTGGAAAGCACTAAACGGTGAGCGTTTGAAGCTAAGCCTTAATCAAAAAACACCGACTTTGGACCTTAGCCATTTCACTTTAGACGATATTTTATTTTCCTTTTTTCTATTTACAATTTTAGCCTTACATTTGCTTAATTAAAATCAATCTAAATAAAAATTGATAAAAACAGTCGCACAATTAAAACGGGGAGAAAAGGGAATTATCAAAGAATTTGCTGATGATATTTTGCCTATAAAACTACTAGAATTGGGATGTTTGCCAGGGAATGAAATTGAATTGGTGCAAATTGCGCCTCTAAAAGACCCCATTTATATCAATGTAAATGGTACCCATATTGCCATTCGCCGCTCTGTAGCCGAACTTATTGAACTAGAACTTATTGAAGATGCTACCGCGCTATGAGTAAACAAATTAACGTAGCACTTATCGGTAATCCGAATACTGGAAAAACATCGGTTTTTAATCAACTTACTGGATTAAATCAGAAAGTAGGGAACTATCCAGGGATTACGGTTGAAAAAAAACAGGGAATTTGTAAACTTCCGCGCGGCATAAAAGCGCATATTATAGATTTACCAGGTACTTATAGTTTAAATACCACTTCGTTAGATGAGAGTGTCGCCGTTGAATTACTCCTCAATAAAAATGATAAAGATTTTCCTGATGTTGCCGTAGTCATTGCCGACGTAGAAAATCTTAAAAGAAATTTACTTTTATTCACTCAAATTAAAGACCTAAAAATTCCAGCCATTCTCGTCATCAATATGGCCGATAGAATGTCTAGAAAAGGTATTTCTATTGATATTCCATTGCTTGAAGAAAAGTTAGATACCAAAATAGCCGTAGTAAGTACCCGCAAGAAAACAGGAATTGAAAATCTAAAAGAACTTATTCTTGATTATAAAAATCTAAGCACCAAACCTAATATTGATACTTCGGTTATTGATCCTAGTTATTTTGAAAAGCTAAAAGTAACCTTCCCAAAAGAAGATGTTTATAAACTTTGGTTGGTGATTACTCAGGATGTAAATTTTATGCCGATTGAAAAAAATCTGTATCAAAACGCTACTTCGTTTGCAATCAAAACTAAATCGGAACTAAAAAGATTACAGCAAAAAGAAACTATTTTAAGATACCAATACATTAACGGTATTTTGAAACAAACTCTAAAAATTGATGTCAATGCTGCAAAAGGCTTAAGAGCAACTTTAGATAAAATATTAACCCATAAAGTATTCGGATATCTTATTTTCTTTTTAATCCTTTTGACTATTTTTCAGGCTATTTATGTTTGGAGCGAGTACCCGATGGATTTAATTGAAGGCTTTTTTGCTAATGCGAGCGAATGGGTTAAAAATAGCTTGCCACCCGGTGTTTTTACCAATTTAATTGCCGAAGGCATTTTAGCAGGAATTGGTGGTATCGTTATTTTTATTCCGCAAATCGCCTTTCTGTTTTTGTTTATTGCCTTATTAGAGGAAACGGGTTATATGAGCCGAGTGGTTTTTTTAATGGATCGCGTTATGCGCCCTTTTGGACTTAGCGGTAAAAGTGTAGTGCCGTTAATATCTGGAACGGCATGTGCTATCCCCGCTATCATGGCAACTAGAACCATTGAAAACTGGAAAGAACGCCTTATCACCATTCTGGTTACTCCTTTTACTACCTGTTCCGCACGATTACCAGTGTATTTAATTATTATTGCCTTAGTTATCCCAGAAGGTAGGTTTATCGGACTGAGTTATCAAGCATTAACGCTCATGCTTTTATACCTTATTGGCTTTGCAGCAGCTATTTTTTCGGCCATGATTTTAAATAAGATTTTAAAAATCAAGAGTAAAACCTTCTTCGTGGTTGAGATGCCCAATTATAAGCTTCCACTACTTAAAAATGTAGCTTATACTGTACTTGAGAAAACTAAAAGTTTTGTTTTTGGTGCTGGTAAAATTATTTTGGCCATCTCCATTATTTTATGGTTTTTAGGCTCTAATGGTATTTCTGATAATTTTAACAATGCTGAATCTATCGTTGAAGCTAAAATAGCCAAAGAAGGTTTAACAGAATTCAATAAAGTCAACAATCAAAATTCTTTATTCGATTATGAAAAAACCTTAAAGGATAGTTTGGCAACCAATAAATATAATATAACCCAAGCGGCCATCAATGATTCTTTAAATATAAAATCAATTGAACTTTTTGAAAGTGCTAAAAGTCAAGAAATTGCCAGTTTTAAGTTAGAAAATTCGTATATTGGGTATATGGGGAAAGCCATTACCCCTATTGTAGAACCTTTAGGTTATGATTGGAAAATTGGCATTGCCGTTTTAACTTCTTTTGCAGCACGCGAAGTTTTTGTAGGCACTTTAGCTACAATTTATAGTGTGGGCAGCGACGAACAAGACACCATTACCAATAGAATGGAGGCAGAGATTAACCCTAAAACTCAAAAGCCATTATTTAATTTAGCTTCGGGCATTTCACTCCTACTATTTTATGCCTTTGCGATGCAATGTGCAAGTACTTTGGCCATTGTAAAAAAAGAAACAAATTCATGGAAATGGCCCCTGGGGCAATTGGTAATCATGAGTGCTTTTGCTTATGTTGTAGCCTTAATAGCATATCAAACCTTAAAATAAGATGGAAATACTTCAGCAAATATTCGTTTATATTACTTTATTGGTTGCCATAGGATATATCATTAAAAAATTCTTTTTGCCCAAACGCCTTTTTTCTTCCAAGAAAAAATCTGGAGGTTGCGGAGATTGTGGATGTTGAAAAGGTTTGATCTTTGAATTGTTTAAAGTTTCCGATTTTTTATAATTCAACAGTCCAAGTTTAAATATTACTAAGTACCCTATACTCAACAGTAACGGACTTATTGCGCTAAAAGATTAAATCTGGCAACCTGAAACTTTTTCTCCCTAGGCAACCTTTTACTAAAATCTTTCGTCTCTAATTAAAAGTCATTGAATATTCTTGCCAAACCGTTAAATAATTGATAAAAGCGTCATAAAAAAATCAAAATAACGGTGGTTTAAAGTTATTCTATTACTTCTTTTGTTAGAACAAAACCAAAAATGCTTTATGAAATTTACAAGAAAATTATGCTACTTATTCGCTATCTTACTTTTTTCATCTTATAGCCAAGCACAAACCATAACTGCCAGAATATTAGATTCTATATCCAAAGAACCTATCCCCTTTGCCACCATACAATTTGCTGATGACAGCGGTGTAATATCAAATACCGAAGGCAAGTTTAGTGCCTTACTTACCGACAAAAATAAGCCTACAGACTCCCTATTTATATCGAGTATGGGTTTTAAAAGGTACGCCACAATTATCGGAAATTTTAAGGATAGCATTATCTTTTTATCACCCCAAAACATTGAACTTAAAAATGTAATTGTTACTAATAAAAACTATACTGCTGATGAAATTATAGATTTTGTGAAAAATAATTTGGAGAAAAACTATAATACCTCACTTACCAAAAAAAGATTGTTTTTCAGGGATCATTACCATCAATACATCAATAGAATTAACTATACTGACTTTAGATCTACGATTGATGCTTTTGATAAGGAATTTGTAGAAAATTTCCTGAATTCTGTTCCCAGAACTTATGATTATTACACTGAAACTCTGGCTGATTTAACAGGTAATTTGAGTGCTGAAAAACAAAAAATTGAGCTGATAAAAGCCTCAAAAATGTACGACAAAAATACAGTTGTGGATTTTGATATTCTTGAAAAGAAATTGAATAAACTTTTAAAGGAAAATGTAAAACCTGACTCTTATCTTAAAATAAAATCGGGCTTATTTGGAACTAAAATAGATAATGAAGAACTTTTTGGGAAGCAAGTAGATTCAACGGATGTAGCTGCTTTGAATAAGAAGATGGAAGAAGAGAAAAAACGAAAAGAAAACGAGACACTGTATTTTGCAAGCAGCAGAAAAAATAGAATCTCGAATTTATTTAAAGATTTAATTTTTATGGAAGATACAGACCTCAATTTCATCTCTAAATCAAAAAAATATGATTTTACCCTTAAAGAGCTCACTTATTTAGGAGCTGATGTGGTATATGTGTTAGATTTTGAACCTAAAAAAGGAGCAGATTATAAAGGAACACTATACATCAATGCCGATGATTTTGCGGTAGTACGCGCCGATTACGAAAATGTAAAATCTTTAAAATCATTTAAACTATTAGGTATTTTTAGCAATGATTATTTGGCTAAAGGTAAAATGATTTTTTATAAAGACGCCAATAACAAGTACAATTTAAGATATATTGAAAAAGAAGCAGGTACCATGGGCGGTGCAAACAGACCTTTGAAAATTATTGAATTTAATAAAATAGTTAAAGGCAAAAACAGACAAAATGAACTTTCACTAGACTTTGATTTTGCGGTAACCAACGTTACCAAATATGAAATTGTGGTCTATGATACCCAAGAAATAAACAATCCGTATTTTGAAGCTATAAAAGAAAACAATACCATTACACCCACCTATTTAGCGCGTTACGATGCTGAATTCTGGAAAGGCTACAATATTATTGAGCCGAATACCGCTATAAGAACCTTTACGGCGACCGAGGAAAAAACGGAATAATTTAAAAAATATCTTTTACATAAGAATACAGCAACATTCCCCACCCCACCACTAAAAACAAACCTCCAATAGGTGTAATTGGCCCTAGTATTTTCAACTTTTTATGTTTTGATGCGCTGATGGCAAGTCCGTAAATACTAAAAGAGAATAAAAAAGTTCCTATTATAAAACAATAAGTAATATAGGTCTCTAGCGGAGTAACGAAATTAAAATTATAGCCAATAACTATTAGGATAATGGCATGATACATTTGGTATTTAACTCCGGTTTCAAAACTTTTTAATTGGTCTTCGCTGAACGATTTTTTTAGCGCATGTGCCCCAAAAGCTCCAAAAATTACGGCTAACATTCCGTACAAAGCACCCATAAACTGAACCAATAGAATCATAAAAACTATAATTAGGTGTTAAAGGTAAGTATTGTTTTAAAATAAAATACTTTCTAATTTGTTTTAGACTTATACCAAACTAAAGTGAATATTAAAGTATATTCGCATAAAATTATAAACCAAAACTTACATTATGAATTTTAAACAAATTTTTCTTTTATGCCTTTTAGTTACAGGAATAACTACGGCACAACGCGAACCACAAAAAATACTTAAATTCGACAATGATGTCGAAGATTTAGTGATTGTACCCTTTAATGGAATTGCTGTAATCTCGGAAGGATCTAAATTACATGGATACAATCCAGAGGAAGATAAAATAATGTGGTCTATCGATGCTCCCACAAGAGGCGGTGTAGATGTTGCTGCAGATTTTTTAACAACAGCAAGTTTTGGTGGTTCTTCTCTTGATTTTACAACTATTGAGGATACTCCTTTTATTCAAAAATTTTTTGATGATCGTTTGTATGTATATAACAGTATCAATGGCGACTTGCTTTTTTCTTCACAAGATAAAGAAAGGTACTTTCAAGCAGAATATCTTTTTAACGAAAACGCGCTTTTATTAAGAGGTTTAGATGAAAAAAATCTGATTATCGCTAAGTATGCTTTAAAAGATAAAAATATGCTTTGGAAAACAACGGTATCTTCCACATATGGAGCATTTCTTCAGTCTCTTGGAAAACTTACTGGTAACGATTCACAGGGCTTTAGGGATGTTATGGAGTATTCTGAAGATAAAATATTTGCTTTAATTAAATCAAAATTTTATGTTTTAGATAAAGCTTCTGGAGTACTTTTATGGAAAGATGAAGAAAATAAAATTACCGATTTTAGAACTTCTTTAGATGGTAGTAAACTAATTACCGTAGTTACAAAAGGTCTTTTAGGAACCAAAAGCGAAATACAATTGTATGATGCCGCTTCTGGTACAAAAATATGGAAAGATCCGATTTCGACAAAATACTTAGTGCTTTTTGAAGATTGGCAAGATAAAATGTTACTTGCACATTACAAAGGTTTTAATTTTTATGATTACGCAACTGGGGAAAAAACATGGAAGAAAGATCCTAAAGGAAAAGGAATCAAAACTGTAATTCCTATTGATAAGGACTTTTTATATGTGTATGATGATGAAATGATGTTGATTGATAAAAATGGTGAAAAGCTTTAGAAAAGCGATGTTAAAATTTGTGATGATGAAGAAGATCCTATTTTCTTTTTAGAAAAAACAAATAACAACAGAGTACTTTATGTAACTGCTACTTATGCAAACATGGTTGACTATAAAACTGGCAAGAAAATTTGGGGTGGTAATCTTAAATTAAACGAAAAGAGACCTACAATCGCTAAATACGATGAAAAATCAGGTGACTTTATCATTTTTAATGATGAAGAATTATACCGCTTTAATCAAAATAGTGATGATAAGCCAAAGGCGTATGCTAAATTAAAATTGAAAGATGAAAAATTAATCTCTGATATGGAACTTTTCGCAAATAACATATCTATCTCTGGAGAAAGCGAAGTTGTTGGTGTTGATAACAGTGGTGCTGTAATTTTTCATAATAAATACACACAACCTGGAGAATTAGGAAGAAGACTTTTAAAAAGTGCTGCAATTGCTGGTCAAATCGCTGGTGGTGTAGCCTCTGCGGAAGTTACTGGTACTTTAACGTATAGAGATAGTAATGGCAACGAAGTTTCAAATTCATTTAGGAGTTCCTTATTTGGTGATAAAGCTCAAGCTATAGGTGAGGCAGGTTTTTATGCTGGAGCTATAGGACAAACTTTTGTTCAAAACCGTTATTTAGCGATGCAAGAAACAGATAACTATAGTTTAATTTTTGCTAAAGGAGAAAATGGCGAAAAATTATTAATTAAAGTTGATAAAGAAACTGGTACTGAAATAGATAAAATTGTTTTAGAAAGTAACAAACCTATTTATGATGTAGATTATGTTTCTGATGATATTTATTACAGTAAAGGAAAAGAAATAAGTATTTTCAAATCAAAATAAAAACATAGATACCATAATTTAAAGCTTAACGGATATTCCAATCGTTGAGCTTTTTTTTTGATGCTTTATATAAGCATATAAAAATTATAGGTTGCTGTTTTGTTAGAAAATGATGTGTTGCAATAAACATCCAGGCAGCTAAAAGATTCTTTTTTTTCAAATTTTTTGCTAAAGATAAGAATGTTGTTTGGGTATTAAATACTTAAAAATTTGTTTCAAGTTTAAGATTTCAAGTTTTTATCGGCGTTTTTTTCTTAAACTATTATGATAACATTAAACCAGAAACCATTTAAACTTTAAACTTTTTCTCTAATAATTTCCTTATATTTATTCAGCTAAACTTCAACACATGAAAACTATTTACTCGATCGTTATTTTTCTAGCCACTTTTTACGTAAAAGCACAAGGAACACAACTGTTAAGACAACCAACAGTTTCAGAAACTGAAATTGTTTTCGTTTATGCCAATGATTTATGGAAAACGAGCATCAACGGCGGACAAGCGGTTCGTTTAACGAGTAATGAAGGTTATGAATCTAGCCCACATTATTCTAATGACGGTAAAACCATTGCTTTTACCGCGGAATATGATGGCAATACGGATGTGTATATCATCCCTTCTGTAGGTGGAGAACCCAAAAGATTAACCTACCACCCAGATGGCGATTTTGTACAAGGTTGGACACCCGATGGGGAGGTACTTTTTCGTTCAGGGAGAAATGGTCAACCCACACTTACCAATAAATTATATAAGGTTTCGGTAAATGCGAGCTTTCCTGTAGCCATTGATATTCCAAGGGCAGCTTACGGAGAAATTTCTGATGATGGTAAATACATTGCCTATACGCCCATAACTTCTTGGGATCCAGAATGGCGGAATTATCGCGGCGGACAAGCAATGCCTATTTGGATTGTGAACATGGCAACTAAAGAATTAATCACTGCACCTCAACCCACAAAAGAACGTCATTTAGACCCTATTTGGTTGGATAATCAGGTGTATTATTTATCAGAGCGTGATTATGCGAGTAATATTTGGTCTTTTGACCCAGAAACGAAAGCAGAAAAACAAATTACCTTTCACAAAAAGTTCGATGTTAAAAGTTTAGATGCTAGTAAAACTTCCATCGTTTACGAACAAGGCGGCTATTTACATCTTTTAAATCCCAAAACGGGCGTCACCAAACAACTTTCTATAACCGTAAATGGCGATATGAATTTTTCTAGACCACGTTGGGAAGAGGTAAGTGCTAAACAATTGACGAATGCGAACATTTCGCCCACAGGAAAAAGAGCAGTTTTTGAACATCGGGGCGATATTTTTACCGTACCAAAAGAAAACGGTACTTGGAAAAATATTACTAATTCATCAGGTGTGGCGGATCGTGCGCCCGTTTGGTCGCCAAAAGGCGATAAAATTGCTTGGTTTTCTGACGCATCGGGGGAATATCAATTGGTAACGGCAAATCAAGATGGAGAAAATCAAAAAAGTTATGGCTTGCCTAATAATACCTTTTATTTTAAACCTGATTGGTCGCCCGATAGCAATTTTATTGCCTATTCTGATACTGATTATAATATTTGGATTATCAATTTAATTACTGGAAACGCAGAAAAAGTTGCAACAGATTCCTACGCACACCCGAATAGAACCATGAATCCTGTTTGGTCGCCCGACAGTCAATGGATTGCTTATCCAAAGCAATTGGTAAGTAATTTTAAAGCGATTTTTACCTACAATGTAAACACTAAAAAAACCATTCAACTTACGGACGGAATGGCGGATGCTATAAGTCCTATTTGGGATGAAACTGGCGCCTATCTTTATTTTTTGGCAAGCACCAATTACGGATTACAGTCTGGCTGGTTAGATATGAGTTCTTATGGCACCGATGTAACGAGAAGCTTATACGCAATTGTACTTTCTAAAGATGGAAAAGCTCCTAATTTGCCTAAAACCGATGAAGAAAAAGCCAAAGAAATTGCTGCAACTACATCAAAAAATACTAAAAAAAGTAAGGATAAAGATGATGCTGAAACACCAAAAGTAGTTGTAAAGATAGATGCTGACGGAATTTACAATAGAATTGTAGCTTTAAAATTGGCGGATAGAAACTATACTGCTTTAGCCAAAGGACCCAAAAACATCATATTCATTGCAGAATCCGTACCTAATGAAGATGGTTTAAAACTGCACAAGTACGATGTAGAAAAAATGAAAGCGGAAGAATATGCCCTAAAAGTGAATGATATGGTAGTTTCAGACGATCGCAAACATATTTTACTCAACGTGAATAATTCGTGGATGCTTACTGAAACCGCTTCAAAACCCGATACAAGCAAAGATAATTTGGCCATCAACATCAAAATAAAAGTAGATCCACAAGCAGAATACGAACAAATTTTTAAGGAAGGATGGCGTTACATGCGCGATTTTCTATACGTTAATAATGTACATGGTGCGCCCTGGAATACCATTTATGAATGGTATGCGCCTTGGATAAAACACGTACGCCATAGAACAGATTTAAACTATGTGGTAGATATTATGAGTGGTGAGGTGGCGATTGGGCATTCCTATGTTTCTGGTGGCGATATGCCCGATATTGACAATGTTCCCGTAGGGCTTTTAGGATGCGATTTAGTACTTGAAAACGGATTTTATAAAATTTCAAAAATCTATACAGGAGAAAACTGGAATCCAGAATTAGAAGCGCCACTTGCCCAACCCGGAATTGCGGTAAAAGAAGGCGATTTTATTACGGCAATCAATGGAAAAGAGCTAACGGCTGCCATAAATCCTTATTTACTTTTAGAACAAACTGCGGGTCGTGAAACAAGATTAACAATAAATACTGAGGCCGCTAACGGCGGAAAAGAAATTTTAGTAAAACCCGTGCGCAGCGATAGGGGCTTAAGAACCTATGAATGGATGGAAAGTAACCGGCGCAAAGTCGATGAACTTTCGGGTGGAAAATTGGCGTATGTTTATGTGCCCAATACCGGACAAGGTGGATTTACCTCATTTAACCGATACTACTTTTCACAACAAGATAAAAAAGGAGTGATTATAGACGAGCGTAATAATGGCGGTGGTTCTGCAGCTGATTATATGATTGATATTATGACGAGAGAACCTTTTGGCTATTTCAATAGTAAAACCGAAGGCAATCGCCCTTGGACTTCTCCCGCATCAGGAATTTTTGGACCTAAAGTGATGTTGATTAACGAACGTTCAGGTTCTGGAGGGGATTTACTACCTTATATGTTTCACATGAAAAAGGTAGGTCCTTTAGTCGGTACTCGCACTTGGGGCGGCTTGGTTGGTACTTGGGATACCCCTCCGTTTATTGATGGTGGCAGAATGGTTGCGCCTAGAGGCGGTTTTTTTGATATTAATGGCGAATGGGCCGTGGAAGGCGAAGGAATTGCACCGGATATTGAAGTAATTCAAGACCCGAAACAGGTTTTACAAGGCAAAGACCCACAATTAGAAAAAGGCATTGAAGAAGCCATGCGCCTTTTAAAAACACAAGAATTCATCTTAAAGCCCGAACCAACTCCACCGGTTCGTTGGAAACGACCAAAAGGTTATCAGGAGGAGTAAAAGTTAAGCACAAGTTCAAGTCCAAAGGTTTAAAGAAAAAAATACGAAATACAAAATTAGAAATACAAAATAAATTCGCGCAGAAGTTCAAGTGCAAACCTCCTTGTAGGTTTGATAAAAATTTAATTACTAAGGGCAAAACCATATCATAAGAATTCAAGTTCAAAAAGTATGGAGACTAATAAATTCTAGTTGAAGTGATTTAAACTTTTTGCCTTTATGCGATAATTAGAGATTTTGTGACCAAATGAAGTCTTTTTTAAGGTGCATAGCAGAGCTACTTAGCTAAAAAAAGAGAAAAAAATGGGTGCAAAAGATTAATTTTTTAGCAAATGGAAAAAGTTTAAATGATTTCGTTCTGAAAGTAGAAATTCGTAAGACAAATAAAGCTAAGAAAAATAAATATACAAGACAAGAAATGCGCTACCTATAAAGTATTCCCCTCCGCTTGCACTGAACGTAGTCGAAGTGTCGGAGGGCTAGGACAGGATCTTACTTAATCTCAATAGTAATTTCTTGATTTTTAGATATTTTAAAAGAACATTCTTCAAAACTAGGTGGGCCAAAGGTTTTCATTTTTGCCATTGAAAAACCTAAAGGTTCTTTGGGAATACCCATAAAATTAGTATCTAACTTTTCATTAGAGTTTTCGTCATGAAAAACAGCTAACGCATAGGTCCCCGATGGTATACCTTTCAAAACCAAAGTAGTTTTGCCTTTAATTGCTTTTTTGGCAACTGCTTTAAAAACCTTATCGAACTTTAAAAATCCTGCGGCTTTGTCATAAATCGCCACTCTTATTTCTCCATTGGTGTTTTTTATATTTTCAACATTCACGGTTAAATCGTATTGAGCGCTCATAATTATGGGTATAAATAATGTTAATAGAATTAATTTTTTCATCGAACCAAATTTTTATTTATTTTTTATTATCAGATTGCAATAGACCTGGAAAAATTTCTAACAAAAATTTACACCAGTAATTTCAAATGATAAATGGAATTATTATCGAAATTTTATTTTCAGTCCTCTATAGCATTACAAAAATAGAAATAATCATTGTAGGCGTAACACAATTAACATGCTATTATGTTTTGGATTTTTAGGGAACAACTTAGCTACGGCAAAGCTTAGAATTTAGTTAAAGAGTTAGCGCCAATTTGGAAACCATAAATTACTATCTTTGAAAAAAAAGTTTAAAATGAAAAACATCAGTTATCTGATTATTTTTTTTACGTTTTTTAAGCCAGCTGCCCAAGTGCTAGAAAAGCAAAGTATAAGTCCCACTAAAAATAAGGCAAAGGAAATTTTTATGCCCACTTATGGTTTAGAGACCCTCCCATTAAAAATTGAACTTTGCAAAACTGAAAAAGTTCCCATTATTAGTGATTTCTTCTCTAAATATCCATACGGAATAAAAATAAAAGAGCTAGGGCCTGATAATGTAAAAGATAAAATGATAGCCTATGCTATTGAACTTAGCAATTATTATCATTTAGACCGTGTTTTTTTCGTTGTTGATATAATTGCATTCTCAAAAATCACTGAAAAGACCAATAAAATAGTTCGCTCTCCATACATCAATGCTTTTAAAGCACCTTATTTTTTAGCATGATAGAGGAATACGATTATATTATTATTGGTGCTGGAGCCGCAGGCTTACTTTTAGCAGATGCTCTGGGAAAAGATACCTTTTTTAAAGAGAAATCTATCTTACTTTTAGATAAAGATGCCAAACAAACAAATGACCGTACTTGGTGTTTTTGGGAAAAAAATGAAGGCGATTTTGATGATATTCTTTTTAAAAAATGGCACACTATTTTCTTTGCTGGAAAAAAATTGAGACAAGAATATGCCATTGCTCCGTACAGCTATAAAATGATTAAGGGAGCAGATTTTTACAGCAATTATCTAAA
Source organism: Cellulophaga sp. (assembly GCA_041738035.1). Taxonomy (GTDB): domain Bacteria; phylum Bacteroidota; class Bacteroidia; order Flavobacteriales; family Flavobacteriaceae; genus Cellulophaga. Next base: position 14,916 of record JBGSQM010000071.1, read on the forward strand.
GAAAATAGCGCGGTATAAAAAAATTACTTTCTTGCAAGAAGAGGTACTTGTAGTGGAGAAAACAACTGGACATCAACTTGTAAAAACTCCAAACAATACCTACAAAACAACTAAAGTTTTTAATAGCATTTATGATTACAAAGAACCACTGCAACAAAAGAAATATCCTGTTTTGCAGCAGCATTTTATAGGTTGGTTTATTAAAACAGACCAATCTGTTTTTGATGATAAAACAGCTACTTTCATGGATTTTTCTATCGCCCAGAAAGGGAATACTAGATTTATGTATATTTTGCCCTTTTCCAAGACTGAAGCCTTAGTTGAATATACTTTATTTTCTGAAAAACTACTCGAAAAAACCGAATATGAAGATGCTATAAAAAAATATTTAGAAGAAAATTTAGGCATTAAAAACTATGAAATAACTGAGACAGAAAAAGGCAGCATCCCGATGACTTGCTTCAATTTTGCTCAAAAAAATACCGAATCTTTGCTTTTCATTGGTACAGCAGGGGGTTGGACAAAAGCGAGTACAGGCTATACCTTTATGAGCACCAGTAAAAAGGTAAAAAAATTAGTGGCACATTTAAAAAGTGAAAAACCATTAAATACCTTTAATAGAAAAGATAAGTTTTGGTTTTACGATTTGTTATTGCTTGATGTACTCTATGCCAATAATGCTTTGGGGCAATCTATTTTTGAACTCCTTTTCAAAAAAAGAAGTCCGCAACTTATTTTTAAATTTTTAGATGAAGAAACCAGCTTTTTAGAAGATTTTAAATTTATTAGTAGTCCACCACCTTGGCCTTTTATGAAAGCTTTGTTAAATAGAATAAAATCTGGATTTTGAGTTTTTTAGGGTTCAGTAGTCTAAGCCAAAAGTAGTGCAGAAAGCGAAAATGCCTTTAATTTTCCGCCAATCACTTATCAAAAACAGTTTGTTTAATTTTTTATATCCAAGAAAAATCCAAACTGATTTTGCGACCTTTATAACTATACTCAAAATTTAGAATTTAACAACAAACCCCGCAATACATAAAAGTGTTGTTCTAACTTGGTTTTTTTAAATCCGTTTGATGTTTTTGCGATAAACAAGGTTCTGAATATTCTAAAATACCGCTGTTTTCATATGCTGTAGGTAATTTTTTAATTACGAAGTAATCTGTGTCTTTTTAAAGTTTCTTTCATTAGGTAATTATACAAACCGCCAAACATCAAACTAAAATTAAATAACCATTACACTTCACGTTGCATTAAATTTTCTCCAAATTTTTGAAGTAACATTTTTTTAGCATCTGTTATGGGTAGCTTTTCTAAAACTTTAAAAGCCTTTTGAGTATAAAAAGCAATCTCTTGCTTTGTTTGTTCCGCAGCGCCACTGCTTATAAAAATGTTTTTGACGGTATTTATTTTTTCGGAAACGTCTTGAGGTTGGATAGAAAATAAATGTTCTAATTCCTTTTTTTCTTGTTTGGTAACCGAGGCTAAGGATTTAAGATATAAAAATGTTTTTTTGTTTTCAATTATATCGCCACCCACTTGTTTCCCAAAGGTTTCTGGGTCACCAAAAGCATCTAAATAATCGTCTTGTAATTGAAAAGCAATCCCTAGATTTTTACCAAATTCGTAAATATCATTTTGAGTAGTTTCTGGGACATTGGCAATTATGGCACCCATTTTCATAGCAGCACCCACTAAAACCGCTGTTTTATATTCAATCATTTTTAAATACTCTGGTATGGTTACATCATCTCGAGTTTCAAAATCAACATCGTATTGCTGTCCTTCACAAACTTCAATGGCCGTTGTACTAAATAATTTAGCCAAGCTTCTAAAAACTTCACCCTCATAATTTTCGAATAATTGGTAAGCGTTAATCAGCATAGCATCTCCTGAGAGAATTCCGGTATTTACATCCCATTTTTCATGAACGGTGGCGTTGCCTCTTCGCAAAGGAGCATCATCCATAATGTCATCATGCACTAATGAAAAATTATGAAAAACTTCAACGGCCAAAGCCGCATCCAGAGCTTTTCTATAATCAGTATCAAAAATTTCCGTGGTCATTAAGGTCAATAAAGGTCGCAACCTTTTTCCACCTAAGCCCAATATATAAGATATGGGTTCGTAAAGATTTAAAGGTTCTTTTATCGCGGTTTTTGCTTCTAAATAGTTCAAAAAAGCTGTTCTATAGGTTTCAAGACTCTGCATGCGGAAATTTTTTTCAAAAATACGTTAATCAGGGGAATATTCTGTTCTTTTAAAAAACACCTTAAAACAACACCAGATACAAAAAATAAGATTTATTAATTTGAACAAAAGTAGCTTTGGTTTGGTTTAGTATTCGTCCATTTTTTATGAATCGCTAGCTTTTACCTTGCGATTTCTGAAACAATAAGAATAGAAACTATTGTCCCTTTTGCCATTTTACGCTTTTACTTGAATATAGGCGTTATACCGAATGTTAAATAATTGTAAATACTTAGGAAACTATTTTTGTTTTTATAGTTTCCTAAGTATCTTTGCGCCCTGTTATGAAAGAACAAGTTTTAGAAAAAGCCACAGAATTATTTTTAACACTAGGCGTAAAAAGTGTTACTATGGACGATCTGGCCAATGAAATGGGCATTTCTAAAAAGACTATTTATACCCATTTTGAAAATAAGACTAAATTAATAGAGGAAATTACTACGCATTTATTTTGCTCGATAGCGGCAGGTATTGATACTATTTGCGCATTAGACAAAAACCCAATAGAAGAACTTTTAGAGATTAAAAAATTTGTAATGCAACATTTGAGAGATGAAAAATCATCTCCTCAATACCAATTACAAAAATATTACCCAAAAATCTATGCTTCAATTCGCACTAAACAGTATGATATGATGCAACATTGCGTGGTGAACAATGTAAAAAAAGGAATAGGTATGGGTATTTATCGAGAAAACTTAAATGTTGATTTTGTCTCTAGAATTTATTTTTCCGGAGTCATTAGCATTAAAGATCATCTTTTATTTCCACAAGAAATGTTTACTACCAATAAATTACAAGACGATTTTTTAGAATACCACCTCCGCGGAATTATTACTCCCGAAGGAAGAAAATTTTTAAATCAACTTATCAACTCAAATCACGAATAAATGAACCATAAATTAGTATTAATTTTAAGCATTTTACTAATGTTTAATGGGTTTTCCCAAGAAGACCCCAAAAGTTTTACTTTGCAAGAAGCTATTACTTTTGCGCTTAAAAACAACTACAAAGCCATCAATGCTGATAGGGACATTATCGATGCTCAAAAACAAAAATGGCAAACTATCGCCGACGGCTTGCCACAAGTTACTGCTAACGCAAGCTACCAAAACCAGCTGATACAACCGGTGTCTTTATTACCAGGGGAAATAGCAGGAGGCGATCCAGGTACTTTTGTTCCTTTAATTTTAGGTTTACCGCAAACTGCGAATATATCGGCTACTTTATCACAGCAAATTTTCGATGGTTCCTATATTGTGGGTGTACAAGCGGCAAAAACCTTTATTAGCTACAGTGCCAATAACAAAGAAAAAACGGCACTAGAAGTTAAAAAAGCAGTCGTTGAAGCTTATGGTAACGTTTTGTTGGCACAAGCTAGCGTTAAAATTTTTGAGAAAAATATCGAGACCCTTCAAAAAAACCTATTTGAAACTAGAAAAATATTTGAAAACGGTTTGGGCGATGAAGAGAGTGTTGAGCAATTGCAGATTACCTTATCATCGGTTGAAAATCAATTAAAAAATGCGACCCGTTTAAAAGAAATTACCTTACAAATGTTTAATCTAACCCTTGGGATGGGTATCGACAACGCAACCACTTTAGTCGAAAATTTAGATGATTTAACGCAAAAACAAACCGATTTAAGCCTTATAGAATCGGACTTCAACATTGAAAACAACGTGGATTATAAATTGGCGATGAACCTTAATGAACAGCGATATTTTGAGCTAAAACTTCAAAAAAGTAGAGCGTTGCCTACCTTAAATGCTTTTATCAATTATGGTAATTTTGCTTTTAGTGATCGCTTTAACTTTTTAAGTAATGAAGCCCAATGGTTTGAGACCTCGGCTTTAGGCTTCGATTTAAGTATTCCTATTTTCAGTTCTTTGAAAAGAAGTGCCAGCACCCAAAGAGCAAAAATTGCTCTAGATAAGGCGAAAACACAATTAACAGAAGCTGAAGAACAAATACGTTTGCAGCTAAAACAATCTAGAAGTAATTATATTCTGGCTATTGAACAATACAACACCAACAAAGAGAATTTAGCACTGGCAGAACGTATTGAAAACAAAAACCAGATTAAATATGCTGAGGGTATTGCTACAAGTTTTGAATTACGACAAGCTCAATTACAGCTGTATGATGCGCAGAATAAGCACTTACAATCTATGGTAGATGTTATCAATACCAAGACAACACTTGAAACGGTAATTAATAATTGAAAAAGGTTATAAGGGTATTAGTTTAAAAGTTTTGACGCAGACGGCACTAACTATTTATTAAAGCACAAAAAAATATGAAAACATTCTCTTTTGAAAAATTGAACGTTTGGCAAAAGTCAAGAAAATTATCGCTTGTTATTTATGAGGTAACCAAATCATTTCCTGACGACGAACGTTTTGGATTGATTAGTCAAATGAGAAGATGTATTATTTCTGAGTCTTCCAATATTGCAGAAGGATCTGGAAGAGATTCCCCAAAAGATAGTGCAAGATTTACAGAAATAGCCTACGGTTCAGCCTTTAGAATTATTAAATCAAACTATTTTATCTCTAGATCTTGAATTTGTTTCAGAAGAAAGATATACAACCATAAGAACCAATATTTCATAGCTTACTACAATACTAAATGCCTTACAAAAAGCTCAATTAAAATAATAGAACTAAACTCCTAAACACAAAAACTAAAATAATGAAACAATCATACAGCTTACTAATCCTCACTATATCCTTATTTCTTGCAGCTTGCGGAGGCGACAAAAAACAAACGGTAGAAGAAATAATTGCCACATCGAATCCAGAAAAAATAAAAGAAAAACGCACAATTTTGGTAGAAGAACAGCAGGTTTTGCATGATCAAATTAAAAGTTTAGACGAAGCTTTAAGCCAATATGATACGGTAAAAAAAGTACCTTTAATTACTACTTTCATTGCTAAAAACGAAGTTTTCAACCACTTTTTAGAAATTCAAGGGAACGTAACTACTAAAAATTTAATAGTGATTACCCCAGAATACAATGGCATTTTAACCAATGTATATGTAAAAGAAGGTCAAAAAGTGATTAAAGGGCAATTGTTAGCTAAAATTGATGATGGTGGCCTAGGGCAACAAGTAGCGCAATTACAAATTCAATCGGAACTTGCTAAAACCACTTTTGAGCGTCAAAAACGATTATGGGATCAAAATATTGGCAGCGAAATACAATATTTACAAGCAAAATCTACCTACGAATCACAAGCGAAAGCGGTAAATCAACTGAATCAACAAATAGCTAAAACTCAAGTAAGGGCGCCGTTTTCAGGAAATATTGATGATGTTATTACAGAGCAAGGTAGTGTAGTAGCAGCTGGCCAATCGCAATTAATGCGAATTGTTAACTTAGACAATATGTATATTGAAACGGATGTTCCTGAAAACTATATCACCAATATCACTAAGGGTAAAACCGTTGAAGTTAATTTTCCAATATTAGGAAAAACAATGGATGCCACAGTTAGGCAAGCTGGAGATTTTATAAATCCAGCCAATAGAACTTTTAAAGTTGAAGTGTCTATTCCGAATAAAGAAAAAGATATAAAACCTAATTTAACAGCTAAATTAAAAATTAACGATTACACCAATGAAAATGCCTTGTTGATACCACAGAGCGTTATATCAGAGAATGCAGAAGGCGAACAATATGTGTATGTCGTGAACGAAAAAAATAGCAAATCTCTAGGTGTTGCTCAAAAAGTTATTATTAAAACTGGAAGAACTCAAGGGGATATTATTGAAGTACTTGAAGGAATAAAAAATGGCGCAGAAATCATTAAAGAAGGCGCACGTAGTGTTGAAGACGGACAAATTGTTGAAGTTATTAATCTATAGACAATTATTGAAAAAAATGGCTTGAAGGGTTTCTGGTTTAAAGTTTAAGGTTAAAAAACGGTAACTGAAATACCTCTGTTTAACGCCCTATGTTAAGCGTCGAAGTAAGCCAAAATCACGAACAACCAACAACGATTAACGAATACAAAATAATTATAAAAAAAATAAAAGTTAGTTTCATCTGTTATGGTGTTGAAAATACCAGGCACTAACAACTAAAAACAAACTACTAAGAAATGACTAATGACTAAACAAAAAAAACAAATCGATAAAGAATTCGGTTTATCCTCCTGGGCCATAAATAATAAGACTACCATGTATGTGCTTATTTTGGTAATTTTTTATCTGGGTGTCGCTGCATTTTTCAAAATGCCTAGAGAAAATTTTCCTGAAGTAAATGAAACAAAAATTTATGTGAGTTCTGTATTTCCAGGGAATACCGCCGAAGATATCGAAAAATTGATTATCGACCCTCTTGAGGATAAATTAAAAACGGTAAGCAATGTGGTAGAAATCACCTCAACTTCTCAAGAAGATTACGGAATGGTAATTGTAGAGTTCGATGAAAAAATTAGCGTAGAACAAGCCAAACAAAAAGTTAAAGACGAGATTGATACAGAAACTTCAAGCGAAGACTGGCCAACTTTTAACGGTGCTAAAGTAGAACCTGATGTTTTTGAGTTGAGCTTGTCCGAAGAAATGCCCATTCTAAATATCAATTTAACAGGTGATTACCCGATTGAAAAATTAAAAGAATACGGAGAATATTTACAAGACGAAATCGAAAATTTACTTGAAATTAAAAAAGTAGATATTCGTGGCGCTCAAGAAAAAGAGGTAGAAGTTGCTGTTGATATTTATAAAATGATGGCTGCCGAAGTTACTTTTAACGATATTATTGGGGCTATAAACAATGGTAACATGACGATGTCTGCAGGTAATTTAATTGCAAGCGGACAAAGACGAACCATCAGAATTTTAGGAGAAATAGAAAAACCCTCGGAGCTTGAAAACTTTGTAGTGAAAGCAGAGAATGGCAATGCGATTTATTTAAAAGATGTCGCCAGCGTTAGCTTTAAGGAAGAAGACAAAACTACCTATGCTCGGGAGTTCGGTGAGCCTGTTGTGATGCTCGATGTTAAAAAACGAGCTGGCAAAAACATGGTGGCGGCCGTTGAAGAAATTCGTATTATTGTAGATAAAGCGGTAAAAGACGAATTTCCAAAAGACTTAAAAGTTACAATTACCAACGACCAATCTTCTGTAACAATCGGTCAAGTGGACGATTTGGTGAACAATATCATCTTTGGGGTTATATTGGTGGTTACGGTTTTAATGTTCTTTTTAGGTTTTAAAAATGCCATTTTCGTAGGTTTCGCTATTCCGATGTCGATGTTTATGTCGCTGATGATTTTGGAACTTTTAGGACAAAGTTTAAATACCATGGTGCTTTTTGGGTTGATTATGGGTCTGGGGATGCTCGTTGATAATGGTATCGTGGTGGTCGAAAACGTATATCGCCTTATGGAAGATGAAGGAATGAGCCGTTACGAAGCCGCTAAAAAAGGAATTGGCGAAATTGCCTTTCCCATCATTATATCAACAGCGACCACTGTTGCAGCCTTTATTCCCTTGGGACTTTGGCCTGGACTTATGGGCGAATTTATGATGATTTTACCTATTACTTTATCCGTTGTTTTAGGTTCCTCCCTATTTGTTGCTATATTTTTCAACTCCGTTTTAGTATCGCAGTACATGACTATTGAAGACAAAGCGATGCCTTTAAAAAGAATTATCAGGAATACCGCTATCATGGCAGGTATTGGTATTCTAGTATTTATTTTCGGAGGTCAATACAGAGGTTTAGGCACGTTAATGCTGATGACAGCTGTACTTTTATGGGCGTATCGCTTGTTCTTGCGTAATTGGGCTAATAATTTTCAAACAAGCACTTTAGTAAAACTTGAAAATTGGTATGAACGTCAATTACGCAGTGCCTTATCAGGATGGAGGCCTTATGCGCTAACTATTGGGACCTTTTTATTACTTATTATATCGGTTGTTGCCTTTGGTATATCCATAGATACACAACGGACTAAAATAGAGTTTTTCCCTGATAATAAACCCAACCAGATTATTGCCTACATTGAGTATCCACAAGGGACTGATATAGAAAAAACAAACGCCATTACCAAAGAAATCGAAAAGCGTGTTTATACTGTTTTAAATGATTCGCAATATTTAGATGGTGAAAACAACTTTTTGGTAGAAAGTGCGGTTTCGCAAGTCGGTGAAGGTGCTGGAAATCCACAAACCGATGCAGGTTCAGCTGCCGAAATGCCTCATAAATCGAAAATCACAGCCTCTATGCGGGAGTACAAATACCGCCGTGGAGAAGATAGTGAGTTACTGCGTCAAAAAGTGCAAACTGCTTTGGTAGGCATTTATCCAGGGGTTCTAATTTCCGTAGAAAAAGATGTTGCTGGCCCACCAACTGGTTCGCCAATAAATATTGAAATTCAAGGAGACGATTATGACCAGTTGATCAATACTGCTGAAAAAATGCGTGAATTTATCAATACCAAGAATATTGGAGGAATTGATGAATTAAAGATTGATGTAAATAAAGATAAACCCACGATGCGTGTAACAATCGACCGTAAAAAAGCGGGAGAATTAGGTATTAGTGCCGCTCAAGTAGGGCAACAACTCCGTAATTCTATTTTTGGAGCTAAAGCTGGCGTTTACAAAGAAGATGGTGATGATTTTGATATTTATGTGCGTTTCAATAAAGATAATCGTTTCAATACAAGTGCCTTATTCAATCAGAATATTACGTTTAGGGATAACACAGGAAAGTTAAAAGATATTCCTTTGTCAACGGTGGCAAAACATACTAATAATTCTGGTTTTAGTGCTATAAAGCACAAAGGAACGCAGCGTGTTGTTACCATTTATTCCGCTTTATCTCCTGGTTTTATTGATGCTGGTGCAATTGTAGCACAAATTCAAAACGAGATGAAAAGCTATGAAGACATGCCAGAAAATGTAAAAGTAGATTATACCGGGCAACTTGAAGAGCAAGAAAAACAACAAAACTTTTTAAATGGTGCTTTTTTAACAGGATTAGGACTCATCTTTTTTATCTTGATTTTTCAATTTAATTCAGTGTCCAAGCCAGCCATCATCATGATAGCTATATTTTTAAGTTTTATTGGTGTATTTGGCGGATTGGTCATTACGGGTAACTCGTTCGTAATTATGATGACTATGGTGGGTATTATTTCGCTCGCGGGGATTGTGGTAAATAATGGTGTAGTACTCCTAGATTATGCACAATTAGTCATCGATAGAAAAAAGAACAATCTAGATTTAGACGAATCCGAATACTTATCAGAAAAAGATTTGTACGAAAGTATTGTAATTGCAGGAAAAGCACGTTTACGCCCCGTTTTATTAACGGCAATAACCACAATTTTAGGTTTAGTTCCTTTAGCGATAGGTTTAAACATTAACTTTTTTACCCTCTTTGCCAATTTTAATCCAAACATATATATGGGTGGAGATAACGTGGTATTTTGGGGACCTTTGGCTTGGACCGTTATTTACGGTTTGTTAATTGCAACCTTCTTAACCTTAATTCTGGTGCCTGTACTCTTCTTTTTGATTATGAAGTTTAAGATGTGGTTAAGAACTAAATTTTCGGATGACGAAAAAATCCGTCCAATGGAATTTCAAGAAAATTAATACCAGTTATTGTTTGAAATTACTGTAAAAGAAAATAGTGGATTTTTGCTTGATTTGATATTGAAATAGAAAATGGAAGCACGCATTTTATTACAGTAAATTCCGACGGTAAATGATATAATCCCTGAGAATTAACGAAATTAAAAAACCCAGATACAAAATTCGTAACTGGGTTTTTTTTTAAAAAAAAGGTTTTAATTTTTCACAATGGCTTCTTTGCTTTCGTAATTGGTAACACTTACTATTCTGCTGTCTTCAAAATCTACTTCTTTAAGAACTTCTCCTTTCCAAAAAAACCATTTTCCAGTTTTTTTACCGTTCAGGTATTCCCCGGAAGCTATTTTGGCTCCTACTTCATCATACATATTCCATTCACCATGCAGTTTTCCTTTTAAAAATTCTCCTTTTTGCGCAATGCTACCATTTTCGTGGAAATAGGTTGCAATTACTTTATTGCCGTCTTTTGTATATGTTGGCTCTTGCGCTGATAATGCTACCGTAAGCACCATGGCTAAAAATAGAGGTATAAATTTCATCTTATTTCTTTTAAATTAGAGATTCCTTGACATTTTACTATCATCAAAGATAGGAATATTTTACCTAATGTAAACATTTAATTTACATTAAATTAACATTGAGATGGCAACTATTTCATTTTTAGTTATTTATAGCTATAAACAAACCCACTATTCTACGCAGGATTGGCCGAAATTAATCGTATATCACTAAAGTTTCAAGTTTAATACATAAAATAAAGCTTTGAAATAGTTTTGGGCTAGACTCCATAAAAATTGTTGTTATACTCGATTAAGATGGAAATTAAAATTTAAATTCGTGATTTGTTATGATGATGATATTGCAATAATATTAACTTGACTCTATTTTCGATTTAATCAATTTTTTTAATTTAAAAATATAATGAAATTATATGTATTTCTTTTCTTTTCGCTTCTCATCAACCTTAAAAAGCTAACTGCTCAAACCTCTTATAATAAAATATTGTGGGACAAGACCTGTGATTGCCCTTTACCGTACGCAACAATCGAAAACAAATTAAATTCAACAATAAGCAATGAGGATGGTAAATTTTCAATTAATACGAACACAGAAAATGTATTGATACAAATGTTGGGTTATGAAACAAAAAATATATTGTTAAAAGATGTGGAGCTAGATACTATCTATCTAACCCCAAAGCCCTTTGAACTAGAAGAAATTATTCTGAACAAAGATGATTTTTTCAGTAATATGTTGAATACCATAAAGAATGATTATGCCTTAGAACCACAAACAGAAAAGTTTTTTTACGAGCTGTTTTACGAAAAAATAACACCATTACTAAGATAGTGGATATAAGCGGTCTTATAAAAAAAGAAACCTTATTTAAAACAAAATCGATACCAATGCCGAAGAACAATTATACAGTGGAAGTACAAAATATGAGAAAAGCCGGCTTATTTGCCAAGGATTATGATTTTGTGCTTATCAATTTTAAAAACTTTCTTGATAGGCATAATTCTTTTTATATGAGTCCAAAAAATTTCAATTTGACTTACAAAAGTGCAAATGATACCACTTATACTAAAATCTTTGCTAAACCAAAAAGTAAATCACCTGACAGTGATTTCCAAGGATATTATATTGTAAATAATGAAAATTTTAATTTTGAGCAAGCAAGTACAAAAACTGTTTATTTTGATGATTACACAGTAGTAAATAAAGATCTGAAAAATAAAACAAATAGTTTTGAGGTTACAAGCAATTTTAAGAAAAATCCCTTTACCAATAAAATGCAAATCAATAAAAGTTTTTTTAAAATAAAGGTTGATGTATTGTTCAAAGATATTAAAGATGAATTTGACTTAAATTTTATTTATTACGCAGAACCATTAAATAATTCAACAAGCATAAAAAACAATATCAATCATGATAAAGATATTTTCGATTTAAAATTTGACTACGATGAGGAATATTGGAAAAATCAAGAAATATTATTGCATATCCGCTTAGCTTCCAGTCGTCGTAATGCTTGCTATTACTAGTCTATCAAACATTCTGTCTCCAAAATACCTTCTATTGAGCTTATAAATGAACTCATTGAGGTATAATTGTAAATATTTTCTTTTTATTTTATGAAATTTCT
>JBGSQM010000072.1:0-26147 GCA_041738035.1 Cellulophaga sp.
TATAGACAGTTTTAATTTGTGACAATAAAAATCTAAAACATAGCCAGAAATAGGATGCTGCCGTCTAAATTTGAGACCCAAAGGTTTTGTTTTAAGATATTCCCAAAGTTTCAGCTCCGTTTCGGTCATTGATATTCTTAACTTAGCAGCGTTTCTAAAAACAGACGGTATTGCTCCGTCGTGCATCCCTAATATTTTTAAAGGTTCCTTTTTCATAATACTAAGATTTTAAAAAACCCACCCTTTAGGGCTGGGGCAAGGTTTTCGGCAATCAAAATCCCAATGACCACGATGATAATTTCGCCAATGGCATATTTTAAATATTTGGTGGTTTTGCCTTGGCTAAGAAAATTTTGACGGATTTTTCTAAAAAATTTAATCATAGCTTTTTCTCGAAATAATGTTTAATTAATACCTTCAAATTAAAAGATGCAACATTTATTCTATTAATTCGATCAAGTATGTTGTAGAGTGAACCAATAGTAATTCGAAATTCTCTGATAGTTTCGCCATATTCTTCAGATGCTGTATTTAATAGCCAGTCGTTATTTTCTAAAGCATAATCTAATCCCTTTGCATCATAATCTAACTGCGCTTTCCTAAAGCCTTTGTGTATGTCATTATACGTATTGTCTGATACTGTTTCATTAATTCCAGTAATATAAAAATCTTCTCTTTCATAAAGCTTGAAGTAGCTTTCAATAGCCATTAGCAAACTGTCTGATTTTAAGGTATGAAGATTGCCTGTGTTTTTCATTTGTTCAATAGTCGAAGTGCTTAAATTGAGCCTACTAGCATTGAAGGTATTGGCTTTGAGGAAGGTTTCAATATTTCGATTTGAAATGCCAACTATAAGTGTGTCGTATAATAGAAGGTTTTTCTCTAAAATACTATTATACATAGCAGAGAGGGTGTCTAATCTGTTAATATTAAAGTCCAATTCCGCATCTAATTTTACAAGAAAAGAGGTTCTGACATTCTCGTTTTGACGTTCGGTATTCCAATTGTTTATCTGTAAAGCAATCAAAATACCGATAACAACAAGGATAATTTCGCCGATGGCATATAGTAGATATTTTGAAACCTTATTCTCTTTAATAAGTCTTTGACGAATATGGCGGAAGAATTTTAGCATAAGCTTATATTTGTTTCCCCATCATTACATTTAGAGTAGTGATGTGTTTTTATTTATGGGTTAAAAAAATAGCTCTTAAAAGAATCCATTTTTAGATCGTTTTGGTCTTTTTGATATAAGCTTTTACTACATCTTCTAAAACATCTAGCGGCATCGCGCCATTTTTTAAGACCACATTATGAAATTCGCGTAAATCAAATTTGCTTCCTAGTTCTTGTTTGGCTTTTTCTCTTAGCTCTAGAATTTTAAGCATTCCAATTTTGTATCCACAGGCTTGTCCGGGCAAGACGATATAGCGTTCAATTTCTGTTGTAACTTCGCCTACAGGCATCCCTGTGTTTTCAAGCATGTAATCAATCGCTTGCTCTCGTGTCCATCTTTTATAATGGATTCCTGTATCGACTACCAGGCGAACTGCCCTGAACATTTCCGCCTGCAACCGTCCCAAATTGCCATAAGGGTCGTTCTCGTAAAAACCCAATTCCCAAGCCAAACGTTCTGCATAAAGTGCCCAACCTTCGCCATAGGCAGTGAATGGAAGAATTGTTCTAAACGTGGGAACACCTTTTAATTCGCCTTGTATGGCAAACTGAAAATGATGACCAGGAATCCCTTCATGATATGCCAAGGTTTTCATGGCGAACTTTACGGTCTCATGCGGGTCTCTCAAATTGGCATAAAAAACACCACCTCTTGAACCATCCATCGCAGGAAGTTCATAATAAGCGCCAGCCATACCAGCTTCCTTAAACTCTGGGACACGTTTGACTTCCAAGCCTGCCTTTGGTTTGATGCTAAAGGCATCGTCCAATCCTTTACTAATATCCGCTAAATGCGTATCATAATCTTTTAGAATCATGGCGCGACCTTCATTGTTGTTTGGATATAGAAAGCGTTCTTCTTTATTGAGTTTTTGGATGATGTCGCCCAATGTTTTCGTGGAATCGGCATAGCCTTCCGATTCTAAAATGGCGTACATCTCTTTTTTGATACGTGCCACTTCAAAAAGCCCTAAATAGTGAACTTCTTCAGGATTCAAATCGGTCGTTGTATTCTGTTTTAGCATGTACCTGTAATAGGCAGCGCCATTAGGTAGTTTCCAAACACCGGCATCATTTGTGGCTTTCACATTGAGCGTTTCAAAATAGCCGATCAAACTTTTGTAGGCAGGAAATACCGTGTTTTCAATGGCATCAGCGACTTGCTTTTTATATTCTGATTTTTCTTCTTCGGAAAGGTCCTTTATCAGATTTACTTTTGTATCGAAATTGGTATAAAGGATATTTGAAGTGATGGCAGATTCGGTTTTATTTGAAACCTTTAAACTATCGGGTTTGATACCAATAAATCCTTTCATTTCTTTCAGAACCATTTGGTTGATAAATTTTGGTGGAATGATGTCTTTGGATTCCTGAATTTTCAGCGTTTCCATAAGTTGATTGAATTTGATGCCGAATTTTGAAAGGCGGGAAATATAAGCTTCGATATCGCTTTTGTCTTCGAGTTTGTGGGCACTTTCCATAAGACTCGGCAGGCTACTTTGTACTCCGCCCATCTGGTTAACTGGATACCCATGATAGAAGAATGGCTCACTTTCCACAACATTCGTTTTGAGAAAATAGCCTAAAATGTTGGTGTTGAGCTGATTTTCTGGCGACTGATTGTCGTAATCATAACTCATCAAGGTCTCATAATCTTTTTTCGTTTTGTTGAAATTCTCCCAGTTTTTGGCATCAGAAATATCATCTACCTCATCCTTGTACATATCATAAATCACAGGAATGCCCAACTGCGTCGTCAATTCTGGACTGCTTAAAGCTATCTTGATAAAGGTCTTTTCATAAAAATGATTGATGCTAAAGGGTTTAAACCAAATAAGATTGGTAAGCCATATCCCTCCAATGAGTAATAAGACTAGCAAGATTCTACCAGTCCAAAATTTCCAAGTGGGTTTGTTTTTTGTCATCATAGGTGGTTATTTTAAAAATTTAATATCATTTGATGTGTTGATTACTGTTGTTTTAATAGCCTAACTAATATTTTAATGAACAAATACAAAGCTGTTATTCTTTTATTTAATGCTACCTCGCATCCATACCAAAATCGCGCTCAACTGCCTTGTACCATTCTTCATCACTACACGCATTCCAATCTACCCATTGTTCATCAGTCATGGATTTGCGCCATTGAATAAAAGGTTCTGCATCCGGCCCGACCGGGTGCCTTAATTTCCAGCTATTGCTTTCTGCAACTTCTATAATTTTGTCTGCGACCAAGCTTGCCGGCGTCGGTGTTTTTAAGGCTGCCACAAAAAGTCCAGCTTGACGTTTTGAATGTGGATAGATTGATTCTCCATCGACTGAAATATCTGCTGCCATTTCAGTATTAATAATACCCGGTTCTACAATAGCCACCTTAATATTAAAAGGTTTTACTTCTTGTGCCAAAGCTTCACTTATAGCTTCTAAAGCAAACTTGCTTGCGGCATAAGCGCCCAAAGGACTGTTGGCAATATGACCAGCAACAGAAGCCACATTAATAATGCTGCCTTTTTTGTGTTGTCGCATCTGCGGTAAAATAGCTTTGGTGCAACGCAATACGCCTAAATAATTGGTATTCATAACCGCCTGAAAATCTTCTATCGGCATTTCTTCAACCGAACCATGACGTTCAATTCCGGCATTATTAACCAGTACATCTAATGTGCCATATTCTTTAATAATGGACTCCATACATTGTTTTACCGAAGCGTCCGAATCCACATCCATCTTACTAATCGTAATATTTAGTGCTTCGTTTTTAATGGTTTCTTTTAAATCTGTAGCTGCTTCTGGATTTCGCATCGTTGCGAATACCTTATAGCCAGATCTTCCAAAGGCTAATGCGGTTTCTAATCCAATGCCCTTGCTTGTTCCTGTAATTAGTACTGTTTTCATATCGTATTTTGTGTTAATTATGTTTATTTTTTAATAAGTAATATCAATTTTGCTCGGCATCAAATAATTTCTTGGTATCCACATATTGTTGAAAAGCAATTATTTGAGCTTCATCGTTAAGGGTCCATAAATGTGCAGCTTGTGCATTATAGGTCTTTCCTGTGGCTTTCACTTTAGCATCATAACGTAAGGTTGCTAATAGCTTGTTGCTATTCATGCTATGAATTTCAACATCTTTTAGGGCAAAGTATTCGTGATTTGCACCAAGACGCGCAAAAACACCTTGTAAAATAGCATCTGACCCAATATAAGGGTTTCCATCCGCAAGCGAATTGCTTTCGGCTTCGTTCCATTCTATTTCGGGATGCATTAATCCAAGAACAGCTGGGATATCTCCTGTTTAAAAGGCCGTGTAAAGGTTGTTAATGACTGTAATGTTTTGTTCGTTTTTCATAATAGTATTATTGTAGTGTGTTTATTAATATTTGATGTATGTACTTAGTTTTCCTTACCAGTCTTAGCAAGCCATTCTAGGTATCTTTCTTTTAGAAATTGATTGCCTTCTTTTTTATATTCAGGTGTCCCAACCGTAAAGTGGTCTCCAGGGTAAAAGGCAAATTGTATGTTTGAACCCAACTCTTTCATTTGAGTTTCTAAAGACATGACAGCATAGTGTAAAAGAAAATTATCCCGAGTTCCAATGGTTATTCGAATTTTATCATTCAATTCTGATTTTAATGAACTCCAATTTTTTTTAAGATTTAGGGCAATATCATATTTTTTCCAATTTTCAACTACTGCCGTATCGATTTCTCCAGTAGCACTATTGCAAATATTTTCTGGAAAACCGTTTACTCCTTTTTTGCTAAATACAGCATCAAAAGAGCGCATTTGTTCTCCTCGATACACCACATTTTCCATCTGATATGCCATTTTTGCCGAAGCCCAAGGAAAAAAACCAGCAATAGTTGCGACCATAAATTGAGAACCATCGGCAGCATAGTACATGTTTTTATCTTCGTAGATATTTATTTTCTGGAAAGCTCTAAAATCTACTGGGTCGGGTGCACTCGACCAACAGGCATCAAAAACTTTTGAGTATTGGGTTTGAAGCCATAAAACGGTCCATCCGCCACTGCTATGTCCTGTTAACAAGCGAGCACCGTTTGCTCTATAGTTTTTTTCAAGTAACGGAATAAATTCTGTAACTAGAGCGTCGCCCCAAGGTCCATTATTATCGCTATTTGCATATACTGAATGACCTAAAGCACAATTGCCATCAAGAAATACCTGAATAACTGGAATGCCTTCCACATCTGTACTTGGTTCGGTTTTGTTTGAATATCTATGGTAATCACCTCCATAACCCGAAACGGTAAAAAGTACTGGAAATTTTCTCGTAGGTTCCATGTCATATTCTTTCGGAAGAATAATTGCAGCATCTACCGTCATTGGTTTACCATGGAATTTACTGAGCAGTGCTGATGGTACTTTTAGTTCTTTTACAAATTCCGTTTCCTTAAATTCAGGAAGTTCTGGAATGATTTGATTTGCAGTGACAGTAAATACCTTTTTGGTGTCTTTTGTAATGCTAATCTTCTCGGTAGTATTAAATAAGTTTCCAGGACTTTCTGCTATGGAACGTCCGCCAAGGTTTCTATCCCAAACAACTTGAACAAAATAATCGCCACGTTCTATATCGGATAAGACCGTAGGATAAGCGATTGCGTCGTCATTTATAGTTATAAATTCCCCAGATTTTATATTTTTTACGTCAACAGAAAAGCAGGGAAAACTTTCTAAGCCTACCGCTCCATTCTTTGGTTCTTTGTTTTCTTTAGACAAAAAAACAACAACGCGCCCAGTGAAAGGTTTGTCAAAAACAGTTGGTGCAAAACTTGTTTTAAATTGTTGACCATAACTATTTATGGTAAACAAGCAAAGAAGTAAAATGCTAATCGGTTTTTTCATAAGTATTGGTTTTGTAGTTTTCATTTTTTAATTTAGTATCTGTATTTTTCCTAATTATTATTCAATCCCTTGGCCGTACGATCTTCTTTTGCAGGCGCTGGCGTCTGCTTTTTCGGGGCGACTTTTACAAGTTTTAGCACCTCATCTACCACTTTCTCCATTTGTGGATCACGACCCTTCATTATTAAATTTGGATCATCCCATATTTCAAAATCTGGTTGTACACCAACGCCTTCATCAAACCATTTTCCGGAATTGTAAAAAAGTCTGGCGCCGGGTACCGTAATGCCTCCGCCATCAATGAGCTGATGTCCTGTGGCGGGACCTACGAGTATGCCTACAGTACGTTCCCCTACAATTGGGCCCGCATTAAGTTCTCTGAAAGCCCAAGGAAGTCCGTCACCCCCTGAGCCAGCCCAACCGTTGATAAGCATGCCCATAGGCCCTGTATTAGCTTTGGTTGGCATGGTGTGCGTTTTCCCGTGTCTCCAGTACAAATTATAAATAGTAGGTCTTGTCATCAACTCTAAGAATCTGTCTGCGAGTTGACCACCTCCATTAAAGCGTTCATCAATGATAAAACCTTCTTTGTCTAGTTGGCCGTAGTACATTTTTACCAAGTCGAGCTGTCCTCTAGGCGAAGTATCTGTCATATAAACATAGCCCAATTTACCATTTGAGAGTTTTTCGACCATTAAGCGGTTGTTTTCAATCCAATCTAAATAGCGAATATTTTCTTCTTGACTCTCGGTTAAACAGGTAACCACAATATCTTTTGCATCGCTTAATTTACCTGTCTTACTTAATTTTAAAGCTACTGTCTTACCATTTAGGCCTTCAAAGGCTGCATAAGGTTCTTTGTCCAATGGTAAAGCCATGCCATTAACAGCATGTATATAATTGCCTTCAGAAACTTCAACTCCAGGTCGATCAAACGGAGATCTGTTTTCTGCATCCCAAACGGCTGGTTTAACAATTCTTTTTATTTTATAGCCTTTAGCATCCATAGCCCAATCAATTCCCAGATAGCCGGTGCTTACGTTTTCAACGGATTCATTATCACCACCTCGGGTATAAGTATGTCCCGCACTTAATTCTGATAACATATTAGATTGTAAATAAGAGACATCCCAACGCGATCTGGCATCATCTATTAGCGCACCATAACGCGTTCGCATAGATTCCCAGTCTACCTGCTGCATATCTTCATCATAAAAGAAATCGCGATATCTCCTCCATGTATCGTTAAAAATTTGACGCCATTCGTCTTTAGGAGTTAACTCCATAACCAAAGCATCTGTAGGGATGGCATCCGTTATTTTTTGATCTGCATCGGGTTTAACAATCGCAAATTGTAGACCGCTTTTAATTAATAATGATGCGCCATCGGCTGTTTGAACCACGCCACTAACCTTAGACATAATTGATTTCTCTTCTCTTTCTTTCAGATCATAAAACATAAGCATAGGGTCGCCTCCGTTAGCTCCTGTATTAGGAAATCGCATATAAGCTACCTTGCCATCGAAGGCCATCAGTTGCCCTAAATTTCCAGGTTTAATGGGTAAAATAACTAGCCTGTTTTCAAGTCCATTCCAATCAATGGTAATAGGTTTATCGTCAGCTTTTGTTTCTTTAGATTTGTCTTTTTTACTTTTCCCCTTATCCTTATTTTCGGAAGCATCTTCTTTCTTTTCAATTTCTAAGGCATCATTTTTCGCTTGAAGCAAATAGGGTGATGCATCACTTAAACTAATGGCGGCCAATTGTGTTGCATTTGGATAAATCCAAGTTCCATCATCTAAAGCACTGTAAGCCGCATCGAAATTTCTTTTAGTGAGAAAAAATAAATATTTACCATCGTTGCTAAAAACAGGATTACTGTCACTATAAAAACCACTGGTTACTTGTCGTGATTCTTTGCTGTTGACATCGTAAATAAAAATGGCTTCGTTGGTATTGTCCATACCGATGGTGTACGTGAGATATTTTGAATCGTGTGACCAGTTCATGGGATAGCTATAACGGCTACCGTGACCGTAATTCCATCTGTAATTATCTGCAATGTCTATATTGCCCGAAGCCACATCAACGATGCTAATATCATTTTTTTCATCGATAAAGGCGAGATTTTTACTATCTGGTGACCAGAACAGTGTATAGCCATACCCTTTATTTCGAGAGGTAATTTTTTTGGATGCTTTGTCTTCTCGCATCGACTGCATATAAATTTCATACTCACCAGAGCTATCACTCCAATACGCCACATAATCACCGTTTGGAGACCAAGCAGGATTATGATCAAAAGCGCCCGAACTTGTGGTGATATTATCGGCAAAACCTTCTTTTACGGGCACATTAAACAATTCGCCGCGAGTTTCAAATACGATGCGTTTTGCGCCTGGTGATGCTGTCATATTAGTAATATTATTACTTACATCAACACGTTTTGGCATTTCTAAGGTTAGATCACTAACGACAGATACTTTTACTTCTTTTGATTGCTCAGTAGCGAGGTCCATTAAGTGTAGTGAACCACCTACCTCAAATACCAAGTCCGAAGAACCAGCTGATAAATACGTAATATCAAATTCCTTAAATTGGGTTACCTGATTAAGGACTTCCGATTTAGTGTCATAACTCCACACATTTAGACGCATATCATCAGCACGATCAGACAAAAAGTAAATCTTATCGCCAGCCCATGCTGGTTTGCCATCGTTTGCAGTATTATTAGTGATATTTTTAGCGGTGTTTTTTTCTAAATCAAATAAAATAACATCAGATGTAAGACCTCCACGATATCTTTTAAACGGATACGTTTCAGTGATTTTCGTAATGTAGGCCAATTGCTTTCCATCGGCTGAAAAAGTGGCGATCTCACCATAAGGCATAGGTAATTTTTCAGTCATTCCTCCGTTTTTGGAAATTAAAAACAATTGATTCACCCGACCTGATGGAATGCCAGTTTCACGACGAGAGGCAAATAGAATTTTTTCACCAGAAGAGTGCCATTCCACCATACGGTCTGCATGTGAGCCGTAGGTAATCCGTTTTGGCACTCCACCTTTCGTGTTCATCACATAGACATCTGGATTTCCTCTGTAACTTGCAGTAAAAGCTATTTCTGTACCATTTGGTGAGAATTTAGGATAGGATTCTTCTCCTGGTGAATTGGTGAGTTGGGTAGCAACTCCTCCATTCTTGTTTACAATCCAGATATCTCCGCCGTAAACAAAACATATTTGAGAGTCAGAAACATCAACATAACGCATGAGTTTTGCGTTAATTTGGCTGTGTGTATTGAGACAGGTAAATACGAATAAAAATAGGATTAATTTTTTCATCATTGTTCATTTAGTAGATTAATAGTTCTGTTTGGTAGGTCTTCATTTTTTCTTATTCTTCTCTAGGTAAACGTACATCCATCTGTGCAATTTGATATACCAATGCTGCTAATACAGTAGCATTTATCATCATATCGCGTTCTGGCACATATTCTAATACGTCTAAATTGGTGTGGTGCGTGACAGTATTATAGTTCAGCTCGTCTTGAATTATTTGAAAACCCGGTATCTTGTAATAATCGAAAACATCGTGGTCTGTAAAATTGGTGTTTTCGATTGTAAGATTGTTGACGTCTAAATGCGAATAAGGTGCTAGCATTTCAGCGAAAATGGGTCTGACGGCTTCGTTCCCTTGTAAAAAGATACCTCGCATTTGGCCTGCGCCGTTATCCATATTTATATAGGCTGAAATTTTCTCTACCTCTTTTTTTCTGGTAGTTTCTTTCACTTTTCCATAATGGTTTTCGGCATACGCCATCGAGCCTAAATATCCTTGCTCTTCGCCACCCCAAAGAGCCATTCTAATGGTTCGCTTTGGTTTTAATCCAGACGCTTTTATAATTCGCATTACTTCCATCATTACGGCAGAGCCTGCACCATTATCTGTTGCTCCTGATGCCGAATGCCAAGAATCGAAATGCGCACCTATCATGACCACTTCGTCCTTTAATTTTAGATCTGAACCCGCAATTTCCCCAATGATATTTACATTATTTTCAGGCTTTAAATACGATTCTACATCTAAATGGAATTTTATTTTTGGCGTATTTTCTCTTTCCGTCAAGCGTTTTAATTTGCCGAAATGTTCGGGCGCAATCGCAAAATAGGGAAGTGGTTTTACATCATTTTCTTTAAAATTATAGGTGCCACTTGGGTGAATAACTCCTGGAAAAAAAGGAGTCGTTCCTAACATACTTAAAGCACCTTCATTCTTTAAAAATGTAAAAAAAGCATCATCCTTTTTCATAAAACTTTCGAAAGCCATTGCATCTGCCACTAAATCCATATCTCCAGCAGAAAACCCTAACGGATTATTCGGCGCCGGTTTAATCGATTTTTCAGCTTCCTTAATTTGTTCTTCCGTAAACCGTTTAGAAAGTGCATCAAATAGCATATTTTGTTCTGGTGCGCTTCCAATTAAAACTGTTTTCCCTTTTAATTTTCCACTCCATTTCTTTTTCACCTGTTCCATATCGGCATAACTTTCGATCCAAACTAAATCGCCTATTTGCACCCCATTTGAGGGCTCTGTCCACGCATACGGATAGGCCTGTATTTTCATATAGGCGGGCTCGGTCATTTCAACATTAAACGAGTTGACCTCCCAACCCATACAATCGTCACAATAGTTTTCAAAATACACCTTGTCCATTCCCCAGTTTTCCATGGTTTTCTTCGCCCATTGCGCTGCTGTATAATATTGATTGGTACCTGTTAATCGCGGGCCATGCACATCAGACAAATCGGTAATCAAATTCATGACTCCGGATTTTTGAAAACCTTCCGTATTTATTTTGGCAAGGGCTTGTGGCAACGTTTGGCTGGTTGCGGATAATCCTATAAAAAGGAATGCTGTAATGCTAGTTAAGAGTCTTGTTTTCATATTGTTCGTTTTTAAAGTTTTAGGTTTTTCTATTTTCATGTCTCTAGCGTAAGGAGTCTTATCTCAAAATCAATTTTCTCGTGCTTTGCGTTTTAATATATAATGGCCACCAACCTGATCAGTTTCTAAAATTCCATTTTTAAAGGAGATTGTAGTATTGCCATCCATCCAAGTACGATTTCCTATATAGGTTTTCAAGGTATCTATGTTTCCATCTTCGTTTGCCTCCAAGGTAATGGCATCGATAATCGCTTTTACTTTCAAATTTTGTATGCTACCCCTAGTCTGACCGGAATAAGTGCCTTCAACTTCTTTATGGTCAAAATCCAAAGCAACGGACTGATAGTCCTTTTTTTCTAATAGTTTCCACATGATGTTGTCCACAAAAAAACTACCCCCATGGGGTCCTGCTGTATTGGTTATACAGATGATATACAAATCTTCTTTTGGAAAGTATTTGGTTTCCGTCAAGAATCCCGGAATACCACCGCCATGACCAATTTCTTGATTTCCATAATTATTGAAATTACTTATTCCCATGGCGTAGCGCAAGGGAGTACCATCATTTAAACTTTTCGGTATAATTAGTTCTTGGTATTGTTTTTTAGTCAGTAATTTGCCAGTGTGTAAGGCTTTCATCCAAATCAGTAGATCTTCAGTTGTGCTGCACAAAGAACCGGCAGCATAGGGCCAAATATGGTTGAGATATTGCTTTTGGTTGAGACCCTCTGGAGTATAATCATAGCCATATGCCTTGTTTTTAAACACTTTGCTTGTGGAACAGTAGTAGGTATAGTTCATACCAAGAGGTTCAAAAATGATTTCCTTCAGATACTCTTCATACGTCTTCCCTGTTACTTTTTCGATGATGAGTCCCAAGAAAAAATAGGCAGAATTGTTGTAAATAAGTGCTTCGCCAGGTTCAAATAAAAAGTCTTTCTTCTCCAATATTCGTACTAAGGTATCACGCGGCAACTCTTGGAGAACAAGTGTTTCGAATTCCTCAATCTCCGTATAACTGGCAATCCCTGACGTATGGTTGAGCAATTGATCAATAGTTACCTTTCTACCTTGAGTATCGTAGGTTACATACTGAGTAAAATCGTCTTCAAGGGCAAGTTTTCCAGCTTCCACAAGTTTCAGAATGGCGACCGCCGTAAACTGTTTGGTCACGGAACCAATTTCAAAATGGGCGTTCTCTGGCATAGGAACATCTAGTTCTAAACTGGCTTTTCCGTATGATTTTTTCAATAGCGTCTTTCCTTTTTGATAGACCAAAATTACACCTCCAGCTATTTTGGTACTGTCGAGACTAGATTTAAAAAGGGAGTCAGCATATATACCTAAATCCGAAATAGGAATGGAGGGGTTGGTTTTTTCTTTTTTGCAGCCTACGATAGTTAATAACGTGAAAAATGTGAGTACAGTTGATATTTTCATGGTTGTAATTTTTTTGTTAGTTAATTTTTTCCTGTCCAGCCCGGCCCACGCACCACTTTCCCAGGTAATGCACCCGTATGTTTCCCATCTTTTAAAACCTGCACACCGTTCACAAATACATGCTGCATGCCCGTGGCGTACTGCATGGGTTTTTCAAAAGTGGCATGGTCTTGAATGGTTTTTGGGTCAAATAGCACTAAATCAGCAAAATAGCCTTCTTTCAACAAGCCACGCTTTTTGATTTTCAGATTGGAGGCAGGAAGACTTGTCAGTTTACGGATGGCTTCCTCCAATGAAATCACTTTTTCATCCCGTACGTATTTACCGAGCAGTCGGGCAAAATTCCCGTATGTTCTTGGGTGTGTACTTGATTTAAGGAAAACACCTTCGGGAGCTGATGATTCTCCATCGGAGCCAAAACTCATGTATGGCAGCGTTAGCTGTTTTTTTAAGTTATCTTCATTCATAAGAAAGTAAACAGTACCCACTCGACTGCCATCCTGTACTACCAAGTCCATGGCGGTTTCTTCGGGAGATGTATTCCGCATTTTTGCCACTTCAGCCAAGGATTTTCCTGTCAAGTATTTTAAGCTGTCATTTTTAAAACTGATTAAGAGAATATCGTCAAAAGACGCTACTCCCAACATTAGGTTTTCCCACTCATTGCTTGGGGTTACCATTTCAGTTGCCACTTTTTTTCTGATAGCTGGGTCTTGGAGACGTTCCCTCCATTTTTCTAATCCTCCCTCTTGTACCCATGGTGGCATTGACACATCCAATCCTGTAGCTCCAGCAGTATAGTTGTACATATCAGTGGTAATATGTAAACCTGTAGCGCGTGCGGAGTCAATTTTGGCAATGGCAGGCTCCAGTTTGTTCCAGTTGTCTTTTCCAGCTTGCTTTAAGTGATAGACTTCTGCCCGGATGTTTGCTTTATCAGCTATTTGAATCAATTCGTCCAGGCTTTCCAAAAACCGGTTTCCTTCACTGCGCATGTGCGAAATGTACATACCATCGTATTCAGCGGCCACTTTGCAGAGTTCAATCAGCTCTTCTGTTTTAGCATAAAAACCAGGTGCATAAATTAATGCTGACGCTATGCCTACTGCACCCTCTTCCATGGCTTTTCTCGCCATATTCTTCATGGTTTTCATTTCTTTTGCGGTTGGCTCTCGGTCTTCATTTCCTACCGTATTGAGTCGTAAAGTAGTAGCACCTACAAAAGACGCCACATTGGGAGCAACCCCTTTCTTTTCCAGAAACTCTAAATACTCACCGAGTGTGTTCCAGCTTACGTCATACTTAAGATTCCCATCCCCCATATCTCTCATTGCCTTTTCGGAGTTTTTCGTTAAAGGCCCCATTGACCAGCCTTCACCAAAAACCTCAAGGGTTACCCCTTGAAGGATATCGCTTTGCGATTTTCCATCTACGATCAAAGATTTATTTGCCCAGCTCAGCATGTTGATAAAACCGGGAGCAAGGGCTAATCCTGTGGCATCTATTTCTTGAAGTCCTTTGGCATTCCCCAAATTTCCTATAGCGGCTATGGTATCGGCATTAATACCAATATCACCTACATAAGAAGGTTGTCCAGAGCCATCCAAAATTTGACCATTTTTAATGAGAATGTCATAGGTTTTGGTTTCGGTACAGCTGAATATGACTGCAATGCACAGGATAAGAGCGAGTGTGTGTTTTTTGTTTTTCATTGATTGGATTATTTAGAATTTTTAAGTCAATTGTATTTTTTTAAGGTTTCAATAAGTAAATCGTGTTGTGCGCAGTTATTCATTATCATTCCTAATTATTTCGCCTTCTTTCATCACAAAATGAACTGTCTTTATAGCCTCAATGTCGTTTAGTGGATTGTTTTTAACTGCAATGATATCAGCAAAGTAATTAGATTCAAGGATGCCTCTTTCTTTATCAATACCTAAAAGTTGGGCTGCTTTGATTGTCATTGTCTGCAAAATATAGGATGCTGGTATTTCTGCTGCTTTCCACGTTTCTAATACTTTCAGACTTGACTGTACACGGTTTAATTCTGGCAGGTTAACAATAATATCTGTCCCAAAAGCCATTGGAGTTCCAATTTTATAGGCTCTTTTAAGTCTGTCCACTAGATTATTATTTAAGGCTGTTGCTGTCGCAGCGTCCAAGCCATAAGCATACCAGTTGTCGTAAGAAAAGTCTGTACCCACCAAAAACATTCCTTTATCTTTCATTAATTGAAGCTGTTCATTGTTCAAGTCAAATCCGTGTTCAATGGCAGCTGCACCGCCAAAAATCACATTTGTCGCCGCTAAACCTCCAACTGCGTGAACGGTAACTTTTATGTTGTATTTTTTAGCTTCGTCAACAGCTGCTTTAATATCTTCTGCATTATAAATACCATTGTCACCGGTTACCAATTTGATTGCTGTGGCACCGTTATACATATTTTTTCTTATAGCTTTCTTTATTTCATCTGGAGTATCTGCATCAATATATTCAAAATGCCAAATATGTTCATGTTCGGGGTTTACACCACTTGACTGTCCTCCATAAGGAGCAATAATTTTACCTGCATATATAATAGTGGGTCCTTGTGCCCAACCATACCTAATGGCTTTGATGATATCTGCGGTGGCGTAGTTGGCATCATTACCAATTTCTTTAATAGTTGTAAATCCATTGTCCAAAAATTGTTTGGCAACAACGGTACCCTTTATGGCACGTAGTGCGGTGCTTTCGTTTGTGTAAAGCTGCTCCATCTGAAGGTTTCTATAAGGAAGGTTTGCAGTTATATGTACATGGCAGTCCATTAATCCTGGTAAAACCCATGAATTAGATAAGTCAATTATACTATCTGTTTCACTAAATTTAGGCTTAGTTCCTACCTCTTTTATTTTACCATTTTCAATGATTATTATTTGATTCTCTAGCATTTTGCCGTTGCGAGCATCAAAGAAATGACCTGCCTTAATAACTGTATTTTGAGCATTTATGATTGCAGAAGTAAGAAGAAAGCTTAGGAGAATTAGTATCTGTTTCATATTTCGTTTGTTTTTGTAATGATTGTTAACTTTTGTTTACCACGTTATTTTTTAATTCGATTGTATTTTTTCAAGGTTTCAACCAGTAAATCGTGTGGTAAAGCATAGGCTTTATTTCCGTTAATTCCTTCCATAGTTTCAGCTGCCACCATTGCATTGATAATCGCTTCTTCAACGGCCTGAACTGTTGCTTCAAAAACTGGCATTAGCAGGTCATTCGACATTGATTCAACCGTAGTGGTTTCATCTCTATTAAATGCATTTTCATTTGCAGTTGAGAAGGCTAAAAAAATATCTCCAGAGCCATTGCTTCCCCGTCCACCAACAATTCCAATTCCTAGCGGAATTCTTTGAGCGATTCTTTTTAATTGGTGTGGTAAAAGCGGTACGTCTGTTGCAATAATTACAATGATTGAACCATCTCCTTCTTGTCTCCTGGATTTTGGTGGCGCATTAAACACATAATTTAATGTGTCTTTTAATTCAATTCCGACTGGTACGCCTGCAATGGATAGGTTTCTTTTTGCTCCAAAATTGGATTGAACAATGGCTCCAACCGTATATGTTGAATCCTTAATTTTAAAAACTCTTGAAGACGTTCCTGTCCCTCCTTTAAAGCCCAAACACATCATTCCAGTTCCGCCACCAACATTACCTTCTGCAATTTTTCCGCCCGATACATTTTTTATGGCTTCCAATACGTGTTCTTCCTTGACGTGAAAACCATAGATGTCGTTAAGGAAACCATCATAGGTTTCAGCTACTACTGGATAGGTGTACCACCAATCTTCTCCGTTATACCAATCTGTTTCCACATACCACTTCAATACTGCATCCCGAACAACACCCACACTATTGGTATTGGTGATCATAATCGGTGTTTCTAAAAATCCCGATTCGGTAACCCAAGTTGTACCTGTCATTTCTCCATTTCCGTTAAGGCTATACCAATTGGCATAAACAGGACTGAATTTTTTGGCTTTTCCTCGTGGAAATATTGCAGTAACTCCGGTTCGTATAGGTCCTTTGCCAATTTTATTTTCTCCTTCTCCAGAAATTATAGTGCTATAGCCTACTTCAACTCCTTTTACATCGGTGATGGCATTAAATGCTCCTATTGTACCAACAAACGGAACACCTAAATCTCTTGCCCTTGGCTTTTGTCCGTATGAATACGAATAAATGAGCATTACTATAAAAATGATAACTATTTTTTTCATACTATTTTATTTTTCAATGTGATACAACTTAGTTCTTTGTTAGCTCTAGCGATTGTTTCATTCCCTAAGTTCTTTTAAAAAAGATGCTATAATCTTCAATTCTATTTCTTCATTATCATTTAATGTTTGATGACCAGCATTTTCAATAATTTCCAGCCTTGAATTGGGTGTAATTTCTTGATATTTTTTAACAGTCGCAGGAGTTGCTGTATCAGACTCACCAGTAATATACAATACAGGAACATTAATTTTTTTCAATATTTCTTTCCCATCATAACCGTTTAATGTGCCATCAACTGAGTATTCTTCAATTCCAAACATATATTCATAAACTATGCTTTTCTTTGCATACCAAGAAGAATCTGCACTTTTTATATCTTTAGAAACGGGAAGTTTACGTGTATAGAATTCATGATAAAAATAATCTATGGCCTTGCTCAATGCCGTTGTATCTGGAATAGATTTGTTTTTATGATTTATTAATGGAACTCTAATTGAATCTGGTAACCGAGCTAATAATTTATCTGTATCATTTTGCCACATATTTAAATCAATAGAAGGACTTCCCAAAATTACAGCTTCTATATTGTCAGGATATTTATTGTAATATTCCGTTCCTAACATTGTCCCCCAAGAATGACCGTAAATGATGACTTTCTCCATTTTAAGATGCTCAATTAACTTTCTGGTTTGGGCAGCATAAGCTTCAATAGTCATCAAAGTTGTATCAGTAAGAATATCAGAACGACCGCACCCCAATTGGTCGAATAGGATAACTGACCTATCATTGGCCAATTTTTTTAAAGGATTTAGATAATAACTTGGATATCCAGGTCCGCCATGAAGGAGAAGGATGGGTGTCTTATTCCCAGACCCAAAGACTTCATACCAAATTTTACCTCCCTCCACTTCTAAAAATCCTTCTTCTGGTTTTAATGAATTAGGGTTTTGACAACCGAAAAATTGCATAAAAATGATTCCAAGAAGGAGTAATGATGATAATTTCATAAAATTGATTATTTGATTTTTGTTAATGCTAACTGTTTTATAGATACTTTATCTTACCTTTTTCCAGATAACCGGTGCCACTAGCTCCAAATTCAAAGTGTTTGTTGTCGCATCATATTCTTTTCTAAAATCGAAGCCAATACTATCACAAGCCTTGGTAACTAAATCCCGATAGTCTTGAGGTATTACAGTTACGCCTTTGGTTTTTTCCGAATCATACATGTATTCAGGCGTGGCTTTATAAGCGTAAACTTTTCCTCCCTCAAAATTATATTCCTTAATTTTTTCGCTTACATCTATCCTTTCGTAACCAAATTCATAAAGGTCCATAGCTGCAATTTTATCTTCCGTTACCATATACAAAACACAATTCATAGCACTACCTTTTTTTGCTGTAATGTTTAAATAAATACAATTATCGAAAAGCAAGGTGTCATTGCCTTGAATATAATAGCCGTCACTATTCAATTCTTGCGTTGTGTAGGCTTTGTCATCATTAGAGGCCACAAAATCCCAACTTCTTTGAAAATCTTCCAAATGAACTAAATAAATGGAGTCTGTATATTTATGTTTGAATACTTCCTCAGTTCTTTGAAGTGAGATTAACGACCCAAATCCGATCATTCCAACCTTGCCTTTTTCAATGACAATGGTCTGCTTATTTGATGTTGTTTCACAACTAATCATCAGGATTAATAACGTGAAAAAAATTAGTAAATGTTTGATATTCATTTGTTTGATTTTATTTGTTTTTATGTATGCCGACGGTTATCATAAGCGGTCATTTTAATGTTGTTTACACCTAGTTAGCCTTTCTTTATTTTTTGTCCTTAAATCCGTTTTTTGTACGTACTTCTATTTTTTCAGTATTGGCTTTAACTTGTTCTTTTGTAAACCAAGCATCACGCAATTCTTTTTTAGAGAATAATGCTAATTGATCACCATTATGAGGAGAATCTTTTTGTGTGGCATTACCATAACTTAATAAAACCTTGGCCTTCACTTCAGACCCAAATTCTATGACACCAACCCAAGAGTCTCCACCACCAACATACATGTGTTCTGCATCTGCACTTCCAGGCCATGCTACTCTGAACACTCCCATGGATCCATCAATTCCATTAGCAGGAAGATCTATGCCATTATATTTTATTCTATAATAATCTCCCCAAGAGGTGTCCAAACTACCAAATTTGGCTTCAATCTCCATGGCTGCTTGTTCTAATAATTGAATCGCTCCAGTTGGGTCTGCAAAACCATCTGGTGTGGTATTTGGTTTATCAATACTCCATTGTTCGGCGTAATTAGATGCTTTTGAGACATTGAATTTTCTCGCCCAACTATAAAATAGAAGCATACCCTTACTATCTGCGTCAGCCTCACGATCCCATCTTTCTAATACTATTTTAGCCTCTTTTGCTTTTTCTGAATCGGAAGCATCAATAGCTGCAAACAAATCATCTAAAATTCTATCTGCGAATTCTAACCTTGTTGAGAGTTTATATTCAACTAATTCATCAAACGTAATTGAGGCGTCTTCTAATAACATTCTTGCCGAACGTTGAGGTCTAAAGGCCATACTTTGAGGCGCCATATAACCTGGGTAGTCTTTAGGATTCAAGGTCATAGGAATGGTGCTTGTCCAAGGTGGATCATTTGCATTTTGAAGCCACCCATTTGTTGGGTTTTTTACTTTGGGTAGATCGGCATAATCGTGCACCTCTGTCCATACGTCAGCGGATTTTCCACCAGGGATTATACGATCCCAATATGCCCAAGAATTTTCGGTTCTCTTGGGTACTAAACCATTAAAAAGATAGAAAATCACACCAGACTTATCTGCATACATCACATTCCAGAATGGAATTTGGGCCATTTTTAAAGCGGATTCAAACTCATCAAAACTTTTACTATTTATCATTCTCCACCATTGTAGAAGCATATTTGGCCTATCCAATCCAACCATGCGCAAAGCCAAAACTTTGTCTTCTTTTTGATTGACAACAGGACCATGAATGGTTTTAAGCAGTGGTATTTCTTGCTCGATTAATAAGCCATCTTCTTGTTTTATTTTAATTAATTTTTTAGAGGCTTCGAACTTTTTTACTTTGCCATCTAGCAAATAACCACCCTCTTTTAACTCTAATTCATAGGTATCAGCATTATCAATAGTATTGTCAGTATGACTCCAACCTAAATGTTCATTAAATCCTATAGCAATACCTGGAAGACCTACTAATGTACTTCCGTACATATTTTTATCATTCAAATTTAAGTGTGACTCAAAAAACAAAAATTCCTGCCACCAAGGTAAATGGGGATTCTGCACCAGCATAGCATTTCCAGAAGCAGATCGTTTTGGACTAATTGCATAAGTATTACTTCCCATATCAGGCCATTGTTGTACCCTTCCTAAATCGTTTCCTCCAATAAATCTTGTAAAAATAACATACATGCTATGCATGTTGATGTCTTTGGTAGTTAAGGGAAGTACTACTTTATTTTTTTTATCTATAGCTTCTGGATGAGCTAATGCATAGGCATTTAAACCATTAACAAAGGACTTGTAAATTTCTTTTACCTCGGGGTGTTGTTTTGTTTCCCAGTCATCGGCCAGATCTCCAAAACCGAGAGTATGTATAAGTATGTCATTTTGTAATTTGCTTTCACCCCAGTATTCAGCGCCTTTTCCTCTAGAGCTGCCATACAGATTTAAAATGAGGTTAGCGTGATTGTGCATTTGTGCCCAACCTTGAGCGTAAAATAACTCCTCAATAGTATTGGCTGTAATATGGGGAACACCCCAAGTGTCCCAGGCAATCTGCGTTTCTACTTTATCACTTTGAGAATATGATATATTTAAAAAAGAAAGCATAATGATCGCAATAAATAGTCGGTTTTTCATAATTTATAGATTAATTGTTTTTGACGTTTATTTGAAATTAAGGCTATCGGTGCGTATAAAAATAGCAGCCGTAAGCATTGTAGTTTTCTATCATGTTTCAAGAAATTTGATGTAGGATAAAATTGTTTTTTCATTACTTTCTAGGTTTTATTTTTATACATTATCAATCTGTGTGATTTTAGGTACTTGTGGTACCAATTGAGATATCTTTCTTTTCTTGCACGTTAACAACATTAGAAAACTTAATTAAAATGAGTAGAAAGTTTGCTTTTTTCATAATTTATTTTTTTTGAAGTTCTTGTTTTGAGCTTTTGTACAACTGATGCTATACTATTAATAATAGTGTTCAAGTAACCCATTTGGCAAATAGAAAACCCGAAAGGATTTTTGCAAGAAGGCTTACCTTAGAAACCCATTTTAAATGGTTTTATACTCATTTTTTCTTTTTCAAAATGTTCAATTCTCGAAAATCAACATCCAGTAAATTTTCTTGATCTAGGGAGAATCTATAACTATCACAAGGCTTGGTTACTAAATTTACATAATCCTTAGGAATTATAGTTACTCCTTTGGTTTTTTCCGAATTATACAAGTATTCAGGCGTGGCTTTATAAGCGTAAACTTTTCCTCCCTCAAAATAATATTACTGTATCTTTATCCCTATTGTTAGCCAAAGGCATTTTCTACTTTTTGACTTTTAAATTATTTTTTTTCTCAGCTATATATTTCGAATATCCCTTTACCATAGACCTAACACATTCATTTGGCGTAGTTCCTTCTTTCCAAATTCCCTTGCAAGGTTCATTAATTAATTCAGGATGATTTTTTCTAATCCATTCTTCTGCCTCATAAAAAATTGGAGGGTCATTAGATGAAGTAGTAATAGAAGTTATTTTTTCATTTTTTATAACAATATGAAAAGTATCAGTAACATTTAAGTTTAGTTCTAGTGCCTGAATCAAATCATCTTTAACAGTTACAGAACAAATAACTAATGTGTCATTTTTCACTTCACAAGGATATCTTTTAATAATTTCATAGTTACCGCCTTCTGCCCATCCTTGATAGTATAAAATTTCCAATTTAGAATTTTCAGCATATTTCAACTTAGGTAATAATTCATTGGAATTGAAAGAATAAAAAGCATCAATAAAATTATTGGCGATAGTAATTTGCTTGTCTAAATTGACATTAGATACTAGTTTTGATGAATTCTGACAACAACAAAACGAAAAAGTAATCAGAATTAAAAATGTGAAATAAAAATGTTTGATTTTCATTGATTTCATTATTTAGATTTCGTGAGTCAATTGTATTTTTTTAGAGTTTTAATCAGTAAATCCTGTGTTATAGCGTATGCTTGTTTTATTTATTAATGCTATTCACTTCAATCCAATAGCAATTTGATTCTTGACGAAACGCCTATTTTAAATAAGTACCCAGCCATCCTAATATGTACTTTTGTATTTCCTTTTGTCTTAAAGGATCAGCAGGATAATGACCTGAAATAGGGAATGCCATAAATTTTGATTCGATACCATTGTCTTGTAGTACCCGGAAATAAGTATATGATTGTGAGACAGGTACTCGTTCATCGCCAGTATTGGATAGGATAAGTGTGGGCGTTTTTACATTTTCAGCATAAGTAATCGGAGAATTCTTAATCCAGTTTTCTTTTACTTTTTTATCCGTAAAAGGTGATTTTCCTTTCCCAAATTCAAATTGATACATAGCTCCCTCATCGTTTTGGGAATATTGTTGAAGCAAGTCAGTGACGGCTGCACCTGCAATGGCACATTTCCAACCGTCATAGTTTCCGATAAGCCAGGTGGTCATAAAACCACCGTAAGACCAACCTGTAACTGCCATATTATTGCCGTCTATAGAGGGTCTTTTCTTTAGTTCTTTAATGCCTATCATCACATCTCTTCCGGGTCCTTCACCAGCATCTCCATTTATGGCTTCTGAAAATCCATAGCCCATATTATCGCTTCCTCTATAATTAGGTTGAAAAACAATATAGCCTTGGGCTGCCTTTACTTGTGAATTAATACTAAATGACTCCTTCGATGCAGCTCTTGGTCCACCATGGGGTTCTACTACCAAAGGATATTTTTTTGTAGGGTCAAAGTCTGGAGGAAAAGTAAGAATACCGCTAGGTGTAAATTGGTCCGATTTCCATGAAACTGTTTCCTGTTTTCCAAAGGTAAACGCCTCCATTTCTTTATTAAAATGGGTAAGCTGTTTAGGTGCATCATCTGGATTGGAAAAATAATACAATTCATTAGGCGACTGCGATGTACTTGCAATCATAGCGATGGCGTTATTTTTCCCCACAGTGAATGGATACGCAAAAGCCCCATTGATACACAAATTACCTAAACTTATTTTTTTTGCCACACCGCTTAAGGGTTGCATCCAAAGCGAAACCGTATTATAATCATTGGCAGCCACAAACAAAGCTTTGCTATCGCTACTCCATTCGGTATTATAAAAACAGCGGTCAAGTGTAGCCGTTAAGTTTTTCTCTTCACTGCTAATAAGCGATTTATAAAGTATATCTGAGCCATACCCTACATTCTTTAGATTAAATGCATAGGCGATGGATTTACCATCTGGCGAAAAAACGGGTTGACCTTCGAGGTGAATGGCATCTTTCTTTATCGTTTTTGTCGTAATTCTGCTAATTGTTTTTGTTGCGATGTCAATGCTGTTAATGGTAGAAATCAATTCTCCGGAATAAGGCGTTTCAAAACGTTGAAATGCTATTTTCTCGCCATCAGGCGACCATGAGATATTTGACATTGCAACCCCAGTAAAAAGAGACCATGTACCAGATGTTAAGCGTTCTGCTTCGCCGCCATCTGCTGCTATAAGCCATAAATGTGTAGAACTGGGCTTGGCTTTTACAAACATGCTATGCTTGTTTACCTCAAATGCATCGTATCCTTTTTCTATCTCCTTTTTATTGGCCACTTCATCTAATTGCGAAAAGGCAATCATTTTTCCATCTGGTCGCCAACTAAACACAAACACACCTGTAGGCGAGTTTGTAATTTGTTTGGCTTCTCCTCCAGCCATAGACAACAAAAATACTTGTGATTTTTTTTCAGCATCTGCAGCAATAAATGCCACTTGAGATCCTGAGGGTGACCATCTTGGCGAACCAACCGAAACTCTATCAAAAGTGAGTTGTTGACTACTTTGTGTAGCAATATGGACTTTATGAATAGCAGATTTAAATTTATTTGTAAGCGTATCTGGTTTTGCAACCACTATCAAAATTGATTTTCCATCGGGTGAAATTTGCGGGTCGGATAAAGTATAAAGTTTATCCATATCATTATATTCAAAATGCTTTTGGGCTGAAACCGTAATGGAAAAAAGGGATATGAATGCGAAAAAGAGGAATATAGTTTGTTTGATTTTCATAATTCTATTATATTTTTAATTTGATAATAATAACTTTCTTTTAGGCTGAGATCTTTTGAACTAAAAAGCATTTTACCTTTCTAATTTAAAATCAGGAACTCGGTCTGGACGTAGGGCTGCGTTGGCTACTTTCCATCCTGTACGATACATCCATTCGGTCATTTTTTTCAGCTTGGTATAATCAATATTCGCAGCCTTGTCTTTTGGGGTATGATAGTCAGGGTGAAGTAGTGTAGTGTACATGAGTGACGGAATCCCTAACCTCGCATACGGTAAATGATCGCTTCTAAAAAACCAACCTTCAGGGTGATCCGCCCTATCCCAAAGGGTATCCAATTTAAATTTCGGGCCTTCATCATTGGCTTCAAGTACCATTTTTGCTAAGTCGTTTGAAGTGCGATGTGGTGCTTGAAGGCCCAATACAGCAGCACTGTCAGAGGTATTTCGTCCAATCATATCACCATTTAACACAGCTACAATATTTTCGATGGGTACAGTTGGGTGCGATGAGAACCATCTTGAACCTAAAAGCCCTACCTCTTCTGCACCATGAATGACAAAAAGCAGCGAACGTTTGCCAGGTTTTTTTTGAAAAGCCCTTGCTACAGCGAGTATCGCTACATTCACGCTTCCATTGTCATCTGCTCCATAGGAGATGCTGTCTCCGTCTATTACATTCCGAATGCCATGAGCGTCTGTGTGGCCACTGTAAAGTACATATTCTTTTGAAAGAATTGGGTCATTACCTTTCATGGTGCCCACAATATTTACGGATGGATAACTGAATCGCTCAATGATGATATTGGCTTTTAACTGGGCGTTATTTTCGGCTATTTCTTTTTTTGCAGCAGCATGTACCCAAAACACAGGGACGGTTGCGGTCACTTTTTCGTTTGTACCGCCTTCTAAATCAAAACGTCCTGCTTTGAAATTCTCTGCGGCATCGGGCCAAACCATTTCAGTTTCGTTGTCAGCAATCAGTACTAACGCTACGGCACCTTTTTCTATCAAAGCGTTCCCGTATTTATTCATCATAAATCGTTGATACCGCCAAGAAGGCAATGACAGACTGCTGTCTAATATTCCGGGAACGGCATCAAATGCAACCACCTTACCTTTTACGTCTATGTTTTTTAAATCGATTTCGGTGGCTTTACCCAAATACATAATAGATTGATCTATTCTCGCTGGTGCCATTTGGGCAATGGCTACGTTGCTCCATAGTGCAAGACTGCGGTCGTTGATGGACACAGAACTTGTAGAAGCCACTCGATTCCGGCACATATCGAAAAATTGAAAGTAGGAATTGTTATCGCCAGCAGGTTTTAAACCAATACTTCTATACCTTTCAGCTACCCAAGCAGCAGCTTTCAATTCATCAATTGTTCCTGCTGCGCGACCTTTGAAAGAGGCATCAGCATGCTCGTATAAGTCTGTTCTTAAATCATTTTCCTGAATGGCAGCAAGGCCGGCGGGAGGAACTTTTACCACCGATTGCGAAAAGCCTGAAAAGGCAAAAAGAGAAAATAAAAAGAGGAATAGTTTTTTCATGTTTACGTTTGTTTTTATGAGAACATATTTTTTTGCCTACTTTGGTCGGTTTTCGGCTCGCCCGTTTGTTCTATTTTGGTTTCAAGTTCAATTTCAATTTTCAATTTTCAATTTCTCTAAGCTCTTGCCTCCAGTCTCTATTTTCTCGTTTGCATGGTAATCCAGTTATTTACATTGTCTTCCAAAACCGATAATGGAATTGAACCACTGCCCAGTACCACATCATGAAATGCCCTAATGTCGAATTGATCTTTGAGAGTGGTCTCCGCCTTTTTTCTCAATTCTTTAATTTTCAATTCACCAATTTTATAGGCCAAGGCCTGTCCGGGATCGGCTATATAGCGGTCAATTTCCACGGCGATGTCATTATCGCTTTTACCGGAATTCATGGTAAAATAGTCGATCGCTTCTTGTTTAGACCATCCAAAAGCATGTATTCCTGTATCAACTACCAAGCGTATCGCACGCCACATTTCATACGTGAGTTGCCCGTATTTAGAATAGGGATCTGTATAGAAACCTAGTTCTGTACCCAAGCTCTCCGAGTAAAGCCCCCAACCTTCT
>JBGSQM010000087.1:0-7300 GCA_041738035.1 Cellulophaga sp.
CTTGGTAACTTATTGTTTCTAGATTTTTTTGTTTTATTTTTGTCATGGTCTTTTAGTTTAGAACTTCAAATTTGTAGCTTTTTAAGACTACTTCCTGTTCTTTCTTAATGACCTTTTTTTATTACATGGATACTAAATACATTGTTTTGTCTTTCAATTATCCTTTCATCCTCCCAAATTATATCAAAAAAAAAGAGAGGCTTTCACCTCTCTCTTTTCACCTACCTAGATTTAACCACCCGATAGCCCTGCATTATTATCAACTATAATTTATCAATCCGCCGCGGCGGACCACTCAAGTCCCCCTTGTGGCAAAGCTTTAGCCAAGCGAAGGGGGTAAGGGGGATGACATTTTTCATTCTCAATTATAAATTATAAATTATCAAACCCCTATCTTCACATCCAATCTTGCATTCACGCCAGTTTCAACATCCTTAAAACTCACAAAAGAAACCTGCCCTTCAATATCCACCTGCACACTATAAGTGCCAGCACTCAAGTTTCCAAAATAAGCACCATCTTCAGTATTCATCGCTTCACGTTCAGGAGTTCCTTCCCTGTTTATTTTAACATTGGCATTCAGCACAGCAGTTCCATCGCTAACTCTCGTAACCTTCACCGTTAAGCTACTAGCACCCGGTGGTGTAATAATTTCCAATACACTGCTAAATATAAACTGAGATTTTTTTGCATCATCATCCCTCAATAAAAAAGCACCATCTTCGCACAAAGCCATAACTTCGGCATGTATAGCATTATTCATTTTAAGTTTTTCTGCCGTAGCTTGTTTGTTGTTCTCTCTATAGTTCAACATCTCAGTTATCTGTGGCTGAATCTCAGCCTCCAAAGCATCAAAACCAGCTTTAAAAGTAGCTGGCATATTATTGTTTGCCATCAAATCAGCTTCATTAGTAGTTATAAACTCTTTTGCAGTTACCATCAAAGTTCTAACCTTGTCCCAATTAGCATTAGCAGCTTCATTATAATCATCAAAGCCAGCAATTTTTAGTTTCAATTCCCTCACAGCCTTATCAGTATAGGCATCTCTAATGTAAAGTCTCAGCCTATTCACCTTATCCAAAGCCAAATTTAACTGCTTAAGCATTTCTTCTCTCAAAAGACCTTGCTCTCCTAGCCTTTGGCTATCACTTGGCATCAGTTGGGCAGCTTTCACTTTAACCATTAATTCATTACCGTAGTCAACGGTATACTTGCCTTTAAGGCCAGCAAACAAAGCTTGTTCTTCAAAATAACTTTTAAGAATAAGAATAATTGCTGCATACAATTCATCTTGTGTACAGTTGTACACTGGTTTAATTTCCGACATAATTAATTTGTTTTAAATGTTTACGGCGGTAAAAATAAAAGTCAAAAAATAAATTTCCAAACACTCATAAACTTTTTTTTCGCTCAAGCATCAAATAATAGCACTAAAAGACCATTTATACTCTTTATAAATTTAACCCTTATCCTCTTTAAAACCCCTTTGTTTTATACCACTTAAGCCTTTATGTCCACCACGTTATAACAGCCTAAAAACTTATTCAAAAAAGTTTTCAACAATTCAGCCCACCTATCCAAATACATACAAATTCTTACTACTAAAAAGCTTGCATTAGCGCTTACGCAGGGCAAAATATAAACAAGACTTTAATTTTAATTTGCACACAACTATCTTAAATCTATCAGTTAATCGTAAATCATACTTTCCACATCTAATTTAATAAAAAAGTCCCACCTAAGCGGGACTAAAGACTTTCGTCTACGGCATTTAGCCTTATTGTGATAAAGTAAAAGATTGGACTTTTTACTGTCGCAAATATACTTTTTTTTCTATAACAAATACTTTTTTATATTTTTAAGCATTCAAAATTCAAATATTATGAGCAAAATTCTTGGTTTAGACCTAGGAACCAATTCTGTTGGCTGGGCTATTATTGAAAAAGATAATACACAATATTCTGTTTTAAACAAAGGTGTAAGAATCTTTTCCGAAGGTGTAAAATCCGACAAAGGAATCGAAAGTTCCAAAGCCGCCGAAAGAACTGCTTTCCGCAGTGCAAGAAAAATAAAGTTCCGCCGAAAACTAAGAAAGTATGAAACTCTCCTGGCATTAGCTAAAAATAAAATGTGTCCGCTAAGGGTAGAAGAAGTTATAGAATGGCGCAAATCTAATTTTAAAAATTATCCTCTAAATCCAGAGTTTCTAAAATGGTTGCAAACTGAT
This sequence comes from Cellulophaga sp., assembly GCA_041738035.1. Taxonomy (GTDB): domain Bacteria; phylum Bacteroidota; class Bacteroidia; order Flavobacteriales; family Flavobacteriaceae; genus Cellulophaga. The sequence continues at coordinate 2,228 of JBGSQM010000087.1, forward strand.
GATAACATTGGAATAAATCCTTACCATTTAAGAGACAAAGCAAGTAAACAAATTGTTTCTCTGCACGAACTTGGTAGAGCATTTTACCATATAGCTCAACGCCGTGGATTTTTAAGCAACAGGCTCGACCAATCCGCCGAAGGCATTATCGAATTTCATGCACCTAACATCGAAAACATTATTGAAGAAGCAAACAGTTTATCAGAGCTTAAAGAGGAACTTAAAAATTATTTCATCTCATTAGATATCCTAGAAAAAAGTGCAAAGGATACAGACGAAGGCGAAAAGAAATTAAAAAGCTTATACAATGCACTAGATAAAATTGCAAATGCAAATTCAACTAATTTAGAAATTGCAAAAACACTAATTATCGAAAGATTAAACAAAACAGAAAACCTTGGCGAAGTAAAAAAAGACATTACAGAAATTTCTAAAGCAATCACCGAAGGTGGTTTTCAAACGCTAGGTCAATACTTCTTCAGTTTATACAACAACAATAAAATAAGAAATAAGCACACCGCAAGAGAAGAACATTACCTCAATGAATTTGAATACATTTTAAAAACTCAAAATATTTCCGGCATTAATTCCTCAGAATCAATACCCGAAAAAAGATACTCTCACCTTGCAAAAGAATTATATAGAGCTATATTTTTTCAAAGACCTTTAAAATCTCAAAAAGGCTTAATTGCAAAATGTTCTTTCGTAAAAGCAAAATCCAGATGTGCTGTTTCTCATCCTAATTTCGAAGAATACAGAATGTGGACATACTTAAACACCATAAAAATAAAAACACCAAACGATACAGAGTTAAGATTTTTAACTACTGATGAAAAAAATAAAATAATTCCAAAATTCTTAAGAAAAAAAGACAATTTCAATTTCGAAGACCTCGCAGCAGAACTTATTCCTAAAGGAAAAACTTTTAGTTTTCATAAATCTTCAAATGCAATCAATTCAGAATATCTCTTTAATTACTCTCCCAAAGACACCGTTTCTGGCAGTCCAATTTCTGCTGCATTTAAAAATATTTTTGGCGACAATTGGAACACTGTTACCTTCAACTATCAAACAATAAACTCTAAAAATGTTCAAGAAAATCATTCCATAAATTATCCCGATTTATGGCACTTATTATATGTCTCAACTTCTAATAATTATTTATTCGATTTTGCTCAAAACAAACTAAAGCTCGACGATAAAAAAGCAAATTCATTTTCTAAAATCAAACTTAAAAAAGACTTCGGAAACCTAAGCCTAAATGCAATCAATAAAATTACTCCTTATCTCAAACAAGGCTTAAAATATTCTCACGCCGTTTTTTTAGCAAACATTCAAAAAGTTGTAGATAAAAATTATTGGAACAATCCTCAAGAACAAACCAAAATTATAAACGCCATTTCTGTAATTATAGACAATCACACTATCGAAAATGATAAGTTAGAAATTATCAATTCCCTAATTAAAAATGCAAAAGAGAACAACGAACACTACTCCAAAGAAGCCGAAACTATTTACTTAGCCGATATCATTAAAAAAACAAAATCATTTTTTACTGCTCATAAAATCCAAAATCAACAAGAACAAGAATCAATAAACAACCAATTGTTTCAACTTTTTATTTCCCAAATAAAAAAACAAGAATTTGTTTCAATAAAAAGACTCGACGAAAAAGTAAAAGAATATTTATTGGGCAATAATTCCGATGGCGAAGTTTTTTGCAACCACCCTAAAAAGATTAATCTTTTATACCATCCCTCAGACATTGAAGTTTTCAAAAGAAAAATTTTCAAAGACCAAAACGGAAACGAAAAACTTATTTTAGGCAGCCCCTTAGTTTCATCCATTAAAAATCCAATGGCAATGAGGGCTTTGCACCAACTGAGAAAAGTAGTTAACCAATTAATTTTAAACGGCGAAATCGATTCAAAAACAAAAGTCAGCATTGAACTAGCAAGAGAATTAAACGATGCCAATAAAAGAAAAGCAATTCAAGATTTTCAAAACGAAAACAAAAACAACAGAGCTAAATTCAAAGAAGAAATAAAGAATCTCTACAAAGCAGAAACCAACAAAGACATAGAACCTTCCGACGACGATTTATTACGCTACCAACTCTGGATAGAGCAAAACAAAAAAGAAATTTACGAACAAGGAAAAAACATAAGCATTTCCGATATCATTGGTGCAAATCCAAAATACGACATAGAGCACACCATTCCACGAAGTTTCTCACAAGACAATTCTTTAATGAACAAAACCCTGTGCAGCGTTCATTTTAACCGAGAAATTAAAAAAGATAAAATGCCAGTAGAACTTTCTAATTACCAAGAAATTCTACCACGTGTGCAACATTGGAAAACCGAAGCAGATAAAATTCAAACCGAAATCGAGAACATCACCAAATCAATAAAATCTGCGGCAACTAAAGAAGCAAAAGACAAAAAAATACGAAAAAGACATTTATTATCTCTCCAAAAAGACTACCTATGGGGCAAATACAGCAAGTTCATACAAAAAGAACCAAAAACTGGTTTCAAAAATAGCCAAATCCCCGATACAGGAATTATCACAAAATACTCTCGAGCATTTTTAGCTTCTTATTTCAACAGAGTAGAAAGCGTTAAAGGCGGCATGGTAGCAGAGTTTCGCAAAATTTGGGGCTTACAAGAACGAAAAACCTTTTTCAACGATTCCGAAAATACTGCCAAAAGCCGAGACAAGCACACCCACCACACCATAGATGCCATTACCATTGCTTGCATGACCAAAGATAAATACGACATACTTGCAAGAGCCTGGACACTCGAAGATTCAGAACAATTATCCGAAGCCAGAAAAATTTTAGCAGCATCTAAACCTTGGCCAACTTTTACCGAAGACCTAAAAAAATGGGAAGATGAAATTTTAGTTTCACACCACACACCTGACACCGTAAAAAAACAATCAAAAAAGATCGTTAGAATCAGAGGTAAAAAACAATACTTAGCAGAAACAGAAAAAGACATCAACGGAAAAACTAGCGCAAAAAAAGATGCCTCCGGAAAAATCATTTTCAAGCTAAACCAAAAAGGACAAAAAATTGCAAGAGTAAAAACTGGCGATACCATCAGAGGCTCCTTACACCTCGATACAATTTATGGCGCAATAAAAAAACCAAGCAACCAAGATGGGCCAATACAATATGTAATCCGCAAAGATTTATACAGCATAAAAGCAAGCGACATAGATAATATTGTTGACGATGTTGTAAAACAAATAATACAAAAAGCAAAAGAAGATAAAGTCCTATTATTTTCATCCAACCCACAACAAAAAAATAAAATAGAAGGCATAGTCTGGATGAACCAAGAAAAACAAATACCAATAAACAAAGTAAGAATCTATGCCAACTCAGTAAAAAATCCTTTAGAAATAAAAAAACACCAACCCCTTTCTATCTCACGCCACCTGCACAAGCAAATGGTTTATGCTCAAAACGAAAGCAATTATGCCATGGCAATATACGAGGGTCTAGATAAGTCCAACAAAACAAAACGAACATGTACATTGGTCAACTTATTTGATGCTGCACAATATTTTAAACACAGCAACCAAGCAAAAGAAATCTATCCTTTAGTTCCCGAAAAAGATGAAAACCAATTACCTCTTAAATATATTTTAACAAAAGGAAAAATGGTTTTGATGTACGACAAAAATCCAGAGGAACTTTTTGATATGCCTAACGAAAAATTAGTAGAAAGACTATATGAAATTACACAATTAGATAGTGAAGCTTCAGCAAATATTAAATTACTTCACAATTCCGATGCCAGAGAGAAAAAAACAATAACAGAAAGCATGGGATTAAAAACCGGTATGAAAGGAGGCAAAAACTTAGGTGAACATAAAAAGTTTCCTTGGATAAAAATAGGTGCTAATGCTTTTGATTGTTTGGTAGAAGGCTATGATTTTAATTTTAGTGCCGATGGAAAAATAAAATTTAAATAAAATTAGTAGTTTAGTTCTTTGACATATTAGCAATTCCACACCGTTACTTTAAGTCCACCGTTCCTTTAAGTCTTCAGACTTAAAGAAATAATAAAATGAAGTCTACGACTTCACCGTTCCTTTGCTTGCCTCTATTCGTTGTGGTTTAGTAAAAGATTGGAATCATAAATACTAGCTACCAAACCGAGCAAAAAGGCACTTACGTTGTGGTTTAGTAAAAGATTGGAATCATAAATACTGATTTGGTGATGGAGCATTATGCAGAAGAGTTGTGGTTTAGTAAAAGATTGGAATCATAAATACTCATTTAGGTGCATATTACACTACTAGAAAGTTGTGGTTTAGTAAAAGATTGGAATCATAAATACTTTTTGTGCAAAACCTAGTCGATTAGCAGAAGTTGTGGTTTAGTAAAAGATTGGAATCATAAATACTTTTGTTGACGCCTTAGAAGATGATGAAATAGTTGTGGTTTAGTAAAAGATTGGAATCATAAATACTATTATCATCAGGTACTGAAAGTCCTGTTATGTTGTGGTTTAGTAAAAGATTGGAATCATAAATACTAATAATAAATTCTATGTACACACCAAACTAGTTGTGGTTTAGTAAAAGATTGGAATCATAAATACTAGCTGGCATTGACAACAAAAGAGTTTACACGTTGTGGTTTAGTAAAAGATTGGAATCATAAATACTCAAAGAGATACTATTAAATTACCTCAAGAAGTTGTGGTTTAGTAAAAGATTGGAATCATAAATACTGTCTATTCTGTATTCCATAAATGGAGATTGGTTGTGGTTTAGTAAAAGATTGGAATCATAAATACTTCATTTTAGTTATTATACTAAATTGTACGAGTTGTGGTTTAGTAAAAGATTGGAATCATAAATACTAAACACTCAAGCAACAATGAGCACCGGCAAGTTGTGGTTTAGTAAAAGATTGGAATCATAAATACTAAAATAAGTATTAATAAAATTAGTGTGTAAGTTGTGGTTTAGTAAAAGATTGGAATCATAAACACTCAATGGCACAGTGCATGGTATATGTTCTTGGTTGTGGTTTAGTAAAAGATTGGA
>JBGSQM010000089.1:0-5314 GCA_041738035.1 Cellulophaga sp.
ATTAGCTGGAGGATGATAGGTACATTAGACACAATGATTATAGCTTGGGTGGTGACGGGTGAATTAAAGCTGGCATTGTCCATAGGTGTAGTAGAGTTGTTTACAAAAATGCTACTTTACTTTTTTCACGAACGAATTTGGAATAATATAAATTGGGGCAAATAATATATTTGAAATTATGAATTTTACATCTGCGCAAATGAAAGATTTAAATATACAATTAAGGGGAATACCACCAGTAGAAATTATTTCTTGGGCTTTGCAATATGCAAAAAATGCCGTAATAACTACCAATTTCAGACCTTATGAAGTGGCTATTTTACATGCTGTGACGGATGTGCAACACGATATTCCCGTGATTTGGTGCGATACTGGGTACAATACCCCAAATACGTATAAACATGCAGAAGCTATCATTGCAAAATTAAATTTGAATATTAAGTTATATGTCCCCCAACAAACCACAGCGTATAGAAATGCCACTATGGGTATTCCTACAATAGACGATCCGAGCCACGCTACTTTTACAGAACAAGTAAAACTAGAGCCTTTTAAAAGAGCCATGGCAGAGTGGAAACCCGATATTTGGTTTACCAATTTAAGACAGGGGCAAACCGCGTTGAGAGATTCTTTAGATATTTTAAGTGTCAGTAAAGATGGCGTTTTAAAAGTAAGTCCATTTTATTATTGGACAGACGCACAATTAGATGCCTATTTAAAAGAACACCAATTGCCCAACGAACACAACTATTTTGATCCTACAAAGGTTTTAGAAAATAGAGAATGCGGCATACATATCTAATAAAATTCAAGATCAAGATCAAGTACAAGAGTCAAGTTCAAAAAACTTTTAAATGTTAAGTTATAAGTTGACAACTAAATCTTTAGCCAGAAACTTTAAACCCGAAACTCGAAACTCGAAACAAACCCCAGAAACTCAACACCCAGAATGAATAATACATCACATATAAATCCTTTAGAACACGAAGCTATTTACATTTTTAGAGAAGTAGCAGCACAGTTTGAAAAACCTGTTTTGCTTTTTTCTGGAGGTAAAGACTCTATTACCTTGGTTCGTTTGGCACAGAAAGCTTTCTGGCCTGCTAAAATTCCTTTTCCTCTAATGCATATTGATACAGGTCATAACTTTCCTGAAACCATAGCTTTCAGAGATAAATTAGTCAAAGAATTAGGGCTGCAACTCATTGTGCGTAATGTACAAGACGCTATCGATCAAGGAAAAGTAAAAGAAGAGTCTGGTAAATATTCAAGCCGAAATTCTCTTCAAACAACTACGTTATTAGATGCCATCGAAGAATTTAAGTTTGATGCTTGTATAGGTGGTGCGCGTAGGGACGAAGAAAAAGCAAGGGCTAAAGAACGTATTTTTTCTGTTCGCGACGATTTTGGGCAATGGGATGAAAAAAATCAAAGACCCGAACTTTTTGATATGCTTAACGGACAAATTGAATTAGGACAAAATGTGCGTGTTTTTCCCATTTCTAACTGGACAGAACTAGATGTTTGGTCATATATAGAGAAAGAAGAAATTGAAATTCCATCTATTTATTTCGCACACAAACGTAAAATATTTTTAAGAGACGGATTAATATGGTCACATTCAGATTATGTGTATCAGGAAGAGGACGAAGAAGTATTAGAGCGTATGGTGCGTTTTAGAACTGTGGGTGATATGAGTTGCACTGCAGCCGTATTTTCAGATGCTTCTGATATTGCTTCGGTGGTGCAAGAAATAAGAGATTCTACGATATCTGAACGTGGGGCGCGAATAGATGATAAACGCTCGGAAGCCGCCATGGAAAAAAGAAAACAACAGGGATACTTTTAAATAGCCCCCAAAGGGGGAATAAAAAATCAATAATAATTAAATATAACCTGTAAAATTCCCTCCCCTTTGGAGAGGGTTAGGGAGAGGAAATGAAAGATTTGAGTATAAAAACGAGTTTAGCTCCTTCCCCGAAGGGGAAGGTTGGGTTGGGGCTCCTAAAAATAGCAACAGCTGGTAGTGTAGATGACGGAAAAAGCACCTTAATTGGTAGAATTCTATACGATACAAAGTCGCTTACCAGTGATAAATTAGAAGCCATTGAAAAAACGAGTAAGCAGAAAGGCTATGATTATCTCGATTTTTCATTGGCAACAGATGGTTTGGTAGCAGAGCGCGAACAAGGGATTACCATTGATGTAGCCCACATTTACTTTTCTACGGCTAAAAAAAGTTACATTATTGCCGATACCCCTGGTCATGTGGAATATACCCGAAACATGGTGACGGGAGCTTCCACATCACAAGCAGCAATTATTTTAATTGATGCCCGAAAAGGGGTTATTGAACAGACCAACCGCCACTTTTTTATCAATAATTTACTTAGGGTTAAAGATGTAGTAGTGACCATTAATAAAATGGATTTGGTCGATTTTTCAGAACAACGTTATAACGAAATCAAAGCTGACTTTTCCGAATTAATGGGAAAAAGAGATTATCAAGATCAAAATATTACCTTCATTCCTGTGAGTGCGTTAAAGGGAGATAATGTGGTTCATAAATCTGAAAATATGGCTTGGTATAAAGGTCAGACTTTGTTGGAACATCTGGAAGATTTAGATATGGCGGCAATATCTAATTTAGGAACACCACGTTTTCCTGTGCAATATGTCATACGACCAAAGACGGAAGATTTTCATGACTTTAGAGGTTTTGCGGGAAAAGTATATGGCGGCGAATTAAGCGTTGGGGATGAAGTGGTTGCTTTGCCGTCACTAACAAAATCAAAAATTAAGGAGATTTACTTTTACGATAAAAAATACCAAACGGCATCAAGGCGTTCATCGGTAACGATAACTTTAGAGGATGAAATTAATGTGAGTCGTGGAGATATGATTGTAAAAGTCGGCGATTTACCCACGATCGACAAACAATTTACAGCGACAATTTCTTGGATGGATTCGGAGAAATTACAAGTAGGTAATAAATATATTGTGCAACATGGCGTCAATAAAGTGTTGGCAAAAGTGGAAACTATTCACCATAAAATACATCCTGATTATTCCGGAATTGACACAAATATTGAGGCCTTAGGGATGAATGATATTGCTGAGGTAAGTTTTAAACTCAATAAGCCGATTTTTTTTGATGGGTTTAAAAAGCACCGTACCAACGGTTCTTTTATTCTCATCAACACAAAATCGAATAGCACTGTAGGGGCTGGGTTTATTCAGTAGCCCCCTAACCCCCGAAGGGGGAATAAATGGCAAAACGCAAAACGCAAAAAAGTAAAATAATAAACAAACTCCTTCATAGTTCCTCCCTTCAGGGAGACTAGGAGGGGATAAAAAAATACCCGTAATGAGTTCCTCCCCTTTGGGGAGGTTAGGAGGGGCTATCTTATGAAAAGTTTTAGAACAGAAATAGAAAATCCAGTAGTAGAAAAAGATATTATTGACTTAGCCAATAAAATTGAGCAATTCAAAAATGGTAAGGTCGATGAAGAGAAATTCCGTAGTTTACGTTTGGCACGTGGTGTTTACGGACAGCGCCAGCCAGGTGTTCAAATGATCCGTATAAAATTGCCTTATGGCAAAGTTTCATCAGATCAATTACGCCGAATTTCAGATGTTTCGGAGGAATATTCTATTGGTCGTTTGCATATTACTACCCGTCAAGATATTCAGATTCACTATGTTGATTTGGATAGAACGCCAGAGTTATGGGCAGAATTAGAAAAATCAGACGTTACTATTCGTGAAGCTTGCGGAAATACAGTACGCAATGTAACGGCCAGTGAAACTGCGGGTATCGATGCACAGGAACCTTTCGATGTTTCTCCTTATGCCCATGCTTTATTTCAATATTTTTTAAGAAACCCCATTAGTCAAGAATTAGGACGTAAGTTTAAAGTTTCATTTTCAGCTAGTGATGCAGATACAGGACTTTCGTATATGCATGATTTAGGTTTTATTGCTAAAATTGAAAATGGAATCCGTGGTTTTAAAGTGATGTTAGGTGGTGGCCTAGGATCGCAGCCTCGCCATGCAGATGAACTCTATACTTTTTTACCTTCGGATAAAATAATTCCTATGATGGAAGGCGTTGTTCGTGTTTTCGATCGGTATGGCGAACGTAAAAGTAGAGCAAAAGCTCGCTTAAAATTTTTACTAAAAGACTTAGGTTTAGACGGATTTAAAAGTTTACTCGAAGAGGAGCAAAAATCAGTTCCGATCAAAAACTTCCTTATTGATGCCGAGGCCTATCCAAACCCAGAGATTGTTGAGATTGAAGCTCCAAAGGTAGAAATAATAGATCAAAAAAGATTCGAGAATTGGAAAGCATCCAATGTAGTTCCTCAAAAACAACATGGCTACTTCGCGATCGGTATAAAGGTTTTGTTAGGTGATTTTTATTTGAAAGAAGCACGTGCTTTGGCGGATTTAGTGGAAAAATATGCTGCCAGTGAAATCAGGCTAAGTTTGCGTCAAAATATTTTGATTCCTTACGTTAAGGAAGAATTGCTTCCTTTTTTCTATACAGAACTTCAAAAAATTGGTTTTGCAGAAATAGGATACAATAAAGCTATTGATATCACCGCTTGTCCCGGTACAGATACTTGTAATTTAGGAATAGCAAGTAGTACTGGTATCGCTGCAGAGTTAGAGCGCATGATGAAAGAAGAATATCCTGATTACAGCAATAATCCTGATGTAGTCATTAAAATTAGTGGCTGTATGAATGCCTGTGGACAACATAATATGGCGAATATTGGTTTTCAAGGGATGTCGGTCCGAACTAAGGATAAATTGGTAGCACCTGCTTTGCAAGTATTATTGGGTGGTGGAAATATAGGGAATGGAGAAGGTAAATTTGCAGACAAAGTCGTAAAAATACCCAGTAAAAGAGGGCCAGAAGCATTACGAATTATTTTAAATGATTTTGATGCCAACGGAAATGATTTGTCCTATCCTGATTATTATGCGGATAAAGAACAAATGTATTTCTATAACCTCTTGAAGCATTTAACAGATGTTGACAATTTAACTCAGGATGATTTTATAGATTGGGGCACTTCAGAAGAATATGTTCAGGCCATTGGCGTAGGAGAATGTGCTGGAGTGGTCATCGATTTAATCGCAACCTTATTGTTTGAAAGTGAAGAAAAAATTGCTAATGCAGAAGTCTGTTTAGCAGAAGGCAAATGGGCTGCAAGTATCTATCATTCTTATTCGGCTATGGTCAACACCGCAAAAGCGATGCTCACCACCGAAAATGTAAAAACAAATACACACATCAGTATTATCA
>JBGSQM010000137.1:0-5416 GCA_041738035.1 Cellulophaga sp.
ACCCCTTGATGGTATACAATATGTAACACATCCTCCTGAAATCTGTAGGAAGTATAATCATTTTCAATCAAATTTCGCATAATATAGAATACTGGTAATTTATATAAACTTACAAAATAATCAATGATTTAATCCTATATGATTTTATAAGTCATTGTAAACATGGCTATTTGCTTATCTAAGAAGGATTTTAATTTGACTCTAAGGGATTATGAAATATGAGTATCAACTAAATTCTTACAAATGATAGTAAATTATATGACTAAAATATAAAGTCATGGCAAAAATCAAACACAACAACTTTTTAGACACCGTTAACGAAGTTTTTACAGATGCAGAAAACGAGGGGGTTTTGCATTTGTATGCTGACGGGGATTCCTTCAATGGACAAATAATAGAAGTAAAAAATAGGAAATTATTTCACTTTGGAACTACGGGATATTTAGGCTTAGAGCAAGATCGCAGACTAAAATCCGCAGCCATAGAGGCTATTATGAAGTATGGAACACAATTTCCTTTATCTAAAACTTATATTTCTAATCCGCTATATCGCGAACTTGAAGAAAAGGTTACGGCAATGTATAATAATCCTATTATCATAACCAAAAATAGCTCATTAGGTCACATGGGGGTTATCCCTAGTGCGGTTGATGATCAAGATGCCATCATTTTAGATCATCAGGTGCACTGGAGTGTGCAAAGTGCCGCTAAAGTGTTAAAGAATAGGAGTGTACCAATTGATATGATCCGACATAATGAATTAAACATGTTGGAAGATAAAATTAAAGCAAAATTGAACAAACATAAAAGAATATGGTACATGGCAGATGGTATTTATTCTATGTTTGGAGATTATGCTCCTATTAAGGACTTGAAAGCTCTTTGCTTAAAATATCCTCAATTGCATCTTTATATCGATGATGTTCATGGCATGAGCTGGGTTGGAAACAATGGAACAGGATATGCCTTGAGTGAACTTCAAGAACTTCCTGAGAATGTGTTATTATTTGGGACTTTGAGCAAAACCTTTGGCGCAAGTGGTGCAGTTTTAGCATGTTCAAATAAGAAAATGTATCATAAAATTAAAAAATTTGGAGGGCCACTAACATTTTCAGCACAATTAGAACCTGCCTCCGTTGCGGCGGCAATTGCATCGGCGACAATTCATCTAACTCCCGAAATTTACGAGCTGCAAAATGATTTGAAAGAAAGAATTCTTTACTTTAATACCTTATTGGAAAATACAGATTTACCATTAGTGGATAAAAATAATTCTCCCGTATTTTATATCGGTACTGGAATGCCAAAAACGGGCTATAACTTTGTCAACCGCTTAATGAAAGAAGGGTTTTATGTAAACTTGGGTTTATTTCCTGCGGTACCCGTTAAAAATACCGGAGTTCGTATCACCATTTCTAGACATAATCAAAAAGAAGAAATTAAAGACTTAGTAGCGGCTATGGAATATCATTTTCCGAAAGCACTGGAAGAAACTTTGACTAATCCTTCTCGTGTCTTTAATGCCTTCAATTTAGAATTTAAACAGCCTTTAAACAAAAAACAACAAAAACTTGTAACGGTAGAAGTTAAAGAAACTATTTTAGAAATTGATAAGGATCTTTGGGATAGTTGCTTCCAGAATCAAGGAGTTTTTGATTGGGAGGGACTTAAGTTTCAAGAAAAAGTTTTTCAAAATAATAAGTTAATTGAGCATAATTGGACTTATAGGTATGTTATAATTTACGATGAGTGTAATAAGCCTATTTTGGCTTCATATCTCACAATTGGCTTGTGGAAAGACGACATGTTATCAAAAGAAAGCGCTTCAAAAACTATTGAAGAGAAAAGAAAATCTAATCCCTATTATCTTACATCAACAGTCCTCAGCTTAGGTTCATTATTTACAGAAGGGAATCATTTATTTGTGGATGAGAATCATCCTTTAAGAAAAGAGGGTTTGGACGCCTTTGTCCAGCAATTGGAAAAATTTGAGCATGAATTTGAAGCTAAAATGACCGTTTTACGTGACTTCAAAAAGCTTGAACCTTCCTACTCATACTTCCAAGGTCAAGGATTTGTGAGAATACAAATGCCGAATGCATGTACCATCAATTTAGAAGAAAAAGAGTCATTAGAACAGTATATTTCAAAACTATCTAAAAGAAATAGACAGCATGTTAGAAAGGAAATTCTCGCGATAGAACCCTCTTTGCATATAAAAGTATCAAAATTAGTACCTAAATCTCAATTGGAACAGATAGAACTACTATTTTTAAATGTGCACCATAATAATTTAGGTTTAAATACTTTTCCATTTCCTAAGAAGCTCTTCGTCAAAATGAATGAACATCCCCAATGGGAATTCATTTTGATAAGTGCAATGCAAGCCCCAAAAGTATTAATTGGTGTTATGTGCTGTTATAGTAATGGGCACCAAACTTATGTTCCGGCTTTTGTGGGTATGGATTATGACCATCTGACTGAATTTCACACCTACCGACAATTGTTGTTTCAGACCATCAAAAGAGCAATACAACTCAACTTTATAAAAATTGATTTGGGAATGACGGCTTCGTTTGAAAAAAGAAAACTAGGAGCAACGATAGAAGAGAAGTTTGCCTACATACAAACTGGAGATAATTATACTTTGGAGCTATTAGATATTTTAGAATAATAGGGAAATACGTTAATTGAGGATGTACTAGGGGTGAAGTTTGAACAACTGATATTAGATTTTGAGACCAAATTAAAAACTTTGGAAGCTTGTCATGAACATATTTTATTCAAGGCTGAAAAGGGTATTGCCGAAACTGAAAAATCTATCAAAAAACTTAGGGTTAGATTTTTAGAAAAAGGTTTCTTCTCGCAAACAGAGGAGATATTATTTTTCAAACACATAAAGCCTCAATTTTTCAGCAAACTTATTTATTACGTGAAGCTTTATAATATAGAAAGTAAAAGGCCTAGAAGCGGCACGAAATTTCAAATTAAGTATTTGAACCACCAGATACATAAACTACAGGTTTATTTCAATGAAAATTTGGATTTTTATTACTATTACCGTCGAGGGGCTACCACATTGGATGAACAGTATTTTATTCGAGGAAAATCTAATCTGAGAACACCCACACAATCATTTCACTTTTTTGCAGATCATGAATTTTCCACCTTTCAAGATTCGGCGGTATCTACAATCATTGCTTTTGATATGCTCATCGTTTATTTACAACAAGAAATTTGTAAACTTGAAAACCAGAACGAAGTTTCTAAATCAGAGTTTTTCAACCAAAGTTCTAAACTCTCTTGGACTGGGAATAAAACCGAGTTAATAGAATTGATATATGCCTTACAAAGTAGTGGAAATATCAATAGTGGTACTGCTGATATTAAAGAAATGGCCAATTTATTCGAACAAATTTTCCAATTAGATTTAGGAAATTACTACCATACTTTTGCTGAAATTCGGGCGCGTAAATCGAGTAAAACGAAGTTTTTAGATCGCTTAAAGGAAGTTCTTAATCACCGTTTTCACCAACTAGATGAATAATCCATAGATGAACCCAAGGTGGGGTTTTCCAAAACATTGTTTTTTATCTAATTTCAACATTAAGTTTAACGAAATTTGAACTTGTTTGGTGTTTTAAAATCACTTTTTAAGGCCAAATTTTAACTAAAAAAAATTACCCACCTTGGGGTCGTCTATTGATTTTAAATCAAAACTGTTTTCCAATTTTGTCTCACGAAAGTCAAATCAAAGCAAAGTCGTCGTTTGTATGAAATCTTAACCCTAGACGGCTTTGTTTTTTAAAATTGAAATTTATGGCAACATCTATTATTACCACAGACGATCTCCGAGAGTTCAAATTAGAATTATTGGGAGACATTCAAAAATTATTAAATGCTCAGAATGGGCAAGTACCCAAAAAGTGGCTCAAATCGCACGAGGTGAGAGACTATTTAAGTATTTCCCCAGGAACTTTACAGAATTTGAGAATTAATGGAACACTACCTTACACCAAAATTGGTGGAGTGCTATATTACGATTATCGTGATATTTCAAAAGCTTTAGAGGAAAATCGAGTTCATCATAAATTTTAGATGTTTTATGACACCAGTAAATTATATAAAACATCTGAATGCTGTTTTTTTGCTCTTCTCTAAGGATAAACGCTTGAATCCTTCCCATATATGCTTGTATATGGGGCTATTCCAATTATGGAACACTTATCATTTTTCCACTGATTTTTATATCAATCGTGATGAAGTGATGCAATTAGCTAAAATAGGTTCAAAAACAACGTATCACCACTGTATAAAAGAACTTCATCATTGGGGTTATTTGGTGTATCTTCCTTCGCATAATCCTTTCCATGGGAGTAAAATTAAGCTGTTCAATTTTGGGACAAGTGCTGAACAAGTAGTGAACCCATGTCATACCAATATGGGGACAAGTAGTGGACAAGCGCTGGTATCTATAAACAAACATAATAAAACTAAAAAAAGGAATATAAATGAGAATAAACTTGACCAGCCCAAAAATGAAAATGAAGTTGTTAATTTTTTTTTAAAAGAAAATTGGACCGCATTAGAGGCAAAAAAATTTTATAATCACTACGTAGGCATTGGTTGGCGAGTAGGAGGGAAATCTAAAATTGTTAATTGGCAAGCAACTGCACGAAATTGGGTATTGAAGGCTAATGAAATAAAAAAAGATAAAATAACGTTCGTAAAACAAAAGAAAGCTGATAATTTGATGGTTGATATTCACAAGAAATATAATGAACCGCTATGAATCTTCATCAGCCAAATATCATCATTGAAGGCAGTTCGCATTATACATTAGGAACCTTACAAGGGAATAAAGTATTCTATGATTTTGATAAAATGCTAATCTATCTCAACGCAAAAGGGAAATTGCTTTTTGGCAAAGATTTTAAAATTTTTGAAGAAGATCATCCATTGCTCTACAAACTTTGCAATTATTATATTAAAGAAGAACACAATTGTAGAAAATTTAATATTGATATTCATAAAGGACTTTTGCTATCTGGTCCTGTAGGATGTGGTAAAACAAGTTTGATGAAACTGTTGCGACATCTTGTGCCTCACCAAAGACCTTACGAGGTTATTCCAGCAAGAAATATAACGTTTGGATTTAATAATGTAGGGTTTAAAATCATAGAAGCCTATGGGGATAAAAAGTTTTATTGCTTTGACGATTTGGGGATAGAACCTACGGGAAAATATTTCGGAAAGGATTGTAATGTGTTGGGCGAAATATTACTTTCTCGCCACGATTTATTTTTAAATCACAACATTATGACCCATGCCACCACCAACTTAAATGCGCAAGAACTTGAGGAACGCTATGGAAGTAGGGTTCGTAGCCGCATGCGCGAATTGTTCAACTTGATAG
>JBGSQM010000149.1:0-25891 GCA_041738035.1 Cellulophaga sp.
AATTTCCCCATCGAACTATAGAATGGTTCACACTATTGAATTCTGTTGCTATGGTATTCTTACTCGAAGGATCTTCTACCACAATAGCATTTTTAAAACCCGCTGCTTCGAAAGCAGGAAGCCAATCTAGAATTCCTTTTCGTAAATAGAACCACCATTTTTCAGGAATTTCGGGAGACAAAATAAATACGATAGGTTTTATGGGTTCACTTAATAATTTCAGAGGATTTTTTTTTAAAAATTATCTTAACTTATGATTGTTGGTTTTACTTATTAAAACAACAGCCACTCTTATAGTATCTTAAATGGGAATCTTTATAATAATTATCTATTAAGATTTCTGAGCTGAATCTTTCAAAGTTGTAATATAGAGGCTTAATGTGCAATGAAGATGGGATTTGTAAGGGCTACCATATTGTCTTTTTCATTCCTAATTTCTAACCTTAAGAATTTAATTTTAGGATCAATGATTTGAAATGATACCTCTTCGTTTGCAGATTTGAGAAAAATTTCTTTTACTAAACCTAAGTTGCTATAAATTTTCAGAGTTTGCTTATTGCAATTTTCTACATGAATAGCAATCTCAAATGAATCCTTTTTATTGCCCATATTAAGGGTGTCTCCTAACATGGCAGTTTTTGCACCTAATCTTAGTTGAAAATCAATTTGGATACTGTCGTCTGTCCGAATATATACTTTTCCACTTTTCATACCATTTATGAGGTCGTCTTTTGATAAACTATTGGCATATATTAGAGTTTGAGGCGAGCCTAAGTTATTTTGGGAACCGTCTTCGACATGGGTATCACTTGCACCAATCGCAATTAATTTCTGCCCGGCAATTAATTGTTCATTCCACCAATTCACCGCTAAATTGTTCAGAATATTCCAGTTTCCATTCCAAACTTCAACACCGTCAAATAAAAGTTGATCATATTTAAACTTATTTAACATTTCTACATTATAAAAGGGATGGTTAATTATGGCCAAACCATTGTCTTGATGAACCTTTTCTACCATTTTATCTATCCATCCTTCTTCAGGACCATATCGCCAATCGATATAATTATCAGTACTTAAACCGATTGCATTCCAATGCCCGTATTCCGTACTAGTAACCTCTTCGCCATTTAATATCAGTAATTCGTTAGAATCGTAATGGCCCCATGAAAGATTGGCACTGTTTGTGTTATGTTCGGTGGAAAAAATAAAATCCAATTTTTTAGAATGTGCTTCCTCCACTAATTCCTCTGTTGTCCTTTTACCGTCAGAATGCAATGTGTGCATATGCAGGTCTCCATGGTACCAACCTGCAATATTATTTAAGGAACTTTTTGCAGGATTTGGTTTGAACTGATCCGCCCCCAAGCCTTTAAAGGCTTTTATTTTCAGCTTCCAATCGACTCCTGTAGCAGCTATGTCAGATGGATAAATTAATATCTCCCAAGTACCTGGATAAATTGGGCCAGCAATATAGCCTGTGGAAGCTGAACCATTATTTATGAAAAAAGACGTTTTCGCTCCCCCTGACCACCCTCTAAATCCTTTAGGATTACCTATTTCCGAACCTCTAGGGTCATAGATACCCATGTTCAGGACATTTTTTTCATCACCTTCACCATGATTATAAATCTCCTCTACCAAAATACGGTTGATGCCTTCTGGCAATTCTACAGGCACATAAATTAATTTGAAAATTTCATTTTTTGGAATGTGTCCGGTTTTTATAATCACTATAGAATCTTGAGCATTTGCATAATGAAAAACAAAGCTTAGAAGCGCAAGTGTCAGTATTTTACTTTTTTTAGTCATATGTTCAATTTAGGTTTCAAATCTTAAAGGTAGTTTAATGGCATGGGCTCAAATCTAAGTATATTGAAGCTTTAAATGACAAATTACCATACCTTAATCTACTTGGTTTGTATCCGTTGCGAAAAACGGTAAGACAATACCACCCTCGGCCGAAAAAAGGGAGCATAGTTAAATTATCAATAACTCATTGTATTAGTTTAAAGCTGTAAATGATCTGGTTCAAATTATCCGCTTTTAATGGTTCTCATCATCCGTCCCATCCACTTAAATGGAACAAAACAGCTATGGTCACTATTTCACTAGTGGACATTATAAATTTTCGCTTTCTTGTCTTTTTTCCAGTAGAAAGTTGTATTTTTAAATGCAGGCTCAAAAACTAGGCAAAAATCATCGATAGTACAAAAAATTTCAGTAATTTTATCTTTAGTAATCATAAGGAGAATATTTTATAGTACATTGATTTTCATAACTTTAATATTCTAAATATTCTGCTTTTTCTATATTAGAAAACAATTTTCTTACGTCGAACTCAGTTAATTAAGGAAACTTTAAATCCAATGCTTTTCCGGGCATCGTTTTAGAGTCAGCTTTCAAATTTAATATTCCCATAATCGTAGGTGCAATTTGATTGGTATACTTTTGATCTTCGCTGGCTTCTCCTGTAGCTTTTACATCAGGACCTAAAATAGCCATCCAAGTTTGATTCGCTCCTGCCACATCTGTTCCATGACCTGTCCATTTAGAACCTTCTTCAGTCCCCGTACCTCTGCCGTGATCGGTCGTAATAATGAAATAGGTATTTTCTTTATAAAAAGAATCGTTCTGTAGATAGTTCCATAAATCCTCGATCAAAGCATCTGTGTTACGCATCGATTTTATGTAAAAATCAAATAGACCGCCATGAGCAAAATCATCAGTTTCCCCATAGGAGATAAAGACCAATTCTGGATGGTTCTTTTTAATGAATTCCTTGGCAAAATGATGGGTAAATACATCTAAACGCACACTCTCCCAAATAACTGGTGCTTGACGTTGAATTTCGTTTAGAAACTGTTCTTTTTCATTTAAATCACCAATGGCATCCATATATCCTGCATTTACTGGAACGCCACTGCGCTTGTCATTTATGATGAACGGAAAAACATCCCAACTACCAAAGGCGGCTACTTTACCCTTATATTCCTTAGTATTATTCGCAAGTTCTAGTAAGGTCATATTATTATTATAGATTTTGTCATTGCTATTGATGTTCTCATCATCTGCTTTCCCCGTCAAAATCTCGTTATAGCCAGGGTATGAAAAGGCCATGGTATTGGTAAGATTTACTTTACTGCCCTTATTTCTATTACCGTGCAATTGTCCATGTTTAGCAATGGTTTTCCAAAAGAAAGGCATTAATAAGGTTCTGTTCTCCTCTTTTGAATTGCCTACAAATTTTTCTTTCAGCAAATTTTTATCCTGTGCATACGGACTGTTCAACAACACCGTGTCTATTCCCGTAAAAACGTCTTGCCACCTTACCCCGTCTAAAGTGATCAAAAATACTTTTGGTTTTTTGTCCTTTTGGGCCATAATGGCTGACGAAGTCAGCAATAGCATGAGAAGCGAAATTTTCAATACTGTTTTCATAAGTTCTAGTTTTTAGTTTTAAATGTTTGTGTGATGGACCAATCGCTCCAGTTTAAATGTTGATCACGGTAACGTACTCTCCAAAAATAGGTGGTATTTGCCTGTAATCTTTTAGTTGGCTCGTCCGTTAGGTCATCCCCTTTTTGACGGTCTTCTAGATAATACCAGTTTTGGAACTGTTTCCAGCTATCTTGAACCACGGTAGAGAAATCTTCAGTAGTAGAAATTTGCCAGTTTGAAGCCGCATGATAAGCATCATTAAACGTACTTTCAAACGGACTCGCCTTTAACAAAACTCCCTCATAATCAACGGTTTCACTCGATGAAAAAATAGGTTTTGGCACTTCTGGCGAGTGGTTATTCGCGTAAATGGTGATTTCATCAGTCTGTTCGTTTTCCCTAAAAATATCCTCATTACCACGGCTAATTCTTTTAATAGTGAATTTAGGATTTTGCTTGCTTCCATCGACTTCAACCATTACAAAACCATATTCATCCTGTGTTACTGTAAACTCATCATAATCCCTTCCTTCAAATTCACCCCAATTATCAATAGCGCCACCAGCGGTCGCCACATTGATCCATAAATGTTTATGATCTTTGGATTGTCCGCGGGAATACCCATGCGTATGTCCGAAAAAATGTAAACTTGGCTTTCCGGTCTCGGTTGTAAAATTTTCGAGCATTTTCAATACTTTTCCTGTGGTTGCTTCTTCTCCAGGAATCCATAATTCCGATTTATGCGGATGGTGCAATTGTGCGAAGACAAAATCGATATCCTCATTTTTGGCCGTTTCTTCCAAAACATTCTTCAACCATTCATACTGCTCGCCAATATCCCTGTACCCTTCGTTGGAATTTAAGCCAATTATACGCGTATTTCCATAATCCTTATACCACCAATGCTCGGCATAAGCAGGTGTTCCATTTTTTGGCAGACTGAAGTATTTAAAATAAAAACTGGAATTTCCCTCATGATTCCCTAGTACTGGGTATACCGGTACTTCTGAAAATAATTTCTGGGCAGGGCCGAAAAAGTCATTTTGCCATTGTCCATACGTAGAACCACGCTGTACCAAATCTCCAGGAATCATGACCAAGGCCAAATCATCTGGCAGATCATTGCCGTATTCCTTTTTTAAATACTGGATGATTCCTTCATTTACAATTTCCTTGAATTTATGGGGTTTTTGATTGTCCTTCTGCATATCGCTCATCGCCAAAAGATTGAACGACTTATGGTCACTCGCAAAAGGGGGCGTTTTAAACTGGAAAATATCGGAAACTAATTTCTCTGTCCGCACCCTATAATAGTAGTTCGTAAACCGTTTAAGACCCGTAAGTTTTACCTCATGAATACGGGTATCGGTAAAATTGACATCATCCGATTTACCGTTTTGCTTCTTACCCAACTTAGTGGTTTGCCCATATTCCACTATGCTCTCTTCCCCCATGGAGGTTTCCCACATAATGGTCATTTGATTGGGGTTGGCATCCTGTAAATACGGCTGTATCAGAAATGTATTTTCTTTGGTTTGGGCTAAACCAGTTGTGGCCCAAAAAATACCCAAAATACTAAAAATAATTCTAATTATCATAGGTTCCATTTAATGACGGACATTGGCTATTGCCTTGTCCAAAATATTAATAGCTTGTTTTAATTCCTCTTTAGAAATAGTCAAGGCTGGAGCCAGTTGTAGCACGTTGCCAGCAGAAACCTTAAAGCTCAATCCATTTCTTAGGCATTCGTACATGATTTGTTCTGCCTCATGAATTGCCTTTTCCTTCGTATTCCTACTCGTAACCAATTCAATGCCCCATAGCAGTCCTCTACCTCTAATATCACCTATAATTTCATACTTATCCTTTAAAACGGACATGGCCGAGCCTATTTCTACAGAATCACAAGTTACTTTTTGAAGAATTTTTTCCTCTTCCAAAATCTCCAAAGTCGTTAATCCTGCCATAGCGCCTAAAGGGCTTTTTTCATGAGTATAATGCCCAAATGAAACACCTCCAAACTTGTTATATATATCTCTAGTAACAATGGCAGCTTGTGGTATGATACCACCTCCCAAGCCTTTGCCTAAACAAAGAATATCTGGTTCAATACCATAATGTTCAAAAGCGAACATCTTTCCTGTGCGGCCCAATGCAATTGGTATTTCGTCCAAAATAAGGACTACTCCGTATGTATCACAAAGGGCCCTGGCGCCCATCCAAAATTCCAAAGAAGGTAATTGCACATCTGTATTGCGCACTGTCTCCGCAATAAAAGCACCAATATCCCCTTCTTTGGAAAACACATATTCCAAATGTTCCAAGCATTTAGCTTCGTTCCCTTCAAAAATTCCACGATAGGTAACCGGCGGTGGTATGCGTTCCACACCGGGCATCATTGGGCCCATATATTCTCGAAATACCGATTCCCCTCCAACACTTATCGCATCCAATGAAGCTCCATGGAAAGAATCCCAAAAAGAAACCACCTTAAATTTACCAGTTATGGCACGTGCCAATTTTAAAGCGATACCAATTGCGGAACTACCGTTAGGGGTCATTAAAACCCTATTTAAATCTGACGGAAGTAAGGAGGTCAATTTTTCGGCAAAATTTATGGCAGCTTCATTGGTATAACGCCTGGTACTAAAGGTCAAACCCTGCAATTGATCCGTTAAGCGCTGCACTAATTTTGGATGTGAAAATCCCAATTGATGCACATTGTTGCCATGAAAATCTAAATATTTCTTACCAGATATATTTTCAATATACGACCCATTGCAATCTCCCAACACATCTAAGCAAGGTGTAGATAGTGCTTGATGGAAGAAATAACGTGCATCTTTTTTGAGCAATTTTTTCGTTTTTGCATCGGTAATACCCGCCTCCCATTCCTGTCTAGCAACAGTTCCATTGATATCGCCTTCTGTGCGTTTGTTCTGATCTTGGCTCTTGGACACGTCCTTATCTTGATTCATAGGGTCCATATTTGGCTATTATTTCCCGTTCTTCGGTTGCGTCATTCAAAATAAAAACCGCATACAAGTCTCCCTTGGGATGCACACGTAAAACAATATGTCCGTTCTGACTTTTGTACTGGTCTAATCTGTTACCTATTACATCTTTATTGGCCTGCAGCATCACGGTAGAGAAAATATCCCGTTCGCCCGGATAGAGTTTTTCTGAGCTAATTCTTCGCAAGACTTCTTCCCCGGGGTGATCAGATGACCAATTTTGCTGCACCCATACCCGAGGCTTGACCGTACGTACATAAAATGGGTTTTGAGAATCGCGATTACCATGATGGTTCAAGGTAGCAACGTCAACTGCGCCGATGATGGGGGCTACATGCGATTCAAGCGAATTCATGTCGGCCTGACCCAAAGGATCTATGCCGGCGATATCGCCCCCGGTAAAATAGTTGAACCTACCGTAGTCGATACGAATACAATTACTCAGTGGGTTTTCGCCCTGGTAGGTTCCCTTGCTGAAAAGCGAATAGTTTTTACTACCCTCGCCTGACCAGATAACACCATTAGAAGCAATATTCTGAACCGAAAATTCAGGATAGGCCGCTGCATTTCTTGATAGGGAAATCTGATGGGCACTACCAACCGATAACGCTTCGTTCACCAGACCTGAACTTATTTTAGCGTACTCGATATAGTTCCAGTATTCTTTCATGGTGGCCATCATTCCATAGGGATCAGCTGCGAATTGTTTTTGTGCCTGAACCTGTGTATCTTTTAAATCAATGGGAAAGTCAAACCCTCGATCTATAAGTTTCCTTATAGGAAGCAAAGTGCCGACCTCCATTATTCCCGTCAAAAGATAACCACCCTTTGCCCTTTTCCTCAGAGAATCTATTTCACCAAAATGATCATCGTGATAATGTGTGATCAATGCGTAATCTAGTTGTGCCTCGCTATTCTTCGGATGGAACTGTTTAATATAATCCACTATCCACTCCGGTGCGGACTTCGAATTATTCGGCATCGCCTTTGCATTGCGAGCCGAAAGGGTTCTGGCATGTGTCTCTGACATATCGCCGGCATCAATCAAAAGTGTGGTACCATCTGGTAAAACACAAAACGCAGCATCGCCCCTACCCGTGTTGATATGGTGTATATCGAGCATGCCTTCCTGCCATAGCGGCAATTGACTTCCCAATTCTTGGCAGTATACCGGCATGGCGCTAAAAAACAGGAGTAATAACCCAACTTTCACGTACTGTACCATAAAAAGATTATCAATTAAAAAGTGTTGTCGGTAAAATTTGTTTCGGCATGTTCGGGCTTTTTACGTAAACATCTAACCAAGCTCCGCCAATGCCATTGAACCATACAACTTCCAAATCGTGCTTACCCGATTGCAGTTCTATTTCGCCATCAGTTTCCTTTACGCCATGATCGCCATCATTATCTACAACAACTTGGCCATCGACCAAGAGTTTGCTACCATCGTCTGAACGCAAATAAAAAGTGTATCTATCTACCTGATCAATGTTTATTCTTGCCCTAAAACGTACCACCGTATGCTCTTTGATAAGATCTTTGATTTCCTCTGATCCTATTTCAAAACAAGCACCTGTGGTATCGGGTATTCTGCTAGCCAAACTAGGTATATTTGATAGCTTTTGCAAATAAAAAAGCTCATATCGAATCGGCCTTTTACTACTCTTGGGCTTAATGCGAAAATAAGATTCAGCTACTATACTGTTCATTTTCCCATAATTAAAGACGGCACTTTTCAGCACTGCATTGGTATTTATTTCTATTGGTTCAGTCGCCAATTCAGAAGTTGATGAAGGCATTGTGCCATCTAAGGTGTAGCGCAGCTCACCTCTGGTATTGGGATTCTCAATAACAACAGTGGCTTCTTCATCGAACAATCCGCCCGCTTTTTTGTATCCTTCCGCCTTGGGGTAGATTATCGGTTCTTTGAGTGGTTCTACGAATTGATATGCATCTATCGATTCAAAGCCCTTGAAAGCATTTTTTACCGGTCTGCCGATCCATGCCTCAGGGGTACGAACTCCAAGGGCAAAAGCCACCGTAGCGGCATTGTCATATTGGTACACTGGGTGTACGAGCTTGTAATTTTGTTTAATGTATTTACCCCAAATGATCAAAGGAATTTCGATTTCCTTCAACGTTTCGCCACCGTGCCCTTTGCCCAGCCCGCCATGGTCAGCACTTATGATGACCAAGGTTTTATGGGCAATGCCAGCGGTTTGTATCGCTTCCAAGACTTGTCCTAAAAGCATGTCCGCCTTTTCTACCGAAGCATAATATTCGCTGGTACCATGGCCAAATTCATGTCCGGCATGGTCAACATGATCAAAATGTACAAAGGTAAAATTAGGTTTTTTTTCGATGATGAATTTGCTGGCAACAACTGCGGTTTCTTCTTCTGTACTGGTGTTTTGGTCAAAGTCAACGGCTTCTTTTTCGAATAATCTACCAAACCCGCCCCAATGGTAAATGGCTCCAACGGTTGCATTTTCGATTTGTGTATCGATCAAGTGAAAAATGGTGGGAAACAGGAAATCGTTATGCTGAACCACAGCGGGGAGTATCAAATTATCCCTTTCCCAGGCATTTGACGTAATACCATGCTGTTCCGGACCCGCCCCCATGATCATTGATGCCCAATTGGGGCTAGAACTAGTGGGCATTACCGCCCTGGCGTGCATGGTATAGCTGCCCTCATTCATCAATCGGTCAAAGTTCGGGGTGTTGGCATTTTGAAGTCCATCAGGACTTAAACCATCGAAACCAATGACGATAACATGATCTATGCCAAGATCTGAACTGTTCACGTCTTTTTCGACCATCGAACAAGAAGACCATAGGAGTAGTTTTCCTATGGTCAACATGATACCTATTATTCTTTGTCGGTTAATCAACATCCCACCAAAGTTTGGTATTGATATTATCTCCGCCAATGCGCTGGGCAGCGGTGTTGTAGTTTTCCTCATTGGTGGCCTTTACAGAATTAGGGTATTGGAAACGCACAGGAACCTGTCCATTATTTACCGCGTCAGGTCCCGGTATTACCGCAGGCATACCCGTTCTCCTCCAATCTGACCAGCCCTCAAAACCTGTATAGAACAAGGCAATCCATTTTTGAAGCGAGATCTTGGCCAATCTTTCGTCGGCAGTACCGGTAAACGCAACACCTGCCTGAGCCATATAGGCCCCCAAATCTGTGTTCTCCATTGCAGCAGCTATTTCTGACCATCCACCGGCTATCACCCTCCTCGTATAATAGTCGAAAGAAGCCCTAATTCCGTTTTCGTAGAAGGTTGCGGCGTCACCAAATGAAATCCAACCGCGCTCACGGGCTTCGGCCAAAATAAACTGAAGTTCTGAATAACTCATGATTATCGTCTGCGATGCCGTAGCGGAGGCCTGCTCAGGGTTACAGGCCCTACATGCCAGAAGAATACCCAATCTAGATATGAAATTAGAACCAGACTCGTCAGGGTTACCGGTTGGGCTGTAGCCTAAAGCGGCCTCATCATCCAAGCCGTTTGGCATACCTACATAATCATCAAAATTGTCAGAAAAAATTCCTTCGCCAGAGTTGGAGGTAGGTTGGGCAAATACAAATATTCTGTTATCATTAAGAGCTTTTAACCTAGTTTCTAAGGTTTGGCTCAAACGAACCTCATCAAAACTACCAGATCTGGTATTGTATTTAGGCTGTGGGTTATCAGAGTTCCATTGTACCACTGCCATATCATCGTTACTTTCAAAAATGGGGTAGCTGGCCGGGTTATTCGCTATCTGTACCATACCTGCAACAGCCTTGGTATTGTCTATGTCACTGATGCGCATCAACAACCTCAATCGTAACGAGTTGGCAAACTTTCTCCATTTAACGACATCGCCTCCGTAGAAAATATCCCCTGAAATAGTGGAGGCATCGGTCAAAACGGTGTTGGCTGTTTCCAAATCTGTCAACATACCATCATAAATTTGTTGCTGAGGGTCAAAAACAGGCCTTACATTACCGTCTTCAATACCTTTTGTAGCTTCTGAGTACGGGGCATCACCATAAGCGTCTGTGACATAAGACATGATCCAAGATTTCATGACCAAGGCAACACCGTAATAATTTTGTGCCTCGGTGAGGTCCTTTGTTCCCCTAATGATGTTTTCCACATCCCTTAAAGAGGCGTAAGCATCATTATAAGGATTTCCTGAAGGAGACCAGTTATAGGTGTCACCACTGGTAAACTGAAGCCGGGCCCCGTACTGAACTACGGTAAAACCCTCTTCCCAACCTTGATCTCCCCAATTATAGGCCATTTCGCGTTGTATACCGGGCAATAAAAGTTCTGGTTGCGCCGAAGAAGGGAAATTAGGATTGATATTAATAGTTTCAAAATCTTCCGTACAACTAAATGTTACTAAAACGGTTGCTAAAATTAAAAGTCTTTTTTTCATTATTTCTAGTATTTTTTAAGTGTTTCCCTTAGAAACTTACTTGTAGGTTAAAGGTGAACAAACGTGTACTTGGGTAAGACATGTTTTCTATGCCCGGTTGCAATGTTCCGCCAGAAACACCTACGGTCTCTGGATCAAAATGAGGGTTGTCTGTCCATAATAACAGGTTTCTGCCGGTAACGGAGAAACGTGCACTGCTCAGCGACAGTTGATCCGTTATTTTCTTTGGCAAGGAATACCCCAAGGTTACTTCACGCAACTTTGTATAGGAAGCATCATATTTAGCAGCCTCTACATTGTCTCGCTCATAGAATCTATTATTGTAGGTTCTGGCATCTACATTTGTAGTATTGGAAACATAAACAGGACTATCAGCTGTTCCTGTATTAACAACACCCTCGGCAACGATACCAGTTTCACGACCCTCTAAGGTTTCTTTTAACTGACCCGAAGTACTACCAATAGTCTTGGTTCTTGAAACCACGATACCACCTTGTCTGGTATCTATTAAAAATCCTAAATCAACGTTTTTGTATTTAAATGTGTTTTGGATTCCTAAGGTAAAGTCCGGCGCATAATCCCCTTGATAGACCAAATCAGTGGTTCGAACCGGTATGCCTTGATTATTAATTATTTTTTCACCGAAGAACTCACTGTTAGGATCTTCTACCCTTTGGAAACCCCTACCATAAATGGCACTGATCGATCCGCCTTCCCTAGCCTGAATAAAAGCACCGTTCCTATCAGTCAAAGTGAAATTAATACCACCCAGATCCAATACTTCACTTCGGTTCGTGGCGAAATTTAAGATAGTGTTCCATTTAAAATTCTTGGTAAGCACCGGAACAAAATTTACGATTGCCTCAAACCCACGATTTTGAACCTCACCGGCATTGATCAATTGACTTGAATATCCACTGGCTATATCAGTATCAATATTGATGATCTGGTTGCGGGTTGTACTGTTGTAATAAGTTAAATCAAAGTTCATTCTACTTTGAAAAAACCGAAAATCCAAACCAAATTCATACGAACCTGTAATCTCTGGTTTTAAATCTGCATTGGGTATTAGTGCGCTTTCTGTAAGTATGGGGGTAGCACCATCGAAAGGTGTTTCATTTCTATAAAAACTTCTCAGTCGGTAAGGATCCGTATCGTTACCTACTTCGGCATACGCTGCCCTTACTTTTGCAAAGGTAATCCATTCGGGCGTTTTGAAAATATCGCTTGCAATAACACTTAAGGTGGCAGAAGGATAAAAGTATGAATTATTTTCTTCTGGAAGGGTACTCGACCAATCGTTTCTCCCTGTTAGGTCAAGAAAAACTTTACCATCATATGCAAAACGGATAAAGCCATAAAGACTGTTGATACGCTTCTCAAAATTATCGCTGTTGACCTGGACGGCCTGTCTGCTATTGTTAAATGAATATACCCCAGGATTGATCAATTGTGGCGCTACGCTTTTAGTGAAGTCCTGACCTTGTCTTAATTGGTTTCCACCTGCGGAAATATTAACGTTCCATTTTTCATTAAAGGTCTTATCGAAAGAAAGTAAAAAATCTGTATTGCTTTCCTCAAAGAAAATATTGTCTTCTTGATACGTACCAAATGGGAAACGTTGAGTGCTAAAAGCCCTTTTACGCTCCCTAAAGTCGCGATAAAAATCACGGCCACTGCGCAGAAGTAATTTCCAATTTTCATTAAAATCATAAGTTAGACTGATGTTACCAAAAATACGGTCCTTATTTTGGGCGTTTGTATTTTCAAACATGGTAAAATAAGGATTGTCGTGATAGTTGTAATTATAGTTAAACTGCTGTACACCCTCTAGACCTGGCTGCCAGTAATCCCTTAAATTCAAGGTATTCAATTGGCGACCGTACCAGATGAACAAATACATGATACTTTCCGTACCATAACTAACCGCGGGCCTGTTACCACTATCTGTTTTCACATAATTAAAATTGGTATTTACCTTTAACTTGTCAGATACATTTAAGGTACCTGCAAAACTGACCGTATTCCTTTGTAAATCTGTATTTGGCAAAGTACCTTCTTGGTCTAGGTTTTGATAGGAGACCCGCATATTGCCCATTTCACCTGATTTTGAAATAGCGATGCTATTGGTCTTGGTGATTCCAGTTTCAAAGAACTCTTTAGTATTATCAGGTCTTGACACCCATGGTGTAGGCGTTATGGGCGAATCACTAACAAAGGTGTCACCACCCCTGGTACCATCTGCCCTAGGCGAATCAAATTGAGGAATCAATAAACCGTTATCCAATCTAGGGCCCCAGCTTTCATCGACCCCATCGGCATTACCCGATCCACTGCCGTCAACGAACGCAAACTGCTGGTTGTTACCTTGCCCGTATTCATTTTGCCAATCTGGAAGCATTAAAACATTTTCAATAGTAACACCTGTATTGACAGTAATACCCAGCCTTCCACTTTGTGATTTTCCTTTTTTCGTGGTAATGATAATCGCACCATTCGCCGCTCTTGCACCATATAAAGCCGCTGCCGCAGGTCCTTTTAATACGTTGATAGACTCGATATCTTGTGGGTTGATCTCTGATGCACCGTTGCCATAATCGACATCTTGTGTACCAGAACCATTGGATCCCACAATTTCATTACTTATCGGAGTACCATCAACAATAAATAAAGGTGAGTTACCATTAATGTTCAAAGAAGCATCGCCCCTTATAGTAACCCTGGCGGAACCCCCTAAACCAGAAGGGCTATTGGTAATCTGTAAACCGGCAACTTTGCCCGAAATACCATTTAATAAATTAGGTTCCCGGGCCTGTACTACTTCATCATTATTTAATTCTTGAGAAGCATAACCCAAAGACTTTTTCTCTCTTTCAATTCCCAAAGCGGTTACTACAATCTCATCTAATTGTTGGGAGTCCATTGATAAAGAAATCGACATTGAAGTCTTTCCATTAGTCTCTACTTCTTTAGTAAGATATCCAATGTAAGATATGATCAAAATTTCGCTTCCAGTAGAAAGCTCAATAACAAAATTGCCATCAAAATCTGTCACAACTCCATTTGTAGTTCCTTTTACAATAATTGTTGCCCCAGATAAGGGCACTTCATTTTCATCTAACACGGTACCCTTAAAAACAGATTGGGCATGTGCAAACAGACTTACCATAATAGTAAATACTGTACTAAATAGTGTTTTTTTCATTTTTCGTATTTGTAAACTTTAGTTTATTATTACGAAACAAATATCTAAATGAAAAGTGAATATAAACATCAATAAGTATTAAGCTATTGCTATCAATTTTGTTAATTTAATAAATTGATGTTAGGATAATATTATTTACAAATATTCAAAATGTTAGGTATATGTAAAGTCCTTTAAAAGCTGGTATTTGACTTTTAGGCAATTTACTAATATCTACTAAATGAAAATTATAGTAAGTTTGCAAACTAAGGTTAACACATGGAAGACTATCTCATAGGCATAGGCAAGCGAATTAAGGAATTGCGCAAAAACGGCAACCTAATTATTAGCGATATCGCTATAAAAGCTTGCGTTACTGCTGGACTTATTTCTAGGATAGAGAACGGAAGAACCATACCTTCATTGCCTGTTTTATTAAAAATAATTAGTGCTTTAGAAATAGAGGTTACAGATTTTTTTAGTGGGATGCCCCATACAAACGGTGCAAAATATATTTTATCGAGAAAAGAAGAAAATACTGTTATTGAAAAAGAAGACGATGCCCTAGGCTTTTCGTATTCCTATATTTTTGGAAAACAAATAAGTTCCTTGGGGTTTGAGGCTGTTCTTCTACAAGTACACCCTAACTCTAAACGCGAAAAAGTAATTACCGATGCTTATGAGTTTAAATACCTCCTCTCTGGTGAATGCTGTTACATCATTGATGATGAGGAAGTAGTATTACAAGAAGGCGATTCCATTTTTTTTGATGGCCGTATACCCCATGTTCCAGAAAACAGAAGCACCAATACAGCAAGTATGTTAGTGCTTTATTTCTTTATTTAAAACGCTATTTTGAGAAAAGTAGCTCCTTTAAATTAATCAAAGAATCCAAAACAAAAGTAGGTTGTGCACTTGCTAATTGTTCATAGGTATGTGCTCCCGTGGTTACGCCAACGGTAACGCCGCATTTTGCATTTTTACCCTCTTCAATATCAATAATGGAATCCCCCGCCTTTAAAACAAATTTGGGATCATTAATACCCAAAATATGCATTGCCTCGAAAATCATAGCTGGGTTTGGCCTGCACAAAGCAACATCGTCTGCAGTTACTAAAGCATCGAATTCCTTACCCAATTTCCAATGCATTTTGTCCAATAATAATTGAGCGGTATTACGATCATAACCTGTATTCAATGCTATTTTCACTCCCTTTTCCTTTAAAAAATATAGCATTTCCTCTACGCCGTGATAACTGGCTACATCTAGGTTTGTATAGGCATTTTTTAAGAGTTCCTTGAATATACTAAATATCGTTTCTGCCCTTTTAACATCGACGGTTCTTCCATCTGCTTTTAAAATATCTTTTATAGCTTGGTATTTTTCCTTTCCTGCACCATGCTCCAGTACAAAATCTAATGAAACATTATTCCCAAACAAATTTATTGCTTTCCGCAATGTAGTATAAACAACGTTATCTTCATTAACTACGGTACCAGCCATATCAAAAACAGCCAATTTAATTGTGTGCATATTAAAAATTAAAAAGTTGGTTAATGTTATATTTGGCAAAACCTGGACCGCCCGTCATGCCCTTACCACCAATTCCGGTGACAATATGGATATTCGTATCTATGGTCTTTTCGAAAATATCTGTATTCTTACACTGCGAATACATTCCGTACCAACGTTGTTCTATTTCATAGGTAGGTAGTTGAAAGATTTCCTTCGACTTTTCAATAATGAAATTATCGATATCCATATCCAGGTCAAATCCTAGCTTATCTATGTTTTCTGCATCGGCATATTCATGTGAATCTCCAAGGATGACAGAACCGTCCATCGCCTGTTTAAAGAGAATATGTACTCCCCATTTCTTTTCTTGGCTCTCCAACGCCTCATTTGCTTTTATTTTAAGATATGAAGAACACTCTGCAAAAGCCTCATAACGGCGAATGGAAAGTCCGGTTAGAACAGAACCGCAAATCTTATAATTCCCTTGGGATTTGGTACGCAACATCTGTAATTTGGAAACCTCCAAATCACTTTCCGCAAAAAGTTTAGGGTATAAGGTTTTAAAATCGCTCCCATTACAGACAATTACTTTTGAAGACATAAACACTCGACCGTCTGCAAGATGCGTACTGACCGCACTACCTAGGGTATTGCATTCGATGACTTGTGAATTGTAAAAAATATGAAGCCCTTTTTTCTTTAGATATTTTTGAACCTTAACGATCATGTTACGAGGTTCTACGGTTATTTCTTCGGGAAAAAACAATCCGGCTTTTACATAGTTTTCATTAAGTCCTGGATATCGTTTTAAGCATTCCGTTTTGGTAAATAAAATGGAGGTATACTCATTTTCCATATTAATCAATTTAAGCTCTTCCAATAATTGTACTTCCTCCTCATTGGAAGCTAAATAAATAGAGCCTTCTTGACGTACGCTGATATCAAATTTAGAATGTATCTTTTTATAGATTTTCAAACTTTTACGTCCATAATCCTGCCATTTGGTATTCATACCTGAAGGTACAACCTGACCAAAATTACGTACCGTAGCGCCAGAAGGCATAGCATCCTTGTCCACCAAAGCTACCTTTAATCCTTTTTTTAAAGCATGATAGGCATGGAAAGTTCCTAGAACCCCCGCCCCAACAACAACAAGATCATAATTTATTTTAGCCATTAATAATGGGGATTTTAGTTTCAAATGTAGAAGTCCCTCGTTGATACTTTCTTCTAAAATATAGTATGGAAATTACGGAAATACCCACGCCTAAAAAGGCTATACAATAGGTGGAACGCATAAAAAATTGTAACCAAGAACTATTGGGCCGACCAAAATTTTTATAGAGCAATACGGCCATACTCCCCAAATAACCAAAGGAATCAGCTATGTAAATCAAATATCCAGCGTTACCTTCTATTCTAAACGTTGCAATCATCCTATCAAAAAAAATACAATTGAAAGGCACATAACAGGCATAGAGACCAAAACCGATAAAAATCATCCAATATACCGGAGATAACATTCCTTGCTGAAACAGAAAAGTTGAAACACCAACCAATATACTGGCCAAAATGAGCAGGTAATGGAATCCCACAAATGCCTTGTAATTGCTTTTAACCACACCGAATAATCCTAAAATCAATAAAACTAAGAAAGCGATAGGCAATTCTGATAAGGTATAAATGGAGGCATCACCTGCATAACCGATACTATCCCATAATTCCCTCGAAAAATTATCCCTAAAATCACGTAATGCAGTTAACGCCATATAAAAAATAACCAGTATAATAATGGGAAAGAAAAACCGTGATAAGACTTTTTTTCTATCTAGCCTACTCATGGGTTTCCTTGCTTCACGAAGTAGCCTATCTTCTTCTGTAGGAGGGGGTAATTTTTTTAAAAGCCACAAACAACTAAAAAAAGGTAGAAGAAATAAGGCGCCGGTTGCCGCGGGCATCCAAAATTCTGTTATTTGGTACCTTGTCATCATCCATAGCCCAACGGATTTTACCGCACCACTGGAAACTATAAAACTGGAACATAGTATAATACTAAGGATTTCGGTCATTTTACGTCCCTCTAAATATGAAAAAACGATTCCCCAAATCATACCTAAGGAAAGTCCGTTAAAAAAAAATAGAATAAAATTAAAGGGTTTAGGTACTACCCCGAACAAAACCAAGGTCAATTCCGCAAAAAGAATCATTGCGGCTAAGTAAGCCGCTCTATTTTGTGGTTGAAGACCAGATACCACTTTTATACCTATAAACTTAGAGAGCATGTATCCTATGACTTGAGTTAAAATTAGAAGGATTTTATAATCTACCCCCCAAACATATATACCCTCAAAAGTGGCAACAGAAAATGGTTTTCTAAAAGCATACATGCAAAAGTAAAGACCAAAAGATGCAAAGGCACCGTTCAGAAACAATCTAAGTTGCATTTTTGAATTGATGATTGACATTTAGGTTTTATTTACTCCTAGTAAAAATATAAATGCAATATTCCTAAATATTTTACTATTTGTAACTTTTTAAATGTTATTAGTTCGTTATGTAAAGTGATTAGTTTTGTTAAAAAAATACTTTGAAAACTATGAGACTAGTTTTAGGAATATTTTTTCTACATGTTTAAGTAAATAGTTGCTTATTCGGAGGGTCTAAGAAATATATTCAATACCGCTATCACGATACAAATTGCATGCACCAAACCTACTCGTTGGTCTAAAGAAACAGAAAAAACAGGTTCAAAACATCTAATATGATAATGAATACTATTGTTATCACGTACAAATAATCTTGATCTACGTTATTAATAAAGCAACTCAACCGCAAAATTAACCTACTGGAAATAAACGCCTTTTGAGCGCCATTTAGAGAATTTAGAAATCCGTTTCTGTTATAACAAATATTTTTGATCAAAGACTCCAATAGTCTTAATCCTTGAATTAATTACAAAAAATATTAAATTTTAGTTAAAATTCAAAAAATATGCACAAATCAAGAAAATTAAGAATTAACAAATGTTGCAAAATAATAAAACCCCCAGTAAAAACTGAGGGCTTTGGCTGTGAAGGTAGAAGGATTCGAACCTACGACCGCCTGCTTGGTTAGTAGGCTCAACATACTGTCGTTGGAAATTCTCGATAATTTGAATTTCCAAGATGCCATTACTTTTATATTCCCTAACGATACATGGCATAGTTTTCATACCTGCCAATTTACTGGCTCGATAGCGACGTTCGCCCATTACAATGATGTATTCGTTTTTCAATTTTCGAACTGTAATCGGTTGAAGCACCAGGTGCTTTTCGATGCTTTCTGAAAGCTCTTTTAACAATACTTCATTGAAAGTCTTTTTGGGTTGCCTCGGGTCTGGAATAATCTTTTCGATATTCAGATTTTGAATTTGAAGTCCAATTGCACTTTGGGTCAATTTCTCTTTGACCACTTTCTTTACGGTGCCACTGGGTTTACCGTACCTTCTCGTTTTAACTGCTTTTGTTGTCATAATACTTAAATTTTAGATTAAACAATATTTGAGCAGAACTCAAACGGAAGCTAAAATCTCAGCTCAAAAGGAAACGGAATAAATAGAGAGTAGGCGAACGGTTTTATGCCGTAGTCTTTTGATGGGTGTATTTTACGAGTTTACCTTTGCGCTACTATGGATTGATTATTTCTTCCTTTTGTAGTACTTCATTCCCAATAAAACTTATCTAAAAAAAAAGAAGAGCCAGCACGAATGCCGACCCTTCCTTCCAACAACAAAAGCTACGCTTTCAATTCCTTGATTTCTTTTTCAAGGATTTCTATTCTGGCTTTCAAACGTTCTTCACGTATATCTCTTCTTTCAATGTATTCCTTTTCGATATCCGTAATCTTGGTTTTATGATATCCTAGAATGGCATTGTAGAAGGACATATTCGTCAAATTATTAGTATGATTACTTTCCCCAAAATGGACTTGTTTTGTGAGCATATACCGTATCAACTTATGAAAGATTTCTTTTTTGAACTTTTCTTTGAAATTCTGTACAATTTCAACTTTTGTCATTTTTGACGTATCGTCCAATAATCCTGAAAAGTACTTTTGCTGACTAAAATAATCCACATTGTTTTCGTAGAGCGAAATTGAAAAGGCAACCATTTCATCTACCGAAAGTGTTTTCTTGGTCTCGATGTAGTTGGTCTCTCTAATCATTGTCGCAACTTCTTCAAACTGTCGGTTATTCTCGATTTGTTTCTTTCTAATTTCCCTTTCGTTAATTTTGATGGTTTGTTCGTCTGGTGTACAATCATCCATTTTTCTACTCGATAACGGCACGGAATGAACTTCACTTTCATCTTCTGATTTTTCGATAAGCTTTAAAAACACTTCTTTGTGCAGGTAAGATTCAGGATGAAAAACAATGCCATTTTTAAATCCATTTCCTTCAGCTAAATGGTATTTTTCCAATTCCTCGTTATAGGTCTTGGTGGCCTCGTTAAAATCAACTTTCAATTCATCTTCGCTATAATTATAGTTCCGATATTCTTCCTTGATAGTTTCCAAGGTAGGCTGTATCGGTTTTTCTATAAGTTCCACATCGTCCAGCAAATAGATTTTTAAGCCATTTTTCTCTAGTTGTGAAATCACAAGCCGATTACGTACATCGTCTACCCAATATTTTCGTATTTCAGGAATTAACAGCACATTCTCTTTTTTGGATTTTTCTATCAGGTTTAAGAACCACTTACTTTTCTTGGACTCAAAACAAGGTGCCTTTGTACAGACCATCTTTCCTTCCCCAAATAGATTTCCTTGATTTGCAGCATTGAACGGACACATAGTGCACGCCCCAGCTTTTGCAACCAATCTTGAATCTTTCACATCAAACGGTACTTTCTCTAAATCATAGGTCTGATTTTTTATCATCCTATTGATTTGATGGGCACTAAATTCTTCGCCCATCGTTTCCAACATCATCTGTTGTTCTTCTGGCTCAAAAAGTGCGACACCGACACCTAATGAAATAGTCATTTCGTCATTACGAACGAATACTTTGAAACCTTCTATAAGTCCAGCTAACTTTAATCGCTGACGAATAAAATTATCACTTCGTCCTAATCGCTTTGCAATCTCCGAAGCCGAATACTTTTCACTTAGATAAGCAATGGCATCTGCTTCCTCTGTAGGTTCAACATCTTGCCTTTGCAGATTTTCGATGATTTGAATTTCCAAGATTGCATTGCTTTCGTAATCTCTCACGATACAAGGCACAGTCTCTTTACCTGCTAACTTACTGGCACGATAACGTCGTTCGCCCATCACGATGATGTATTCATTTTCTGATTTTCGAACTGTAATTGGTTGAAGCACCCCGTATTTTTGGATACTTTCTGAAAGTTCCTTTAATAATAATTCATTGAAAGTCTTTCTAGGTTGCATCGGGTCTGGAATAATTTTTTCAATTTTCAGATTTTGAATTTCCAGTCCAATAGCTTTCTGTGTCAATTGCTCTTTGACTTCTTTCTTAACGGTCGCATTGGCTTTACCGTTCCTTCTCGTTTTAACTGCTTTTGTTGTCATAATACTTAATTTTTGATTAAACAATATATAAGCAGGAACCAAACGGAAGATAAAATCTTGGCTCAAAAGGAAACGGAATAAAAAGTGAGGCACGAACGGCTTTATGCCGTAGTCTTTTGATGGAAGTATTTTACGAGTTTAAATTGCGGTTATATTGTATGATAATAAACTTCCCTTACGAAGAAAAAAAATTGGGTTTTGGTAAAATTCATTTTCTATTTTTGAAAATAATTTTGATTAAAAAATTGAAATAATTTATTCTGTATTAAATACTCAAAGAGATTTTAAACTATAAATATGCTTTATGCCTTTTTGATACACTTTAATACGCATTTTGTATTTTAAATGTTAAAGTTTGTTAAATCGAGACCAAAACGGTGACCTCTAAAAAGTGATGCCTTGCAAAGGCTCAATTGCAGTAGGTTTTGTGATATTTAGTCGTTGCCTCCGGCTCCACTATTTGAGTATCAAAACTCAACAAAAACCCTGTAACTCTATGATTTACAGGGTTTTTTATTTTATCTGCATTCATTTGAATCGTTTTGAAACCGTATTTTATGTGACCTATTCGAGGAGTACTTTTTTATTAAAAAACACTCACATATTTCCTTTTAATTAGCGGATATTATGTTAATTATGATAATTTTTTTTTTGTGTTTTTCTTGGGGTCTGAAAAACTCTAAAAATGATTAATTTTTTTCACAGCTACTTTACCTAATAGGAAAACATCATGAAAAAGGTGTAAAAGTCTAGAAATATCAGAATTTTGATTATTTGAAGAAAGATTTTAATGCTTGAATTTGAATGTGTTTCCATACTTAAATACTATTTTAAAAAACTTGTCAATCTTTTATAAATGTTGTCTTAAAAAACCTTGGTTCTATGGCACTATCCAAAATGGATATTCAATTATAGTTTTTAAGGATTATGGTTCTATTTTCCAGATTGAACGGTTCTCTTAGCTTATGCAGCCTTATTGGGCAATATAAAAATATAGAATTATTACAGTATGGCTTGAAGAAGAAATTCCAAACTCATTTTTTGCTTCATCATTATTCTTCAAAGTTACAAATCTACAGAAACGGGCGACATTATATTTTTAATTCCATCAAGGGCAAGCAAATACCACGAATAAAATTTTTCTCATCGTTCCGTTAAATTATTCCCAACAATAGGATTACCTAATTTTAAATTTTAGTAGTTGAGCGATATAGACATTTGCAGATTTCCTCCACCTCAGAAAAATAAGGCATCAGAAAACGAAGGGCTGCTCTTTGTGACCTCTGCCCCACTGGAAAAACCATAGCCTTCAGTCGGTATCCCAAAAAAATTAGAATCAAGTTCGCCATTGCGGTTTTCATCATGGATCACGGCAATAGCGTATGTTCCCGGTTTAATATCTGAAAACTCAAAACTCACATCTTTTCCTCTCATTTATGTTAACATAATCTTGGATGCGAATTTCAGGAATTTACTTGGAAAACCTTATTCGGATTGAAAAATCGCACAGACGATAACTCCACTATTATTAGTTA
This sequence comes from Cellulophaga sp., assembly GCA_041738035.1. Classification (GTDB taxonomy): domain Bacteria; phylum Bacteroidota; class Bacteroidia; order Flavobacteriales; family Flavobacteriaceae; genus Cellulophaga. The sequence goes on from JBGSQM010000149.1 coordinate 22,702, forward strand.
TTTTCTGGATTTTTATATTAACGGAGAGGCATTCTGTTTGAGCAAACCCATCTAAAGGCAACCCTATCAAGCTCAAAAGCAGCCAAAAAATCACCTGTGAAAATTTTCGAGAAATCCCAGTCGTATCACACAACTTTGTATTTTGATTAGAAAGCATGAAAAGTAGATTATTCAACATGTTAGCATATTTTTTTAAAATTAGTGTTAGAAACTGTTTTTCTTTTGACATGATAGATTTCTTAAGTTCTTCATGCTTGAATGATGAAACTTTAGAATATTTACTATTCATAGCCACTTTTAATAACCGTTGAAATTATTTTGAACCGTACATTGGCCTTGATGGTGTTTTGGGAATGGGCCGGAATGATAATGGACTGTTCTGTTTCCAAAGTTTTTGAATTGTCGTCGATTATTATTTCTGCACGTCCTTCGATGATTTGGATAAACCTGTCCAAAGGCGATGTTTTTTCGCGATGTTTTCGCCCGTATCAACACAAACGGCAATTACATTACCGCGGTACTTTTTTTAATGACCGTTTTTGTCAACAACCAAACAATTGCTACGATAATACGTATAACAATGATTCACTAGAAGCCCATTCCCCATTCCCTTCCATTTAAATCATTCATAACAATTCCCCTTTCTTTTGATTATTAAGTGCCTAAAGAAATATTGAAAATTACCTTGGATCCATCAGGTGCAATCGCGAAGATTTGTATATTTCCTCGCTGAGCAGATAAAAAGGCCAGATCAATATCTTTTGAATTATTAATTGGTTTGCCGTTTATAAAGGCAATTATAGTTCCAATGGGAATTCCATTCTGGTCAAAAAAACCACCTTCGCGAACATTTGTTACTACCGCCCCTGAATTAATATCGAAGTATTGTTTCTGCCGATCTGTAAGCGGTGCAAAACTGACACCGAGTTTAGCATATATTTCGTCCAGTGATGCATTATTGTTAGCTGTAATCTTTGCAGGCTTCTCACCTTTTAAAGTTGCAGAAACAGTGTTTATTTTCCATCACGCAAATAGCTTAATTTGATTATATCGTCAGGCCGGTGCCTTGCAATCCTTTCCGAAAACTCTGTTGACGAAGCCAATGGCATTCCATTTATACTTTGTATAATATCGCCTTCTTTAAGACCAGCATCTGCTGCTGCGCTTTCGCTCATAACATTTATGATAAAAACACCTTTTACCGACCCCAGTGCAATACCCTGTTGCTTAAAATATTGTTCTTCAACTGAGGGTGCGGGAAATGCAACTCCCAATATTCCCCGATTTACCGAACCATACTGTTTAAGATCATCCAGAATTTTTTTAGCAAGATTTACAGGTATTGCAAAAGAATATCCTGAATAGCTTCCTGTTTGAGAAGCAATTGCGCTATTAATTCCAATCAGTTGTCCATCTGTATTTACAAGTGCACCGCCACTATTTCCGGGATTAATGGCAGCATCAGTTTGAATAAAAGATTCAATTGCCGTATTACCGGTTGTTCTCTGATTACCTTCAGAATTCTCTCTCCCGGGGCGGTTAATTATTCCGATGCTTCTTGCCTTGGCGCTTATAATCCCCGCAGTAACCGTTGTATTTAACGAGAAAGGATAACCTATAGCCAATACCCATTCACCAACCTGGACAATATCAGAATTTCCGAATTTTACAGTTGGAAGTCCTTCTGATTTAATTTTTAAAAGCGCCAGATCGGTATTCGGATCACGACCAATTAATTCTGCGGAAAACTCACGCTTATCAGGTAATATGACTTCAATATCTGAAGCATTTTCAATAACATGATTATTTGTTGCTATATACCCATCTTCACTTATTATTACACCGGAACCTGAAGCCATTGCAGGAATTCCGGATTGCGTGCCATAAGGTTGTCCAAAATTAGTATTGAACCCCGTTGGTGAAGTTTTGAAAAGGGTTTTTATATGAACCACTGCAGGCATTACAGCTTTTGATGCGGCTACAAAATCTCCAAATCCGTTTGATGTATTCCCCTTTTCTATATTGACGGGTACAGGTGTTATCACGCCATTGTCTATAGAAACAGCATCAGGTGATTTATTTTTACCTGAACAACTGATGTTGAAGATTTGTACGATTGAAAGCAGAATGATGATTATGTATGTATTTTTCATAATGTTATTTAATATTAATCTCGGATAGTAAAAATCGTATTCTTAAATAGGAACCTGTTACATATTTCCTGATAGGATTTGTATCATTCATACATTTCCACGGTTTGGTGTAGCCTTCACCACAAGCTGGCAGCATGGCACTTTTAATATCTGATAGATGTACTCGATGGAGTTCATGCTTTAACTCCAAACCTATCAGGAGAAAGAAGCGTTTCATCAACCCATCGTTCATCCCATGAACGACACTATTATCACCCAAATCGATATGCCAAAAATCGTGACTGCCAAGGGGAATTGGCAAGATCCAGCGAAAGTATGGTAGTGAAAACTAAAATCAATCCGCAGGATATTTCACTATTAAACAATTTTTTTAAGGTTCTGGGTGGGCCTCATATCCTGAACTTTTTTATTTACTACAGCTGGTATTTTTCTTAAGTGACTGTTTCTAAAATTTTCAGATGCGCTTGGATAACACTTTACCCACAGGAGTATTTGCTTCTATACTAACTAATTTCCCTGCCTCGTAAAAATAAAGAGTATCATTATTGTCTGGTGTAATCAATTGATATTTTCCAACACTAAGTGGTTTCAATTGTAGCATTTCCGCATACATGTTAGAGAATACCTTTGTTACTCCTATAGGTTCTTTAAAATAAAGATCGACTACACAAAATGTGATGCGTTCATTTTTGATTTTATCCTTTACACCATTTAACTCGCGTTTATAACGACTGAATCCAGTCTTTGTAACTGTAGCAATGACGTCACTGGATTTACGACTGGCATTTCGATAAGCTGTCCCTTCCAATAGAATACCGTTTTTATGTGTCGTACTGACCTCTGATTCCATATGAATAGGAATAAAAAGGAAGGAAGTGTTTGTCTCGATGGTCAATACCTTGAGAGATTTCGATTTGGACTTTGTTTCTAGCGCATGCAACACACCTATTTTTTTGTCCTTGTACATCACGTCAAAAAGAATTTTTTCTTTTTGAGCAAATGTGAAGGTGCACACCAATAGAAAAGTCGCAAGAAGG
>JBGSQM010000150.1:0-12712 GCA_041738035.1 Cellulophaga sp.
CAACTTCTTGTAATTGTTGGGGTGTGTTTTTTTGTAGAACCAAAATCACATTTGGGTTTTGATTAGAACGGACACTTAAAATATCTGAATTTTCGGCTGCATAATCAGTTGTTTCTTCAAACAAAACCTGATAACCATCAATAGCAGGAATGTTTCTAAAAATTGCTTTTCCTTGCACATTAGTTGATTGTTCAATAGAAATATTTCGAGATGAGTTTAATAATTGTATCGTAAGATTTGAAATTGGTTTTTGAGTTTCAAAATCAATAACAGAGACCGTAAGGTCTTGTTGGGCACTTGCTATAGTTGAAACACATAGCAAAGCCCAAAAGAAAAATTGCTTCATTGGATATAATAATTAGTTATAAAAAAAATGTAATCTAAAAGATAATTTAGAAAGAAAACGGGGAACCCTTGTTGAAGTTTAAAATGCTGAATTCATAGGAAATAAAAGCGGTTTCAAACGGGTTTTGGACTTTTATATTTTGAAGTAAGGAAAGAATCAGGTTCTTAAAATCATCTAAAAACGATAAATTATGTACTGCTTTTTTAATATCAGACGTTGAATTGCTATCATTCAAACTGGGTAGAATAGCAGTATTATGGTTGCAATAAAGTTCTTTTAATTCATTAAAAACTGTACAGGTTTGCCACGAAATAGCAGCAAAGTTTTCAATATCAAAACTTGATTTTGAAACTCCAATTAAATAAGCTCCTCCATTAAAATCGGCTCCAAGTACATTGTCGTTTGTGTTTAGTTTGTGGCTTGCATCGAGTAAATGTTGTGCTTGCAATTCAATACAATCATTACCTATAACAATAACTTTTTCAAAACCTTTATTAAATAATTCTTGAATAGAATGCGTAATTTTTTTACCAAAGGAGTTTCCAATTTGACTAGTTTCATCTGAAATAAAATACGGCAGATTTGTTTTTTGAATGGTTTTTAAAACACGCTCATTCATTTTTTTCCACAACAAAAGGTTTTGCTCTTTTTTATAAGCAATTGGTTTTGAAACACTCTCGGCATTTTCACTTTGTGTGAAAAGGAGTATAGCAGTAGTTTTGAAACAGTCCTTTGTAAACGTCATTGCCGTGATAGACGGAAAAATTTATAATCCTGACAAACAATTTTGGTTTTTAAATGCAAAAATTGGATTTAAACTTGTCAGGGAAACAGTTTCACTGCGTCTGTAATACAAACATGAAATATATTCAACCAATAAAAAAATGAACCATGACGATGAAGACAATGATTAAATTCAAATATCTACTAGCAGGACATCAAACGATCTTCAGTAATGGAACAGATTTAGGATATTTAGCAACGTTTTTCAAAAAACTGACATAATTATAAAATAGCTTACCATGAAAACAGTATTATTTTTAGGATTAATGTTTTTTGTTGCAGTTGGATTGCACGGCTTTAAAGAGCCTAAGACGGACGAAGGAAATGAAGCAAAAGGTATTCAATTTTTTGAAGGCACTTTTAAAGAGGCTTTGTTAAAAGCTAAAGATTTAAACAAACCCATTTTTTTAGATTTTTACGCAACGTGGTGTGGTCCCTGTAAAAAATTAAAAAGAACAACTTTTAAAGATGAAGAGGTTGGCACTTATTTCAATGCTAACTTCATAAATATTGCAGTAGATGGAGAAACAAAAGAAGGTCGTCAATTAATGAGAAAGTACAATATTCGGTCCTATCCTTCGCTATTAATAGTTGACAGTTCTGGCGAAGTAAAAGCAAGAACTACAGGCTATAAGAAATCAAGAATTTTAATCAATTTTGGAAGACGTGTAATTCCTTAATAGTTAATAATTTTTAATTTAAACCTTCAATTAAATGAATTTTAAGACACCATTTTTTATTTTTATTTTTTTAGTTTCAATACAATTATTTTCACAGTCTGTTGAAAATGCTTCTAAAAGGAAAATTGAAATAGGAACCGAATTACAATTATACCCAGTGGGTTATATGACAATGATAACCTCAAATATTTTTATAAAGGAAGATTGGGCACTTCGATTTAGGTTGGGTGGTAATTTTGCAAATCGAGAAGATTTTAGTGGATTTAATGATGATGAAGTTGCAAATGGTTTTGGTGGGAGTTTTGGATTGGTAAAATACGTATCATACTGGAAAGGTAATTTTGTGTTTGGAGCTTCATTAGACACTTGGAATATGTGGACAAAATGGAAAGACGGTTTAAGCACACCAAACCCAACATCTGGGACCACTTACAATTTGGTCATACAACCTTGGGTAAATGCGGGCTATTTATATAATCTATCAAATCAATGGAACGCTGGAATTTCATTAGGTTTTGGCAGGGAAATTAATGTCATAACTCGTGGAGAAAATGTTGGAGAAGGGTGGATGGGTATTGCGACATTTTCTTTGAATTATAGCCTAAATTAAATTGGCTTTAATAGGTATTCATTTTCTAATAGCAATATATACTAATTTTGAACCCGTTAGGTATTGTATTCATATAGAATCAATGTATTTAGATTCTAAATGACTTATCGTTCGTATTACATTTAGAATGTGCAAGACTGAAGATAGGTAACTCGAAATTTATTACTAAAAGTGTAGAAAAAATAAACATAGGCTGAAAATCTTACTGCTGAATTTAGCACAAATGTTTTAAAATAGGATATCACCACTATCGTAGTGTCAAACTGATTTTAGATTTAGCGATTATTTATTTAATGTTTCAGGGTTTGCAATATTTTTAGGATTTCCGTTAATATAGTTTATAATATTTTCAAAAGCTTTTCCAAAGTATAATTCATACCCATTTTGTTCTACATAACCTAAATGGGTTGAACAAACCACATTTGGAAGCTTTAAGAGTCCAAAATCTTTGTTAAAAATTGGTTCTACTTCGCACTGAACATTGACCTATTCTCGAACCACATAATAAATCTTTTTCAAAATTTAGTAGATGATTAAATTTATTAACCTTGGAGAAGGAGCATAAATCCAAATAATTACTGAATTAAAATATTCTAATTTGGTTGTAAATAATTTATTTATACTCTCATAATATTTTTTTAAAGAGTGGCTGTGATGGACGTATATAATAAGTATTGAATATTCCAAAAAAGGATTTAATGGAAACAACTGCTAATATTTTAACTCCTTTAAAACCTTAAGTGTTTCTTTAAATAAGGTAACCAAAATTCGTCTTATACTTTTGAAAATCTGTGCGAATACTTTAATCATAATTCATTGTTTTAATTATTTCGTTCAATAGCAATAATGCAACTACTTTTAAATTTTGACCACGAGAAACATAGTTTGATTCATCCATATTCGATAAAAACCCAAATTCCAAGAGTACTGATGGGAAATTATTAACAGTTTCCCTCAAAACCTGAAAATTGGCAAATTTAACTCCACGACTATCCAAACCAATTTGATTGACCAATGCCCTTTCAATTCCATGTCCTATTAAAATCGACTGCCTGATATATTTTCCATCAACCTTGGAAACATATACTTCCGTTCCTTTCACATTTTGATAGTCTGCATGATTGCAATGAAGTGAAATGAAAACATCTGCCTGAAGTGCTTTTGCCAATTTGGTTCTATCATTCAAGGAAATAAGTGTGTCTGAATACCGTGTCAAGTAAATTTCAAGGTTACTACTAGATAATGATTTATTCATTTTAACCATTTCCAATGCGATATTCAATACCACATGCTTTTCTTTAATTCCATTAATGCCAATGGCGCCAGAATCAATTCCTCCATGTCCAGCGTCAATGATAATTATCTTCTTTTCTGCAATTTTAGTTTGACCGTATAGGCTAATCGCAGAAAGTAAAAACGCCATAAATACAAAGCTTCTATTTAAGTTATTTAGATTCTTCATTATTAAAATTCTATTGAACAAAATTCAAAGAATCCATTCAATCCATAATAATTATCCAAAGTTTAACACCAACTCTTGTTAAAGTTTGATGATTTTCTCTGTTCCGCTTCATTACATAATAGATTTCGCAAAAATTATATAACCACCTGTTTCAGGACATTAAATATTCTATTATGAAAAAAGCATTCTATTTACTTGTCGCACTCTTGATATCAACTGCCAACAGCTTTGCCCAAATTGGTGGTATTGAAGATTCTGTCAATGATGTTTCCGATACCATCAGAACTGTTTTCCCGATTATTCTCGGTGTCATATTTCTCGTTGGATTTCTATTCAATGCAGGACATTTTTTCGGAGAAAACGCTGATTTGAAAAAAGGAATTACCAGAGTTTTAGTATTTGTTCTTATCGCAGGTGCAGTCGTAGGAATCTTTACATATCTCATTACAATCGTAGTATAATGAAGCGATTTGAGGTCTATAAGAACATCAGAAAGCGAGCAATGATTTTTGGTCTTCCGATATCATTGTTCGCCATGATGATGGTATCAATTTTAGCGTCTTTGCTAATCATCATATTCTCATTCAGCTTTATGATGATTATTGGAGTGCTATTTTTTAATTCAACGCTCTATATAGGTTTAACACGATTTTCAAGCAATAATCAATTATTGCAGTTTGGAAAACCTTTTTCCAAAATAATCAGTAACAAAAAGACATCAAGTTTCAATTATGAGCAAGATTAACATTTCGGCTTTACGTCCGATTGCGGACATACAGGATAATTTGGTATTTGCCAACAATGGCAATGTCGTGCTTTGTTACGAAGTAAAATTGCCCGAAATCTATTCCTTGTCTGAAAAGGACTTTGAGGATATCCATAGTTCATGGTTTCAAGCCATCAAATCTTTACCGATTGGAACAGTTATCCACAAACAGGATGTGTACTTGAAAACTGATTATTCAGCGGAATACCTTCCCAATAAAACCTTTCTCGAAAAAGCTACACACCAATATTTTAAAGGACGTGAGTATATGCAGCACCAATCGTTTCTGTTTTTTATTCTAACAAAAAACAAAAAATTGAATAATTCTAAATATGTGAATCCTTTTAAAAAAGTTTCTAAAGAGATTATTGGCGAATTGGATGATGCAATTAAGAGTTTTATGGGCTCTGTCAGCGACTCGGTTTCTTTTGTCAATAACAGTCGTAAAATAGAACTATTACCAATGACACCTTTAGAAATCCTTCAGATAACCAACAGTTTTTTCAATGGTTTTAATGACGATATGGACACAGATATTTTATTGGAAAAACCAAGCATTGACATTGGCGATAATCATTTTGATGTATTATCCATAAATAGCGAACTCTGCTTTGGAGACGTTGTGCAAAGTAGTAAAACAAACGAACGGTTTACGTCTGATGATTTCGTGTTCCACCAAGGTTTTATCGATGGGTTGGGATTGACCTTGAATGACAATCATATCGTCAATCAAATTATCTATCTCGATGATAAGCAAAAGTGGCGTAAATTACTTGATAAAAAAATTGAGGAACTTAAAAAGAGTTCCAATTTTGGTTCGCAGAATAAAGTTGTTCTTTCCAAAATTCAGGACATTCAGGATAAAATCAATCTCGATGATAACTCTCGGATTATTAGAGGTCATCTCAATGTTATCTACTGGTCAAAAAACAGAAAGGACCTTCCTAAAATAGCATCCAAAATTAAAACAGAATTCAAAGAGTTGGATGTGATTCCTTACTATCCAAGAGGCGAGGAGCGGAAAAATTTGATACTCAATAGTTATTTCTGTTTTTCTTCCAATTTTTCCAATGAAGATTTGTATGTCACAGATTTGAAGCATGCCTTATGCCTTGTGATAAATAATACCAATTACCAATCTGACGAAACAGGAATTATTTTCAATGATAGAGAACATAACATTCCTGTTCTGAAAGACGTTTGGGATGAGCGCAAAAAACGCATTAAGGCAAGGAATTTTGCAATATTTGCTCCTACAGGCGAAGGCAAATCGTTCTTGGCCAATAACATTCTTCGGCAATATTTCGAAAGTGGAGTGCGTCTGGTCATAATTGACCTTGGAGGCTCTTACACCAAGTTTGCGAAACTGTATCCTGAACAATACACCGTTCTGCGATATGAAAGTGGAAAGAATTTGGGAATCAATCCTTTTTACATCAGCGATTCTAAAGACTTAACGCCAGAACGCCTTGAAGATTTGTCGGTTTTTCTGTTTGAACTGTTTGCTTCTGACTTGAAGGTTACAAAGGCGCAATCGGTCTCCATCAAAAAGATTCTACGTCACTACTATTTAAAAGTGGATAGTAATCATTCTCTGGAAGGGTTCTACACATTCATTGAAAATCAGCAAGAAACGCTTCTGAAAACTCTAAAAATACATTCAGACTATTTCAACATTATCAATTTTTTGCATGTCATGTCAGAATATGTGGGAGATGGTATCTACAGTTTTCTTTTTGAGGTCGATGAAGACCAGACTTATAAAATTGAAGACAAACGTTTGATTGTATTTGAATTGGATGAAGTTAAGGATAATAAGGAAATCCTTTCCGTAATGCTAAAACTTATTAAGTCTGCCATCCAAAGAACCATTTGGAAAAATAGGGCAGAGAAGGGCATCATTCTTTTTGATGAGTTTGCAAAGCAGTTGAAATTTGAAAATGTACTCGAAAGCGTCGAATTCTATTACCAAGCCATCCGTAAGCAGAATGGCGCTATTGGAATCATACTACAATCCATCAATCAGCTACCGAACAATTCAACTTCTGCAAGCATTTTGGAGAATACGCAAGTGATTTACAGCCTGAACAATGAAAAAGGCTATGTCGAATTACAAAAACGCTTGAACCTCTCCAGTCACGATTTAAATCAATTGAAATCTATCAAGAATAATCTTACTGGTCAACGCAAATACACAGAAATGTTCATCAAAATCGGGAAGGAAAGTAACATTTTCCGGCTCGAAGTTCCCAAAGAAGTCTTTGCGGCATACCTAACCGACGGAAAAGAAAATGAAGATATCATGAAGCTCTATGACAAGCATCAGGATATGGAAAAAGCAATAACTGAATATTCATCCTTAAAACAATAAATTACTATGAAATCAAAGATTCACGAGTACCAAAACAAATTATTAGCGACGGGTAAAACAAAAATTTTAATTCTCGCCATTGCATTCCTTATAAGCATGAAAGTGTCAGCACAAGGGATGCCAGTCTATGACAATACTAATTTTATAAGTCTTGCAAAATCACTTATAGAATCTGCAAAGCAAACGTCCCAACTCTTAAAGACTGTGGATTTTCTAAAGAAACAGAAAGAAAATATCGAACGTGTGACAGGCGCAATTCAGCAGCTGCATGCGGTTCAGGAAATCATTCAGAACAATCAAAGGCTATACACACTTGTGCAGAATGACTTGTCCGATATTTTAAATTCTCCATACATCAAAGTGGAAGAGATAGATGCCATCACGGAATCTTTCACAAGTCTGTTGGACAATTCCTTGGACAATATGGATTTTATTTCTGGTATCCTATCCGATGATAATCTCAAAATGACGGATTCAGAACGAGCAGAAATCCTGAAGGAAAAAGAGCGTGAATCCAAAATCATGGTGTCTCAAATCAAGACCAAAACAAAGAGATATCGCGATATTATATCATTTCGAAAAATGCAGGATAAAGTTAATAACAGGGAAACAAATTACTAAAAGATGACAGCTGTAATCCTTTTGGGCATAGGACTGGAATATGTTGATACCATATTCCAAACAATTCAGAACAGTACATTCTCACAATATACCATTGCAGGAATGAAAACTTTGGCTGTCCTGTTTTTCCTTGTCAATATCCTTAAAAAATATAACGAAGGGATTGCTAACAAAGATGGATACTCTTGGGGATTGAGTCCAGGGGAACTCGCCAAAAATTTTGCGGTGGTTCTCCTGGTTATCTTTTCTACCCAAATTCTTGGGTTTTTTGATGGGATTTTAGTTGCTGTGGAAGCACAATATCGAACGACTGCACCAGCTCTATTGCCTCTGCAAATGCAGGAAATTCCACTCGAAGAGGAAATCGGGTTTTTGGAAGCTGCACAGGCTGCGATGGCTTTATTGTACGAAGCTTTGATAACACCGCTCTACGGGTTCAAGATTCTCGCATTCATCATTAGTCTATTTTTATGGATTTTGGATTTGTTCATCTATCCAATTTTCCTTGCAGAACGTTTCTTCCTATTGGGAATCATGCAAGCCTTTTTCCCATTGATAATAAGCTTGGCTGTGTTTGAGAAGTTCCGCTCCATGGCATATACTTTTTTTAAACTGTATGCTGCGGTCTATATGTTAGTACCAGCTTTCTTTTTGGTAAACGTATTCATCAACGCCATCTATACTGAAATCAATACCAACTTCTGGACAAATCTTTTTGGAACAGATACCGGAAGCACCTTATTTGCCCCAGTCATAGAACTTGGTTCAATAGGCTTTATCGTGTTTCTAAAGTTCAAACTCTATAAGCGCGCGACTGCATTTACATTAAGACTATTCACGGCCTAAATCATCAACTATGAAAACACCTTATAAAAATATCTATTCCGTTTTGAATCTGAATCGATTTATCGTCATTACGACTGTCAGTATTGCTCTGTTGTCCAGCATTTTTTCAGGATTTATGGTCTTTAGTACGTATCAAAAAGCATTGGATTCTGCTTTTGCCATCAATACGGACGGCACAATAATTCCATTAAAATTGGTATCGCAAAAGGAGAATTTTATGGTAGAAGCCTTAGCGCATTTAGATTTGTTCCATACATACTTTTATAATATCGACGCCAGCAACTATGAAAAAAATTTAGAGAAAGCACTTTGGCTTGGCAATAGTTCAGTTGACAACCTATACAGGCAGAAAAAAGCCGATGGTGTTTATAATCGATTGCTCCAGTATTCTTTGGTTCAGAAAGTTTTAAGTATAGAATCAATCATAAAGGAATCAGATGAAAATCATTCATTTCAGACGACCACGGTTTTCGAAATCAATCGAGGAACCATCGTCGATAGATACGAATTGGTCACAACTGGAAATCTCATTTCAGTAGATAGAAACTTCCCAAAGAACACACATGGTTTGCTGATAACTGATTTTTTCGAAAGCTCACTTAAAAAATTACAAGATTAAATAAACCCAAAATCATGAAAATAGAAAAGAATAAAATTGTGTTTGGCTCTGTGCTGGCAATTGTACTGATATTCATCATTGGCTATACCATATTGGTTATGAGCGATGATGATGGCAATTCTGAAAACCTGAAACAGACTACTGTTCCAGAATTGCAACAACAATCAGAAGATTACAATTCCAAGCTCGATGCCATCAACGCTTTGAAGGAAGTGAGAGAAACCAATGCTCCAAGTATCTATGACGAATCGATGCTCGACTCTTTGGGCTATTTTGATGCCAATCTCAACGAAAAGCAGAAAGAACGCATTATGGATAGTATCTATAAATCGGGACGAATCAACTATTCAGATATTTCAGAGAGACAAGTAAGCTCACGATGGACTACCAAACCAGCAGTTGCGGAAGTGGAGTTGAAGGTAGAACCGATTGACCTATCCATTGAAGCAAAGGAAATCGCGTTGCAACACCAACTCTTTTTTGCCTCAAATCCTAAATTTAATGAAAATGATTTCTATGGAAAAACGGATGATGTCTTATATGTCGCTGTCGATGGCAATCAAGTTGTTAAAGTGAACCACAGATTGCGGATGCGATTGACAAAGTCCGCGATTGTCAACGATAAAGTCCTTCCAAAGAATACACCTATTTATGGGTTCATTAAGTTTCAGCCAAATCGAGCCATGATTCATATTGAAAATATTAACAATCTACCAACCAAGTTAAAGGCATTCGACCTTCAGGATGGGAGCGAAGGCATTTATATTGAAAACAACTTTAGAGCTGATGCTTCCAAGGAAGTCATTGATGATATCGTTCAGGATGTTAATATCGCTGGAGTTCCACAAGTTGGTGGCATCAAGAAAGTGTTTCAACGTTCCAATAAAAATGTTCGAGTGACCATCGTCAATAATTACCAACTCCTATTAAAATCAGAATAACCTTTAAATCTCATATTATGAAAACACTATTTATATCCATCATAGTCGTGTTCACAAACATAGCAATGATTTCACAAGAAACCATGAACCTCGATACCATCTATGCTAACAACCAAAAGAATGTGGCGTTGTTTTTTCCCAATCCAGTCCGGCAAGGGATTACTGGCAAAGAGAACTTTGTGTTTACCTACAACATGGAGAAAGAACAGTATTTCGGACTACTCCAAGCAAGTCCAGGTGACGCAAGCAATCTTTTGATTATCAACAAAAATGGCGCAATTTTTTCGTATATTGTAGTGTATAAAGAAGAGCTGGAAAAACTCAACTACTTTATTTCTGAATCCAATAGTATCGGCAACGAAAAGCCAACGGATTCCCTCGGAACTAAAGAGAATGAAACAAAACATAGTGCGACTAATAAAGATTTCTATTATCAGAAATTCTCCGCTTATTTATTAGAGCAACCAAAGAAATTTGGATTTTTAGTTGATAGAAAACATCATATCAAATTGAGTGTTGAAAATATCGTTTTCGATAGGGATGAATTATACATCGTCATCAAAATAGAAAATAAGTCAACCTTGGATTATGATTTGAATTATTTAAATTTCTATGTCAACACAAGAAAAAAGGGAAAGAAAAAATCCCTTCAAAATCTGTTCAAAGAGCCGCTTTTTAAATATAATGAACCAACTGTTATTTTGGAAAATGAAACCGTAAGATTGGTGTATGTATTACCCAAATTTTCCATTAGCAAAGAGCGACAAGTGATATTAGAACTCGATGAAAAGAATGGCGAACGCAACCTAAAATTAAAGATTTCACATAAAACAATCAATAACCCAAATTAGGACATCATGAAAAATCTCATCCTCTTATTCGCAACTTTCGTCGCATTTTCTTGTAGCGAACAAAACCTAACACCAGAACAAACGGCTAAAATCGTAGTCGAAAGTTTTTATAACAACGATTCTAAAATTCTAAAAGCGCATACTACAACTGATGGTTTCAACAGTATGAAGTCAATACAAAACCTTATTGGAGAACCGACAGCTGCTACTTCAGATTTTGATGTGATTCAGCAAGAGACTAAAGACGATGTGGCGTGGGTTCAATTTCAAACCAATTACTCGAATAAGCCGGAAACGTTTAAATTGGTTATGGAGGATGGTCGATGGAGGGTGGATAGGATTAAGTTGAGGGAGGAGCGGCCTTTTTGAATTCTTAACGTATTTCTTTTAGTTTGTAATAAATAACTTTATATAGAAAAAGAGGAGAACTATAACGTGTTTTAGAATAGCGATCCAGTACACGTCTCGGCTATGAGTAGTTGCGTGGTTTAGCACTTAACTTTACAAGTATGCAACAAACTGAAAATCCGCGAGGATTTTCAGAAGTAGGCGAGAACTAGCAATTACTTATAGCCATTGTTGTACAGCGTTTTTTATTCAATTGGTATGCAAAAGTCAACAATAGCTTTCCTTTCAGGATGTTCGTTAAAATTATTATAATAAATTTCAAAAGGTTCTCTGTCAGCTTTCTTATATCCATTTTCGTTCATCCATACGAATAATCCAGTCCACGACTTTTCAAATTCGTTTAATCCAATTTCAAAATTTCCAACGATAAATTTCCCAGCTTCTAGTGTTGTCCGTCCGATTTCTCCATTTATTTCTATTGCCTTGTCAAGTAAAATCGAAGCACTCATTCTCACTTTGTTGGCTTCAGTAACTTTAAAACTGTCGTGATAAACCGTTATCATTTTTGTTTGGTCGTTCATCAATCCTTTTGGTGTTGCCCATTGCATTAATTTTCTATAGGCATTTTCAAGGTTATGAGGACCAATACTTGATACATAAGCCAAATCCATTTTTGGCATTTCTTTAATTTCAATGTTTGCGTTCATTTTTATCCAATTTTTAAGATTATTAATGACGCAAATATATTTTTCATAGTCAAGATATTCTTGTCCGTTCTTGCTTTTAAGTTGACGAATCTTGCTAAATCTATTTGGGTTTTGGTTTTTAAATTCAGTCGGGCTTACTCCAAAATACTTTTTAAATGCTCTGGAATAGGAAGAATTATCACTAAATCCATATTTAAGTGCTATTTCAGTTGATGTTATGTTTTTATGTAATAAATCAGATGCTGATTTTTCTATTCTTCTTCGTTTTACGTATTCATTTAGAGTTTCTTCTGTAACAAATTTGAAAACTCGATGAAAATGAAATGGTGAGAAAAAGGCAATTTCCGAAACTATATTTAACGACAAGTCCGATTCCAAGTTTTGGTCAATAAACTCAAAAACTCGGTTAATTCGATTTTTGTAATCAGCTTGTATTTCTTTATTTGTTACTGTCATTTCTTAAATACTGTACAACGTTTGGTGTATGATTAGTTGCGTGGTTTAGCAACTAATTTAGTAAACAAATACTTGCCAGAGAAAATTCCGAAGGACACGAGCGCAGCGAACTGGCGTCAGCAATTTTCAGGATAAGCACCTGCCAAAGCAATTAATTATACACGGTGTTGAACTAATCCTCGTACCTCGGAAGCTTTTATCTATTTGTAAAAATACATTATCTTGTTGAGATAATAAAAACCTTAGGATTATGTATTTAAAAAAAGCCAAGGACGATTTTAGAAACGGCCTTAACACAAGTACCT
>JBGSQM010000229.1:0-6498 GCA_041738035.1 Cellulophaga sp.
TTAGAAGTTTTAGCGCATGAGCTAATGGATGTTGTTGGACCACGACTCGTAGGTACTCCACAAATGAAACATGCAAATGATTGGGCGATTGAGCAGTTTAAAGAATGGGGAATTGATGCCCGAATGGAAGAATATGGTAAGTGGCGTGGTTGGGAACGCGGTATTACTCATGTGGATTTAATTTCTCCTCGTGTAGTAACTTTAAACGGAATGCAATTGGCATGGAGTCCTAGTACCCCTAAAAAGGGAGTTACTGCAGAAACTATCTTGATTCCAGAAGTAACGGACTCGCTTGCTTTTCAACGATGGTTGCCTAACGTAAAAGGTAAAATTGTTTTAGTTTCTATGGAACAACCCACAGGCAGACCAGATTATAATTGGGAAGAATTTGCAACTCCTGAATCTTTCGAAAAAATGAAAAAAAACCGAGAAGAGCAAACAGCGGCTTGGAACGAGCGTATAAAAAAAACAGGCTTTAGTTCAAGAGACATCAACCAAGCTTTTGAAAAAGCTGGTGCTGTTGCCATCATTCAATCTCGTTGGTCTAATGCTTTTGGGGCCAATAAAATTTTTAGTGCCAACACCAAAACTATTCCTATTATAGATCTTTCTTTAGAAGATTATGGACTTTTATATAGATTAACAGAGAGCGGTGAAAAACCACAATTAAAAGTAATTGCAGAATCTAAAGAACTAGGTACCGTACCAACCTTTAATACCATCGCAGAAATTAAAGGAACGGTATTGCCTGATGAATATGTAATACTTTCTGCTCATTTTGACTCTTGGGATGGTGCTACAGGTGCTACAGATAACGGTACAGGAACCATTACCATGATGGAAGCCGCTCGTATTTTAAAAAAGATTTATCCTAACCCAAAACGTACAATTTTAGTGGGTCTTTGGGGTAGCGAAGAGCAGGGTTTAAATGGCTCTCGTGCTTTTGTGGAAGACCATACAAAGATTGTAGAGGGTGTTCAAGCCGTTTTCAATCAAGATAACGGTACCGGCAGAGTTGTAAATATTTCAGGTCAAGGCTTTTTACATGCTTATGACTATATTGGTAAATGGCTAAATGCTGTGCCTAATGATATTTCAAAACATATAGAAACTAGTTTCCCTGGCTCCCCAGCCGGTGGAGGTTCTGATTATGCTAGTTTTGTAGCCGTTGGCGCGCCTGCATTTTCGTTAAGCTCTTTAAGCTGGAGCTACTGGAATTATACCTGGCACACAAATTTAGATACCTACGATAAAATTGTATTTGATGATGTGCGTAACAATGCTATTTTAACCGCTATTATGGCGTATATGGCAAGTGAAGATGAAACAAAAACATCACGTGAAAAGTCAATTTTACCCATCAATAAGAGAACTGGAGAACAAAGTACTTGGCCTGCAAAACGCTCCCCTGAGCGCGATGGTGGAAAAATGGATTAATTCTTTTAGTCTAAATTTAAGTTAAAAACGAGATACATCGCTACATTTCGACCACGCTCAATGAACAATAAAGTCATCTCAAACATCTACTTTATCAGCGCACTTTGTGCTTGACAAAATAGGGTTTCACAAAACTAGATTTCAATCAACAGACCCCGCTAAACAGCGGGGTTATTTAAACCATCCATTTTATCAGCGCACTTTGTGCTTGACAAAATGCGGTTTAAATAAAAAAGAGCCCAAATCAATCAAGACCGAGCTCCTTTACGAGAACACTATATGAAAATGAAAAACTTTATGCTTAACTAACTCATTTCAAATATATAAACTCTTTATGCTTTTTTAAAACTAATGATGTGTAGTAAGGGAAAGTTGTTGTGAAATACTTAAAAGTTGTTTTTACAATCTTTACAGACTTTAAAAGAGTGAAAAAAATTCTGGTAAGCTTCAATAAATTAAAATGATATTCCATTTTTATTCTGGATAAAATGAGCAAATAATTAAATGCACCACGAAAAATATCAACTCATGAGTAGGAATCCTTTTCTTTAGGATAGTTACCTTTTTACAATCTCAAAATACTATAAATCAAAACTTTGCAGAAGAATTACTCAAAAGCATGAAACTTAAATTTTTGACCGCCAACCGATGCGTCAGCCATGAGTCCAGCTTTTGGTAATGCAAAAACGGCAACTCCGTCTTTATATTTGGCATTGAAGGCCAATCCAGAGCGAACTGCAACTGCTGATGCTTCTGCTGCAAAGGTAAAATTTCCTTCTTTAAAGTCGGTAAGCGCTTCTTTAGTTTCAAAAAATATAACCTCAATTATCGATTGTCCTCCAGCTTGTAACCCAATATTTAATTTCTTTAAATCTGCCATTCCTATTTTTCTACCACCTTCAAAAACAACACCGTTACCCGATGCTGCTCCGATAATAAACCCGCCTTTGCCTACATTTGGAAAAATAACGTAACCAGCTGAGTCATTAAAGAAAGCTTGGAGCCCTTCATCTGCTTTTAACAACATCACTTTTGCTTCAGCTGCATCGTCAATTATTTTTTGATCTTTTACGGTTTGGCCGTTGACTGATAAAACAACAGTCATTAAAATAATAAATCCTAGGTATTTTATACTTTTCATAATTTTACGTGTTTCTTAATTAATATACGTATAAAATTAGCACTCTTGATTTTTAAGAGTACTAACTTTACGTTAAAGATGCGTTGAAAAGTTTTTTACTGAAAAGCTGGTAATCCTGTAATATCAGCTCCAGTGATTAATAAATGAATGTCGTGTGTGCCTTCGTAAGTAATTACACTTTCTAAGTTCATCATGTGGCGCATTATGCTGTACTCTCCTGTGATTCCCATGCCGCCTAAAACCTGACGTGCTTCGCGAGCTATGTTTATGGCCATCTCCACATTATTACGCTTTGCCATTGATATTTGTGCTGTAGTTGCTCGCCCCTCATTTTTAAGTTGCCCTAAACGCAAAACCAATAACTGCGCTTTGGTAATTTCAGTAATCATTTCGGCCAATTTTTTTTGTTGCAGTTGCGTTGCGGCGATAGGTTTTCCAAACTGGATTCGTTCTTTGGCATAACGCAAAGCGGTGTCGTAGCAATCCATCGCTGCACCAATAGCACCCCAAGCGATACCATATCGGGCAGAATCTAAACATCCTAACGGAGCTCCTAATCCTGTTTTTCCTAAAAGTATATTCTCCTTAGGTACTTTTACATTATCGAAAATAAGTTCTCCGGTTGCCGAGGCGCGCAAAGACCATTTGTTATGTGTTTCTGGGGTAGAAAAACCTTCCATACCACGCTCTACAATTAAACCATGAATTCTACCTGCTTCATTTTTTGCCCAAACCACGGCAATATCAGCAAAAGGGGAATTAGAAATCCATAATTTTGCGCCATTTAAAAGGTAATGGTCGCCCATATCTTTGTATTTGGTTTCCATACCGCTCGGGTTTGAGCCATGATTAGGCTCGGTTAATCCAAAGCAACCCATAAATTCTCCAGTAGCTAATTTTGGCAAATATTTTTTACGTTGTGCTTCATTGCCATAAGTAAAAATAGGATACATCACTAAAGAAGATTGTACTGATGCTGTTGACCGTACGCCACTGTCACCACGTTCAATTTCTTGCATAATCAAACCATAGCTAATTTGATCCAATCCTGCCCCTCCATATTCTTCGGGAATGTAAGGTCCAAAAGCCCCGATTTCTGCAAGACCACCAATAATTTGTTTGGGGAATTCTGCTTTCTGAGCATATTCTTCAATTATAGGCGAAACATCACGTTTTACCCATTGCCTTGCGGCATCTCGCACCAGTTTATGTTCTTCCGATAAAAGATCATCAATATTGTAATAATCAGGAGCTTCGAATAAATCTGGTCGCATAGTATTTAATTTTTTATCAAAGATAATTAAAGATTTATAACACTACAACGCCTGTGTGTTACATTTTTAAATAAAAATCTTTGGTGAGTGCAATGTAGGCTTCGGTATAAATATGTCGCTCTTTTTCAATGACCAATTCATCTATGAAAACAGCAATCTTATTAAAACTAAATGCAATAAGACTTCTTTTGAAATCAGAATTTTGATGTCCCTTTACTCGTGTAATTCTAGTAGGAAATAAGTTTGCAATTTCAGCCAATTTTACAAAATGCTCTTCTTCCTTAAACGGGATAATTATAGAAAAAACACCTTTGGGAGCAAGTAATTTCGATACTCCAGAAATTAATTCATCGAAAGGCAAAGATACATTTTGTCTAGCCACATCTCTTGACTTATTGCCACTAGAAACATCTTCCTTATAAAAAGGCGGATTTGAAACAATAACGTCAAACAAATCAGATAATTGGAGCGGTTCGGAGGTGTAATCCTCCACAAATTCATCAAAACCAGCATGATAGCAAAATAAGCGATCAGCCCAAGGCGAGTTTTCAAAATTCTCTGTGCATTGTTCAAATGCATCATCATCTAACTCCACGGCTTCTATATTTTCTGCATCACTTCGTTGTGCCAACATTATTGCTACAAGTCCGGTACCGGCGCCAATATCTAAAATGCCAAAGGTGTTTTCGGGCAAAGCTGCCCAAGCCCCTAATAAAACCCCATCTGTACCAATTTTCATTGCAGATTTATCTTGATTAATTTGGAATTGTTTGAATTTGAAAGTTTTCATATCAAGTTAAAATAGTTAAAATTGCAAAAACCAAATTCCAATTCCAAAATTCAAATTCAAAAAAATAAATTATAAATTCATTGAAATCAGGATACTTTAGTGATTATGAAATACAATATTTTTCTTAGTTCTTCCACTTCTTGAATCAACATATTAAATTCCGTTTGATGTTTTTTATTCAATTCTTCTAAGAGTCTAAGCCAAAATCTACTTTCCTTAGCCTCTTTTCTAGCTATTTCAAGACGATAAACAAAGTCTTTATTTCCTAACTTTTCGTTGGCTTCAATGTAATTTTCGCCTATGGAACCCGAAGAACGTGCTAATTGTTTGCCGTCTTCTATATTTGAGATTGGGGTTGGAAGCTTTTTTACTAATAAACGACAAGATTTAGCAAAATTAATGTACGCTCTTCTAAATCATAATGTGTATTTGACATTTTCAATAATCCTTGAAATAATTGATTTTTTAAAAATTATAAATGGCCATTAGCTTTTATTTTTTTACACATCAAATAATTGGGTAAACTATTGTAATTTTTTAATTGAAAGTTTTCAAGGTTGGAATTTGGAATTTTATTTATTGGTATTTAACCTTCCATATACAAATCTACCAAACCTTCTGGTGTAGTCACATGAATAGTTTTATTTTCCCGATCTACTTTAGTGATAATCTGATCGTTTATTGGAATAAGAAGCTCTTTTCCGTCTTTTTTAACTTCAAATAAAGCTTGTGAAGTAGTATCATTAACGCTTTCAACAATGCCAATATCGCCATGAACGATATCTAAAAGAGTAAAGCCTATAATTTCGTGGAAGTAAAATTTGTTACCAGTAAGTTTAGGCAATGAGCTTAGCGGTAAATAAATCTCGGAACCCATAACACGGTCAGCATCGGATTCGTCTGCAATTGCATCAAACCGAACCCTAAGTAAGGTTGACCTATGTAAGCTAGATTTTTTAATAAAAAATGGAACCAGATTATTTCCTAAAGAAATAAACACTGATTCCAAATTTTCGTATGCTTCGGGCTCGTCCGTGTCTAATTTTATCAACACCTCACCCTTAAAACTATATTTTGAAACGATTTTACCTAAGTAGAAACAATCTGACTTTAGCATATCGTTTAAAAATTATGCTTTTTGATCTGTATCCTCTTCTTTTTGATCTGCGACAACTTCCGCAACACTAGGAGCTTCTGCAATTCCTTCAGTTTCTTCAAGAACTTCTTTTTCAACTACTGTTGGTATTGGAGTGGTGTCAGCATTTTCTATTTCTGGCTGAGGTGCTTCTGGAGTCTCAACAACTGCTTCTGGAGTTGCTTCTTCAACTGCAGGAGCTGCAGCGGCGGCACGCTTGGCATTAACTTCTTTTTCTGCTTGAAGTGCAGTAGCTCTAGCATCGGCTTTCGCTTTATCTAAATCTCCAACTTTAGAACCTACTATTTTACCTTTATCTTCTAACCAAGCATTGAACTTTTCTTCTACTTGCGCTTCAGTCAAAGCACCTTTACGCAGACCACCTAATAAATGATGCTTTAAAAGTACCCCTTTATAAGATAAAATACGTTTTGCTGTTTCGGTTGGTTGTGCACCATTGTTTAACCAAGTTACTGCGTGGTCAACATTAATTTCTATTGTTGCAGGATTGGTGTTAGGGTTGTAGATGCCTAATTTTTCTAAGTATTTACCATCTCTTTTAGCTCTTGCATCTGCTGCAACTACCCAATAGAATGGTTTTCCTTTTTTACCGTGTCTTTGTAATCTAATTTTTACTGGCATATCACATTAATTTGTAGGGTGCCCGACCCTTGGTTATTAATTCTAATTTTTCGCTTAACTTTAAGCGGGTGCAAATATA
>JBGSQM010000004.1:0-59396 GCA_041738035.1 Cellulophaga sp.
GTTGGCGTTCTTCTTGTTGCTGTTTGGTGTTCAAAGCAAAATATTCTTGCGCATAACCTGTCGCATTTTTAGGGTCTATGCGCGTTAAAAGGTCTAAACTCCGCAACAAACTTTGGGTATTTTCAGCATTTTCTGCCAAAACTTTGGCTTTTTTCGCATAGCTAATTGCCGCTGTAGTATCGTTTTTATGGGCTAAATAACTAGCGAAATAACCAGTAGAAGTAGCTTCGTTAAAAGTATTTTCTAGACCATTTTGAATTGCAATGGCTTCTTTAAATAATGGTTCTAAATTTTCAGTACTATTCTGGTCGAGCTTACTATTAGCTAAATTGGTTAGTGTTTTTGCATAAAAAGAAGGTTCTTTACTTTTTAAGCTATCAGTTGCTAACGCCATTTTAAAACTTTCTTCTGCTTTTTTGAAATTGCCTAATTCTCGATAGCTTACTCCAATATTATGAATAATTTCAGTTTTGAAGCTAGCGCTGTTGGGAATGTTTTCTAAAAAATTAGTGGCATCATGGTAAAAATCAATCGCTTGTTCATGATTGCCTAAGGAAGTCGTTATAGCGCCTAAACTGTTATAGCTCATTGCGAGCCATTTTTTGTCATTCAAAGCTTTAAAAATTTCGATGGATTTAATGGTGGAAACTTCAGCCCCCGCATAGTCTCCAATTTCACGTTGAATTAACCCAATATTATACATTAAGCGACCTACTTTTTCAGTTTTTTTTAAATTAGCATAAATAGTTGCTGCTTGGTTGTAATAATAATAAGCACTATCTTTTTGGTTGGTGTTGTTAAAATAAATACCCAAATCCCATTTTGACTCTGCAAGTGTAATAGAGTCTTTTAAATGTGTTGCTAAAATAAATGTTTGTTGATTGATGTCTCTAAAAAATAAAGAATCATCTATACCAGAACTTTTATAGGACAATTGAGATAAATACCTCATTTTTATCGAGTCATCAGGCAGATTTTTTACTACTTGATATGCTTTTGATAATATGGTTTCATGTTCAGAAGTGCTTAAGCTTTTATCTAGGCTAACCTTTATCCATAGCGCAAGGGTATCTTTTGTTTCAATAATAACAACACTATCCTCACTATCTTTATCTTTTTTAATCTCTTTACAAGAAAAAAGAGTACTGAGTAGAATGAGAAAAGTAAGAAGAGATAAGCTTGGTTTACCTTGAAAGTTCATTTAGTTTGCTAAAGAACACAAGATAAAAAAATGCCTTTAATAATGAGTTACTAAAGGCATATATATTTTTTAAAAAAATAAAATCTTAATCTCTACCAGTATGTTTTACTTCACAATCATCACAGGCTTGTACTTCAAACAAATTATCATCTTGTGCGTTGGCATCAGCGTCACACGATAACATTCCTAAACTTAAAACTACTAAGGCAAATACTGCGGCTACTTTTTTCATAATTATGATTGTTTAAATTAGTTAAATATTTTATCCAAAAATAATTGGGAGCGGTAGTATTTCTTTTGGCTTTTGTTTTAGTTTAGTGAACGTTCAAGTTTTGAGAGTATCTGGCTTATTTCTGTAAGAATTAACCTAATTTAAGGTATTGATAGCGCTTTTGGTGAGTAGTTTTTTTAAATCATCTATTTTGGTTTTGTATGATTTGGAAAAAGGGAGTTGCGCATCACCATTTTTTAAAGTGCAAATAGATTTTCCATAATTTATTCTTGAAATAAAATCGGTATTCAAAATATAGCTCTGATGAATCCGGATAAAATTTTGTGGCAATCTGTTTTCAAAAGTCTTGAGTGTTTTAAAAGCACTGACAATAGATCCATCTTTTAAGATGACATCTGTGGTATTGTTATCTGCTTTTAAATATAAAATATCATTCGTATCAATATAACGGTAGTCTTTATATGATTTTAAGCATAAGGTGGTATTGTTACATTGCTCTTTTAGTTGTTGCTTTTGTAGCTTTAAAGATGTTTTTCGAATATCAAATTCGTTCAAGGGCAATAACCAATAATCAAAAAAACCATTTTTTATAGCTTCATAAGCCAAGTCTTTTGTTTTTGATATGCCAATACATAAAGGCATCAATTTTAGGTACTGGTGTAGTTCCGTAATCATAGAAAAACAGGCTGTTGTATTTTCTGTCAAATTTATAAAGACCACATCGGGCATTTGTTTTAGAATAATATTTAAACCATCTGAACAGTTGTTGGAGACACCTGCGCATCTAAATTCCTTAAATTCGGCTAGTTGTAACCTCAATTCATGACTCGATGCCGCATCTGAATTAATGATGGTATAATCGTACTCCATAGTCTAACATTTAAACTGCAAATTACCACAAGTATCTAAGAACAGACTGCATAAAAACCATTGACTTTCAAAGGTTTCCATTTAAAATTAAGGGAAAAAGAGGGTTCTTGTAAGAAAATTAGATGGTTGCTGCGTTTCGTTGCTCGTTGTTGGTTTTTCGTGGCTGGCGCCCAGCGCTTAACGGATTTCGCTCAGCGTATTCAAAACTGATACGCCCCAAGGGTAATTGGCATTGTTCTGTCTTTTCCGTTGAGGTCTTTGGGGACAGTTAACGCACCTTCTATGCTGCCTTTCGCTATGGCAAAAGAATTTTCTTGAATGGTATAATTATTCAATCTGCTATTTACAAAAACTGCATTTTCATTTAAATACACATTTTGAAATCGGGTAGCATCTGTAAAATTATAGAGGGGATTATTATTTTGGTCGTCACCAAGCGAAGCCTTTAGCATACAATTGGTAAAAGAGAAATTGAAGTCAGAATTGCTATTGTTATTTAACTGAATTTCTAAAGATTTGGCCCCATCAATGATACAATTCATAAAAGCTGCATCTTGTAAATTTTTATTTAAAGAAGCATCAATTTGTAAGGCTGCACCTACTCTAAAACCCATAGACCAATAATTGGCTATGGTACAATGTGTAAAACGATAGAAACCCCCTTTATTGAGATAAAGCGATGAGGATCCAGCATTTCCTAAAACTAAATTTTCAGCTTCAATCTTGGCTGTTTTGCTCCAAAGATTGGTGTTATAGCTATTATATATCTGTGTGTTGGTAATTTTTAGATTTAAAGAATTTTCAGTACTGGTGCCGTTCACAAAAATACCGATTGTAGCATTTTTAAGAGTTAAATGGTTAATACGGTTGTTGTAACTGTCTTTATCAATCCAAATAGTTCCCCATTGTCCTGCTACATTTTTAAATTCGGGTTCTAAACGGTCTCCCTGAAAAATAACTTCATTTTCTAATACATTCTTATCTTCACTTAATTGTCCGTCGATAATCAAAGCGCTATTTTTCTGAACAAATAAGCCAGAATTCTGATGAAAATAAACTCGTGTGCCAGCGGCTATTGTCAAATTTTTATATTCAGGAACTGTAGCGTAGCCATAAATAACATAGGGTTTTTGGTTGGTAAAGTTGAGTTGATTGTGATCAAGCGTAAAACCTTCTACCATTAAATCACCATCATCTGCTCCTGCTGGCAGCGCTATGGTTTCGCGGATGCCTTCTCCGTTCTTTTTCGGATATAAAAAAATAGCATCTTTCACTAAAGTTACTAAAGCTACTTTTTGCTCGTTACTCCCGCTGTCAAAAATAAGGGTATCGGTATATAAAAAATCTATAGCTATTGATGTTGAAAGATCAACCGTAGCTTCAATAAAAATATATAGGCTATCTTGAGCAAAAAGCGGTACATTATAAAAAGCCTTACCGGCTTGCCCGTCCACATTAATACGGTAGTTACTTGCAGCACCATTCGCTAAAGTAATAGACGGAATTTGAACATCATTTTTACTTTTATTATACACTTTAAGCGTATAAGTGCTACTATTAATATTCGAAAATATCGTATCTAAATACACCGTATTTTTTGAAAAGGATAGATTTCCAGAACTTTCTAGGTAATCAAAATCTTTTCGACAGGAGCTACACACCATAAAAGAAACTATAAAAAGTAATAGGTAATATTTGGAGGTAATTTGGAACATGGAAGATTTAAAATTTACTTAAAAATAGCAATAATATCATCAGACACCCTAATAGGTCGGTTGGTAACGGCATCTAATAAAACCCATTCGGTTTTCGATTTTAAGATTAGGTCATTGGTGGTTTTGTTTTTCATTTCTACAATTCTTATAGAGATGGCACCTTTGGTCTCTTCTATAAATGTTTTAATTTCAATAAAATCGTTTAAAAAAGCTTCTTTTTTATATTCTATAAAATGACTTTTCACTACCCAAATGCTAGTGTCAAAAATTGATTTTGGAGCTTTTTCTTTCCAATGTTCTTTGGCAATATCTTGAATCCATTGCAAATAGCGTACATTATTTACATGATTTAGATTATCTAAATCATCTTCTTGTACTTGGATGGTTTTTGTGAAAGCTTTCATCATGTATTTATTTCAACAAATTGGCAATAACTTATTGTTTTATATTATTCATTTAAGACTGTAATAGTCCTAATTTTATTGCCCATTATAGTTCTTTTTTAAAGATTTTAACTTCAAATAATTTATCCCAGTTTTTTCCGGTAACAAAAAAAGTGCCTCTGTTCTTATGGTAAGCAACACCATTTAGTACATCTAAATTTTCGTGTTTCGTTACCTTGTCTTTTAATCCTCCAAAATTGACAACACCCAAGATTGCGCCACTTTCGGCGTCAATAATCATCATGCCATCTTTTTGCCATACGTTGGCGTAAATTAATCCGTCCACAAATTCTAATTCGTTAGTTTTGTTAAAGATAGATTTATTCGTAACCGTTTCAAGATGGCCTTGTTCCTTTAAAGTCTCAGGATTTAAAAGCCAAATTTTTTCGCTTCCATCGCTTTTATACAAGTTTTTGCCATCATTGGTTAAGCCCCAACCTTCTTTACTTTCGCCATATTTAAAACTGTCTATTTTTTTGAAGTCCATAATATCATAAATAAAACCCATACCACTTTGCCAAGTAAGCATGTAAATTTTATCATTCAGAATTGTAATTCCCTCTCCAAAATAGGTATCTTCTATATCTATTTTTTTTAAAACTTTACCTGTAGTAAAATCTATTTTTCTTAAAGACGACATACCTTTTTTTCCTGTACTTTCGTATAAAGTATCTTTATAAAATTCTAAACCTTGTGTAAACGCATTAATATCGTGTGGAAATTCATTGATAATTTCGTAGGTATAAACCTCGGGGGCATTTTTTGCTAAAACCCTAATGTCTTTAGAAATTTCTCCATTTTTACCATCGTATTTTATAGTCGCTTTTATGGTTTTAGCTCCTAATTTTGCCATATCTAGGGTAAAGGAATTATCTTTTAAATCAATAGGATTACCATCAATAACATAAGAAACGCTCTCGAAAGTCGTATTTTTTTTATTTTTTAAAGTGATGGTCACTTTGTCGTTTTGTTGAAATTCGGTTTTCTTATCGTTGAGTTGAATTTCGAACAAATCAGATGTATTGGTATTGCTACTTCCACAAGAGCCAAATAGGAAGAATATAAAAGTTATGGTACTGATAAATACTGTTTTCATTAAAAATTATAGTTTAAATAAAATTTATATTTCTGCAAAAAATTGGCAATCAATTAGATAACCAAATCTGTTTTGTATGGCAAGGTATTTATTTAAATTTAGAATCTAAAATGATTGTGAAAAATTTAAAACATTGTATATTTGCCGCGGCAAGTCCTACGCGACCAGCTCCTGCAGAATCCCCCAGGGTGGGAACGCAGCAAGGGTATGTGGTCGTAGCGGTGCGACGTAGGTAGCTTGCCATTTTTTTGTTTCAATTTCTACATGTAAACAAACAAAAAACAATTTTTTCCTCTTCTTTCCATATATTGTTTCTTACTTTGTAGTATAATTTTAGGTATGAAACAAAAAGTTGTTTTAATCACTGGTGGTTCTTCAGGAATAGGGAAAGCTATAGGCATCTATTTAACATCAAAAAACTATAAGGTTTACGGTACTACTCGAAATTTGGATAAGTATCCAGATTTTGATCATTTTAATTTATTGGCCTTAGATGTTCAAAATTCCATTTCGATACGCGAAGCTGTGTCAAATTTGATTGCTATAGAAGGAAAAATAGATGTTGTGATAAATAATGCAGGCGTGGGCATTACTGGGCCCATTGAAGAAACACCAGAGGAAGAAATTGCAAAGGCATTCGGGACTAACTTATACGGTCCTATTCGGATTATTAAAGCAGTTTTACCTCAAATGAGAAAGCAAGGTTCGGGGTTAATTATCAATATAACCTCAATTGCTGGTTATATGGGTTTACCTTACCGAGGTATTTATTCAGCTACCAAAGGAGCTTTGGAATTAATTACCGAAGCATTGAGAATGGAGTTGAAAGATTTTGGTATTCAAATGGCGAACATTGCTCCTGGCGATTTCGCCACCAATATTGCCTCAGGCAGGTACCATGCGCCTGTACTTAAATATTCTCCCTATAAAAAACCGTATAGCACTACTTTAAATGCCATTAATAAAGATGTTGAAAGTGGTTCGGATCCCGTGGCCGTGGCGCATTTAGTTTATAAAATAATAAATACTCCAAAACCAAACATACATTATAAAGTAGGCGATTTTATGCAAAAATTTTCGCTTTTACTAAAAAAGATACTTCCCGATAAAGTCTATGAGAAATTACTCTTAAACCATTATAAATTGTAATTTTGCAAAACATAAATAGAATATTAATCCAAAGAATTTAACATGAAATTTTTTATAGATACCGCGAATTTAGCAGACATTAAAGAAGCACAGGCATTAGGCGTATTAGATGGCGTAACAACAAACCCATCTTTAATGGCGAAAGAGGGCATTACGGGTCGTAATAATATCTTAAAACACTATGTTGATATTTGTAATATTGTTGAGGGAGATGTTTCTGCGGAAGTGATTGCCACAACTTACAATGAAATTATAAAAGAAGGCGAAGAATTAGCAGAATTGCACGAGCAAATTGTGGTAAAAGTTCCGATGATAAAAGACGGTATAAAAGCCTGTCGTTATTTTAGCAACAAAGGCATTAGAACAAATGTTACCTTAGTTTTTTCAGCCGGTCAGGCTTTATTAGCAGCTAAAGCAGGCGCTACTTATGTTTCTCCATTTATTGGGCGATTAGATGATATTTCAACCGACGGTTTAAATTTAATTGCAGAAATTCGACTTATTTACGATAATTATAATTTTGAAACACAAATTTTAGCCGCTTCTGTGCGTCATACCATGCACATTATTGATTGTGCTAAATTAGGGGCAGATGTAATGACAGGCCCTTTATCAGCTATTGAAGGTTTATTAAAACATCCTTTAACTGATAGCGGTTTAGCTAAATTTTTAGAAGATTATAAAAAAGGGAATTAAGGTACAAAACCATTTACCATTTGAAATTTAAGTCAAAAAAAACCGATGCGGCTGCATCGGTTTTTTTTGACTTTAAAATTATTGGAATAAAGAATACATGTCTTTATAGGCATCTACAATAATGCCATCTTTCGTTACGATTGCTTTATTAAGACCATCAATTATTAGAGTGTTCCTGACACTATCGATATCAGCTGCTCTGTATTCATTTTTAAAGAGATGATTGCTTTCTGTGATGGTATTTTTCCAATGGTCATGATCGGAAGTTAAACTAATAGCAATAAAAGAAATTTCAGGATGTAAATCTGCCATTTTTTTTGCTTGATTGGTAATATTTTTAAAATGCCTGTTGTTTTTGTTGGTCCAAAAGTAAAATACTACATTTTTATCCTGTTTGGCAAGAGCTTTAATGGAGGTATAATTACCTAAGCTGTCTAAAACTTTTAAATCTGGTAGCTCATGCTCTGGTTGCATTTTGAGTACACTTGTATATAAGTTGTGAATTTCTTTAATATGTTTATTATTTCCAGAAAGCTTTTGAAATTCATCAAAAAATAGTTTATTATTATTTACATTATCATGTATTTTTAAAAAATAGGTTAATGCAACGTTTCTAAATAAATTATCTCTTAATTTCTTTTCCTTAACAATACTATCAATCAAAACAAGTTTATGACTGTTAAAGTGTAATTGGTTTTTTATGGTTTTACTTTCTACATCGCAATCTGTTGCACAATCAGCATAGGCTAGATTATCAAAATAGCGCTTCATAAAATCATAATAAGGAGTAAAATAGGTTAACTCTTCGTTATTAAAATTGAGTTCCTTGCGATAGGTGTAAAAATCCCCTGAAATTCCATCTAAATCATTTTTTTTAAATTTTTCAAAAGGATATTTTTCTTTATAAATATAAGTGTTATAATCAATACTGGCCTGAGCCATTGCTAAAATAGAGGCTGAAGGCTTAATTTCGGTCTCTAATTCGTCTAGCAAAGTTATTTTTGCTTGATGTAGCGAGTCTATTTTTTTACTAAAATCATTTGGTTCTAGTTGATAATAATTATCGATAATTTCTTCCTCTTCTTCACTACTTAAAAAAATTTCAATCAAAAAATTATTAATTTCTTCACCTTCACCGGAAAAAACTAAAGACTCATCAAAATAAAGCGTGTTTAATCGTATCAACAAGCTATCCCCTTGAGATAAATATACATATTGATATTGCGGAGCATGTTGGAAATTGTACAATCCTTCTTTCAGATTTTCTAATTTCATAGAGAATCTGTTGTGCATATCTAAATAAGCAGAGTCAATCACTACATCATCCTTATATAAAAAAATAACTTGACTCGTGGGATTTACGATTTCTCCAGAGAATATGGTAAGGGGTGCTTTTTCCTGTAAATTACAGGCTGTACAGGACACCAAGAAAAGGTAAAGTAAATGTTTATTCATATAATAAAACAGTTCTTATGACTAGCGAATTTAATAAACCCATATATTACAACGTGTTAACGCTCCGTTAAAAAATACATTTTAAAAATTGGCGTGAAATATTCAAGTCGAGCTTTGTTAGTTTAAAGGGGTAATTTTGCTTATTTTTGCGCAAATTTTAAAATACTTTGTATGTTATCTGTATCTAATTTATCGGTACAATTTGGAAAACGAATACTTTTTGACGACGTTAATATATCCTTTACTCAAGGCAATTGTTATGGCGTTATTGGGGCTAATGGTGCTGGAAAATCTACTTTTTTAAAGATTATTGCTG
Organism: Cellulophaga sp.; assembly: GCA_041738035.1. Classification (GTDB taxonomy): domain Bacteria; phylum Bacteroidota; class Bacteroidia; order Flavobacteriales; family Flavobacteriaceae; genus Cellulophaga. Next base: position 9,174 of record JBGSQM010000004.1, read on the forward strand.
GTCAAATAGACGCCACCTCGGGCAATGTAAGTTTAGAGCCCGGCAAACGTATGTCTATTCTTGAGCAAAACCATAACGCCTATGATGACGCTACTGTATTGGAAACAGTGGTTATGGGAAATAGGCCCCTGTCATCAATAAAAAAGGAGATGGATGCGCTATATGCGGATTATGATGATAAAAATGCCGATAGGATAGGCGAGTTGCAAGTGAAATTTGAAGAAATGAACGGTTGGAATGCCGATAGTAATGCCGCTGCCATGTTATCCAATTTAGGCATCAATGAGGATTTGCATTATTCGCTCATGAGCGATTTAGATAGCAAACTTAAAGTGCGTGTGTTATTAGCACAAGCTTTATTTGGCAATCCTGATGTTTTAATTATGGATGAGCCCACGAATGATTTAGATTATGAAACGATTAGTTGGCTAGAAAACTTTTTAGCGAATTATGAGAATACTGTTATTGTAGTATCGCATGACCGTCACTTTTTAGATTCTGTTTGTACCCATGTCGCCGATATTGACTTTGGAAAATTAAATTTATATTCTGGTAATTATACGTTTTGGTATGAAAGTAGCCAATTAGCTGCTAGACAAAGATCGCAACAAAACAAAAAGTCAGAGGAAAAAGCGAAAGAATTACAAGAATTTATTATGCGCTTTAGTGCCAACGTTGCAAAGAGTAAACAAGCTACGTCTCGTAAAAAAATGTTAGCCAAGTTAAAAATTGAGGATATTAAACCATCGAGCAGAAGGTATCCTGCCATTATTTTTGAAAGAGAGCGAGAAGCCGGCGATCAAATATTAAATATCGAAAAATTAAGGGCATCTTCGGAAGATGGTGATGTATTGTTTAAAGATGTAAATATCAATTTAGCCAAAGGTGATAAAGTAGCTATTTTCTCAAAAGATTCAAGAGCTACGAGCGCTTTTTATGAGATTATATACGGCAATAAAAAACCGGATGAAGGTGAGTTTCAATGGGGCATAACTACCAACCAGTCTTATTTACCCGCTGATAACCATGCTTTTTTTGAAAGTAGTGATAGTTTAGTCGATTGGTTAAGACAATGGGCAAAAACCGAGGAAGAACGAGAAGAGGTTTATGTTAGGGGTTTTTTAGGAAAAATGTTATTTAGTGGCGAAGAAGCACTTAAAAAATCTTCTGTATTATCAGGAGGCGAAAAAGTGCGCTGTATGTTAAGTAGAATGATGATGTTGCGCGCCAATGTTTTAATGCTAGATGAACCCACCAACCATTTAGATTTGGAGAGTATTACGGCATTTAACAATTCCCTGAAAAATTTTAAAGGCACTATTTTGTTTACAACGCATGATCACGAATTTGCGCAAACAGTTGCCAACAGAATTATAGAACTTACGCCAAATGGCGTAATTGACAGATACTTATCTTTTGACGATTATATGGCTGATAAGTCTATAAAAGAACAAAGAGAAAAAATGTATGCAGTTACGGCATAATTTAAAAGAGATGATATAAAAAAAAGGAAGCCGAAAAGCTTCCTTTTTTTTAAGTTTTAATTAAAGTATTTACTGTTCCATATAAATGGACTGAAATTTTTGCTTTTCGCAATTCCAAAATACAAGGCGATGGCAGCTATAGTTTTAAACATAAAAAATGCCAAAATAAAAAATTCTGCACTTGAATCAGTCTTAGAAAATAATCCACTAGGGATTAAAAGTGTAATAACATAAGTCATCAATAAAATAACGACTAAGAGATTAATAACGCTCTTAAAAGGCCACATCTTTATTTTACGGAACCTGCTTAAATCATTTCCCCATTTGTGAATAAGGTAATAATAGTCGTTACCTAATGGAGCAAATAATAAAGGATCGTCTTTGTCTTCTAGCTTAAATAATTTTGAAGGTGCAACAATCTTGAAATTTTGAATTTCTGTTTGATGTACTTCTTCTAATTGTTTTATCTTTGAAATAGCTTCAGACGGAATTTCGTTTTTAAAATATTTAGCATCTAAAAAACGTAATCGATAATCAATACATATTTTTTTAATCTGGCTTACGTGATAAATTTTATCAGTTTCTAAATCATCAAACTTAAAATTATTGTCGTAACTTTTAGTAACAACTTGTGTATTTTGAATAATTCGGTCTTGGTCTTTTGATGCTTCTTCTAAAACTTTATAAAACTCATTAATTAAAAAGTCCGAATTTAAAGTTTTTGCTTTAAGCCTCCGCAGTTTTTCTTCGATGTTTGTTCTTTTCAATAACATTTTAGCTTTTCTTCCAAAGTTAAAGAAATTATGGTTTAATAGTTTCTTTATATTGTTAAAAATTTCTGTTAAAAAAATGTTAAATATACTGAAAGATGCAACATAGATGAGAAACCATGCTATTTATGATGTATATTGTCGAATATTTAATACAGTTTATCGTAGAACTATACTAAATACCCCAAAAGCTTATTCCATTTAATTCATAATCATTTATGCCTATTTTAAAATTCTTTTGCCCTGTTGTGTTGTTTTTGTTTTTTCCTCCTAATATCGCTGCCCAGCAAAGTATAGCAAGCAAGATTTCTGTTGATTTTGAAAAATCCATTATTAAATATGCTAAAGAATCTGGAAATCATAACCTTTTACTTGCGGGAATTAAAGCATCAGATTTAGAAACAATTTTAGATACGCAAGGTCCTTTTACGGTCTTTACGCCAAATGATGTAAATTTTGATATGAATACCAAACAAAAAGTAAAAGAATTGGTAGGCGTGGATAACGAGGAAGAATTACAGTCCGTAATAGGTTATCATATTATAGCAGGTAGCCTATCTGCTTCAAAAATTTTGTTAGCACTGTGTCGAGGCCAAGGGAAAGCTACATTCACTACCATTACTGGCGATAAATTAGTGGCTACCATGAGCGGTTTAGATATTATTCTAACCGATAATCAGGGAAATCAATCAGTTATCACCAAAGCCGATTTCCAACAGTCCAATGGTGTTATCCATGAGATAGACAGTATTAGCAAGCCAATAAAAGCTTAATTATCTTAACTCTGCACCCAAGGTAGTTTTATATTTTTCTTGTAATTTGTGCATCATTTTTTCAATTTGTTGTTCTGTTAAAGTGGCATTATCTGATTTTAAAGTAAAACTAACCGCGTAAGATTTTTTGTTTTTCTGTAATTTTTCTCCTGTATAAACATCGAATAAATTTACTTCTTTTAGATGTGTTTTTTCAGTTTCGAAAGCTAAATCATATATTTCTTTAAAACTTACCTTATAATTTATGAGGAGTGCGAGGTCTCTTTTTACTTCTGGGAATTTAGAAATTTCTTGATAGCTTATTTTGTGGTTTTGAATGAGCTGTAAAATAGCATCCCATTTAAAATCTGCATAAAGAACATCATTTTTTAAATCGAATTTTTTTAATATTTTTTTATGCACAAGTCCTAAACTTACCAATTCCGTATCGTTACTTTTTAAGAGAATTCCTTCGGAAAATGCACTTTCTTTGTTAGGATAGCTATTTGTTTTGGTAATTCCTAATCTTTGTAGAATACCTTCTACGATTGATTTTAAGGTAAAAAAACTTGTCTTTTCCGTTGCAATCGCCCAGTTATCCTCACTTTTATTTCCGGTTATAAATAAAGCTAGATGTTTATTTTCTATGGTACCATCAATATTTTTATGATAACTTTTTCCAAATTCAAAAAGTTTTAAATTTTGTTTTTTTCTATTCGTATTATAAACTATAGACTCTAAACCAGAGAAAAGCAAGGTTTTTCGCATCACTGATAAATCTCTACTTAAAGGATTCAAAATGGTCACTACATTTTCTTCATTAAACTCTTCATTAATGAAAAGGTGCGAAGGTGCGGAAAGACTATTGGTCATAATTTCAAAAAAACCTTTAGCCGCCAAAAAGTCCCCTATAGTTCTGCGTATTTTATAATCCTCGAACGGAGAACTACTTGCAATTGAAGCTTTTAACTTGCCTTTAAAATCAATATTATTATAGCCGTAAACACGCAATAATTCTTCAATAACGTCTACTTCTCGACGCACATCTACTCTATAAAACGGAATAGTTAAACCAAGACCTGACTCGGTAACATTATTTAACTTGATATCCAATGAAGCTAGGATAGATTTTATGGTATCTTGTGGTATTTCTTGACCAATTAACTTGTTTATTTTATCAAAAGCTAAGAAAACCTGATAATCATTCTTTTTATTTGGATATACGTCCACTATATCAGAAGTAATATCACCACCAGCAATTTGTTGAATTAAAATGGCAGCTCTTTTCAATGTATATTCTACATTATTGATGTCTATTCCTCTTTCAAATCTAAAGGAGGCATCAGTATTAAAACCATGCCTTTTTGAGGTTTTACGAATGCTAATAGGATCAAAATAGGCGCTTTCTAAGAATATGGCGGTTGTTTCTCTGGTTACCCCTGAATTTAAACCTCCATAAACCCCCGCGATACAAAGTGGTTTTTCTGCATCGCAAATCATTAAATCGTCTTCATGTAATTCAATTTCAGTGCCATCTAGGGTAGTAAATTTTGTACCAGTTGCCAGTGTTTTTACTATAATTTTAGAGTCTTTAATTTTGCTCGCATCAAAGGCGTGCAAGGGTTGCCCAAGTTCGTGAAGTACATAGTTAGTAGTATCTACAACATTATTTATTGGGTTTAGGCCTATAGCTTTAAGTCTATTTTTTAACCAATTTGGTGATTCTTGAACGGTTAAATTGCTAATCGTAACCCCACAATATCTTGGTGCTAAGGCATTATCAATTACGTTTACATCAATTTTTAAGGTCCTGTTTGTTACTGAAAAATTACTAACAGAAGGTGTAATTAATTCTAACTGAAGTTCTTTTTGTTTAAGGCCTGCTTTTAAATCCCTTGCTACGCCTAAATGACTCATGGCATCGGCTCTATTTGGAGTTAGGCCTATTTCGAAAACAATATCATTCTCAACTTCAAACAAAGTAGCGCAGGGAGTCCCAGCTTTAAGGTCATTCGTTAAAACTAAAATTCCTTCATGGCTATTTCCTAGGCCAATTTCATCCTCCGCACAAATCATTCCATGGCTTTCTTCACCACGAATTTTTCCTTTTTTGATGATCCATTCTTCGCCTTCTTTCGTGAACAATTTGGTTCCGATGGTAGCAACAGGTACTTTTTGTCCCTTAGCAACATTTGAAGCGCCACAAACTATTTGTACTGGATTATCTGAACCAATATCCACCACAGTGATCTTAAGTTTGTCTGCATTTGGATGTTTTTCACATGATAAAATATGACCAACTACAATACCTTTTAAGCCGCCCTTAATATTTTCGAAAGGGATTATTCCTTCAACCTCTAAACCCAAATCCGTTAAGAGTTCAGCAGTTTTTTCGGCCTCCCAATTAATTTGTAGAAATTGTTTCAACCAGTTGTAAGAGATTTTCATTAAGTTATTTTATTTTCCTTTGGTTAGTTTACTTTATTAAAACTCTTGGCTGAGGATTTAAAGTTCTGCTTTTTTAAAGGACTTATTTTTGGTTTGTGTTTTTGGTTCTTTGTATTAAATTTAAAAATAAATATACTTTATTAACCGCCGACAAATATAAAACAATGTGTTAACACATTCAACAGGTATTTCATGGAAATGATTTTATTTTTAAGTAGTAACTTTACCAATTGAAAAAACAAGTATGGTAAAGTTTTATATTTTTATTGGTTTCCTGGCTTTTTTATTTTCTTGCCAGAATGAAAATAAAGTTATTTCGGAAGGAATTTGGCGCGCAGAATTAGAAGTTATGGATGGTCAAAGGCTTCCTTTTACTTTTAATTTGATGCAAGAAGGTAAAGATTACAAGGCAGAAATTTATAATGGTGAAGAGGTTATAAAGCTTACTAACGTGTTAATTGACAAGGATTCTATTGTGTTTTATTTACCAGTTTTCGAAGCCTATCTTAAAGGTACTTTTACAGCAGATAAAATTGAAGGTGTTTTCTTTAATAAAACTTTTAATAGGACTTTACCTTTTATAGCCACTTATGGTAAACTAGATAGATTTCCTTCCGAAACTAAGCCTACATCAGTAGTTTCAGGGATTTGGGCAACTAGTTTTATTCCTGATACGCCAGACCAATATGATGCCAAAGGAATATTTGTTCAAAACAATCATATAGTTACAGGTACTTTCCGGACCACCACAGGGGACTATCGTTTTTTAGAGGGCATTGTTATGGGAGATTCTTTAAAATTATCTGCTTTTGATGGAGCGCATGCTTACCTTTTTTTATCTAAAATTAAGGATTCAGTTATGGAAGGTATTTTTTATTCTGGCAGTCATGATAAAGAATTTTTTTTATCACATAGAGACGACGCCTTTGAATTGCCCGACGAAGAGGCTCTAACTTTCCTTAAAGAAGGATTTGAAACATTCGATTTCTCCTTTCCAGATAAGTCAGGAAAATCAATGTCTTTGTCTGACGAACAATTTCAGGGCAAACCAATAATTGTACAAATTATGGGGTCTTGGTGTACCAATAGTTTAGATGAAACAAGGTTTTTAGTAGATTTTTTAGATCAGCATAAAGAAACAGATATTTCGGTCGTTGCATTGGCTTTTGAGTTTGCAAAAACAGAGGAGCAGGCGTTCCAAGGTATTCAAAAATTGAAAAATAATGCAGGTGTACCGTATCCTATTTTGCTGGCGCAATATGGGGGGCCGAACAAACAAAAGGCTCAAGAAAAATTACCTATGTTGAATCATGTTTATTCATATCCAACCCTTGTTTTTATCGATAAAAAAAGAAAGGTTAGAAGAATAATAACAGGGTTCAATGGGCCTGGAACGGGAGACAAGTATTTAACTTTTAAAAATGAGTTTAAAGAATTTGTTACAATGCTTGCGAACGAATAAAAAACGCCTTTCTTGAACAAAGGCACTCACAATTTATAATGTATAGGCTAATTTTTAAATAATAGTAGATTTGCCTAAGCCTATATTTTCGTAATTCATGTTGAGTGTTTCGTCCGTGTCAACAATATTATTTGCTATAAAATCGCCAACGATAGCAGTACCGTATTTGCTTTTTGGATTAATATCAGGGGTAACTATATTTTTCTTTAGCGATTTATTTACCGCTGATACTACTGCTCTAGATTCTTCTTCTAGTCCAAAATGTTGCAGAAGCATAGCAGCAGATAAAATAGTAGCAATTGGGTTAGCAATATCTTTACCCGTTGCTTGTGGATAGGAACCGTGAATAGGCTCGAACATCGCGATGCCATCACCGATAGATGCAGAAGGTAGTAAGCCAATTGAACCACCAATAACACTAGCTTGGTCTGATATGATATCACCAAACAAGTTGGCGGCTAAAATAACATCAAACTTACTAGGGTTTAAAATCATTTGCATGATGGCATTGTGTAAAAAGATACATTCTAGCTCAACATCCGGATAGCTTTCACTAATTCGTTTTACTACTCTGCGCCACAACCTAGAGGTTTCTAAAACGTTAGATTTATCAATTAAAGTTATTTTTTTTCTGCGTTTTCTGGCAGCTTTAAAGGCTAAGTGCGAAATTCTGCTAATTTCAGTTTCAGAATAACTCGCTATGTCTGTCGCTTTTGTACCATCGTTACTTAATTGATGTTCCCCACAATAAATACCTCCTGTAAGTTCTCTATAAATTACAAAATCCGTGCCTTGTAAAACGGCTTCTTTTAAGGGCGATTTTTTTAATAAGGTTGGGAATACTGCTACAGGTCTAATATTGGCAAAAACGCCAAGTTCTTTTCGCAATTGAAACAAACCATTTTCAGGTCTAATTTTAGCATCAGGATTATTATCGAACTCTGGTGCGCCAATGGCTCCAAATAGCACAGCATCAGAATTATGACATAAATCTATAGTTTCTTGACTTAATGGTTCTCCATTTTTGTACATGGATATCGCTCCTATAAGTCCGGTTGTAAAGGTAAATTGATGATGAAAAGTTTCTTCTACAGCTTGCAAACATTTTACGGCTTGAGCCACTACTTCTGGGCCAATGCCATCGCCAGGTAAAAGTGCTATTTTTATATTCATTAAGCTACTTTTTGAATTTTAATTTTACTTGTTTCAATTATTTTATGAATATCTTCATCAACAATCTCTTTTTTAATATCGGCGTACATCAAAAATTCTTCATATACTGCATCTAATTGAATTTTAGTTAGTTCGTAGCCTACTATTTTGGCTCTGTATGCTAATGCGGCCCTACCACTTCGCGCCGTTAAAACAATAGATGAGGCATTTACGCCAACATCAAGGGGATCAATAATTTCGTAGGTTTCTCTATTTTTTATAACTCCGTCTTGATGAATTCCTGAGCTATGTGCAAAGGCATTAGCTCCAACAATAGCTTTGTTAGGCTGCACTAACATGCCCATTTTCTGAGAAACCATTCGGCTGGTATCATTTAATAACCTGCTATTAATCGTTGTGTCTAAATTTAGCGTTGGGTGTTGTCTTAAAATCATCACTACTTCTTCTAAAGCGGTATTTCCTGCACGTTCGCCAATACCATTTATAGTACATTCTATTTGGCGAGCACCATTAATGACTCCTGCAATAGAATTGGCGGTTGCCAAACCTAAATCGTTATGGCAGTGACAAGACAAGATAGCTTTTTCAATTCCCTTTACGTTTTCTCGTAAATATTTAATTTTTGCACCATATTCTTCTGGTAAACAATAGCCTGTAGTATCTGGAATATTTAGAACGGTAGCACCGGCTTTAATAGCTGCTTCGCAGACCCGAGCTAAAAATTCATTGTCCGTTCTACCCGCATCTTCGGCGTAAAATTCTACATCTTCAACAAAGGATTTTGCATAAGAAACCGCTTCAATAGCGCGTTCAATAATAGCGTCTTTATTGGAATTAAATTTGAATTTTATGTGTGATTCTGAAGTGCCTATTCCCGTATGTATTCTTGGGTATTTGGCATATTTTAAAGCTTCGGCAGCAACTTCGATATCTTTTTTTACAGCTCTGGTAAGTCCGCAAACTGTTGCGTTTTTAATAATTTTAGCAATTTCTTGAACAGATTTAAAATCTCCTGGACTCGAAATGGGGAATCCTGCTTCAATAACATTCACGCCCAATAATTCGAGCCTTTCTGCAATAACTAATTTTTGTTTGGTATCTAATTTACAACCAGGAACTTGTTCACCGTCTCTTAGTGTTGTATCAAAAATTTGTACTATATCTTTGCTCATTATATTTGCGTAGTTTTACTAGTCCTTACGAATATAGGTTTACTACAATTAACTAAGTGGTTCTTAAAAAAATCATTTACAACGTTAAGTTACTTTGAGGTGTGCTTAAATTATTGAAAAACAAATAGTTAAATAATATTTTTTACGATGACAAATGCTAATAAAGATTCATTATTTGTGCTTATCAAATCGCTTTCAAAATCTGAAAAGAGACAATTTAAATTATATGTTGGTCGATTAGGTGTAAATACAGATGCCAAATTTTTAGCACTTTTTAACCTTTTGGACAAAGTTAAAGAGTATGATGAGAAAGTAATTTTAGAAACAGGCATCGTTAAAAAAGCACAACTCTCAAACTTAAAAGCGCATTTATATAAGCAAATTTTGGTGAGTTTACGTTTAAACCCAGTAAATCAAAATATACGAGTTCAAATACGAGAGCAGCTAGATTTTGCCACAATTTTATATCAAAAAGGTTTATACAAGCAAAGTTTAAAGATTTTAGATAAAGCAAAAACGACTGCGATAGAAAACGAAGAGAAAAATATCGCGTATGAGATAGTTGAACTCGAAAAAGTAATTGAAACTCAGTATATTACCCGAAGTATTCCAGATAGGGCAGACGAGTTAGCCATACAAGCCAAAGAACTTTCAGCTCAGAATGTTATGACAAGTAAACTTTCTAATTTATCGTTACAATTATACGGACAAATGTTAAAATTGGGTTATGTACGTAGTGATAAAGATTACAAATATGTAAAGGAATACTTTGAAAAACATTTGCCTAAATATAAAATTGAAAAATTAGGTTTTCGCGAGAAATTATGGCTGTACAAGTCTTATTTATGGTATAGTTTTTTAACGCAAGATTTTTTATCCTGTTATAAATATTCCAGTAAATGGTCTGATTTGTTTTATGACAACAGGGAAATGATTTTTTTAAATCCTGTTTTTTACCTAAAGGGAAACAATTATTTATTGGAATCACTTTTTTACGTGCGCTATAGTTCCCATTTTAAAGAAACCCTAGAAAAGTTAGAAAAAACCATAAATGATCCTAGTTTTCCTCAAAATGACAATGTCACTTCTTTAGCCTTTTTGTATATCAATAGTAATAAGTTAAATCTTCATTTTTTAGAGGGCACTTTTGATAAAGGGGTTTACTTAGTGAAAATTATTGAATACGGAATTAACAAACATAAAGACCGGATTGATGAGCATCACATTATGCTATTTTATTATAAAATTGCCTGTTTGTATTTCGGGATGGGCGATAATAAAACCTGTATTGTTTACTTAAAGAAAATCATCAATAACAAAAACTTAAAAATGCGCGAAGACTTAATGTGTTTTGCACGTGTTTTAAGTTTGGTGGCACATTACGAAGCAGGAATGGATTATCATTTAGAAATACAGTTAAAAAGTACCTATAAGTTTTTATTAAAAATGAACGATTTGCACGCTGTTCAGAAGGAAATGATTAAGTTTTTAAGAGGTTTAGGCGAAATTTATCCTAGTGATTTAAAAAGTGAATTTCAGAAACTTTATAATCAATTAAAAAAATATGAAGACCACCCTTATGAAAAAAGAGCTTTTTTATATTTAGACATTTTATCTTGGCTAGAAAGTCATTTACAAGGGAAACCAGTAGCCCAAATCATCAAAGAAAAAGCTTCATTACTCACGCGATAAGTCAATTTTTATTGAAGAATAACCACCATTTAAGCCATCTTTTGGAGATAAATCTTGCCATGCTTTTTATCAGTACTTCTGGTGCATTGGCCCGATATATTGATCTCCCAGTGCCAGTTATCATAGCGTCTAGAGCTTTGTTAGCTTTGCTTTTGTTGGTCTTATACTGCAAATTTAAAGGTGTTGCATTACAATTAGAAAATAGCCATATATTGCCTATTTTGTTGAGTGGTTTTTTAATGGCATTGCATTGGCTAACCTATTTTTATGCCTTAAAATTGTCTAATGTGGCCATTGGCATGATTTCTTTATTTACCTACCCAATTCTTACTGCTTTTTTAGAACCATTATTATTGAAAACGAAGCTCCAGAAAGTACATTTATTATTAGGATTGTTGGTTTTATTAGGAATATACTTTTTAGTACCTAGTTTTGACTTGGAGAATGATTATACTCTGGCAGTTGGGGTAGGTATTTTTTCGGCTTTAGTCTATGCTTTACGCAATATTTTGCTAAAAACTAAAGTAGCCAATTATAATGGTTCTGTGTTAATGAGCTATCAAATGATGGTGGTTGTGGTTTTATTATTTCCATTTATTTTTACAGTAGAAATGAATGCGATTATAGCACAATGGCAAGGAATTATAGCTCTAGCTTTTTTAACAACCGCTGTTGGCCACACTTTATTTTTAAACAGTTTTAAACATTTTTCTATTACAACGGTAAGTATTTTGAGCAGCGTGCAACCCATTTTTGGGATTGCCATCGGAGCTATTTTTCTGAGTGAATTCCCAAATAAAAATACTATAATTGGTGGAATTTTAATTTTAGGTTCCGTAGTTATTGAGAGTATTAGGTCTTCGAGGAAAGCGAGTTAGTTTAGAGTTTTAAGTGTTGATTATTAATTTTCTTTAATTTAAAAATCTTTGACTATTCTAATACCCAACTAATTTTTTGTGCTGATAGTAGGTTACAATTATAGTTATTATTATAATTTGTGCGATTATAGAAAAAATAGAACCTTCGAAACCAAAACTACCACCGTTAATGATATTAGCTTCCAATATTTTAATCTCAATTATAGAAAAGGTATCCCTGCCGCTAACATTAAATCCAAAAAGGGCTTGAAATAAATTCCAGCTTAAATGTATGGCAATAGGGAACCATAAATTTTTTGTAAATATGTAAGATATTCCGAAAAGTACACCTGTTAAAAATAGGCTAAAGAAAGAAAATAAATCAAAATCTGGATTAAAGTAATGCATTATAGAAAATAAACCGGAAGAAATAATCAATGCAGCATATTTATTAAATGATTCCATAAGGTTGTTTAAGACATATCCCCTAAGTAATATTTCTTCACTAATGGCTACACTTGTAAAAAGTAAAATAGAAATTAATATTTCTTTAAGATTCAAATTAATTTTTACAAAAACTATTTCGTTTAAGTAAATTAAAATTAGATATCCCGAACTAAATATAATTAATCCAATAGCAATGCCAATAATGAAGTCAATACTTCTATTTTTAGTTTGGAAACCTAGTTGATAAAAAAATTCTTTATCTACAAACTTAGTAAAAAGCCAAACGCTCAAAAAAGTGCCTATTAACCCATGTAAACTCAACACTAATAGTTGTAAAGAATTTTCATTTGGTTGCTGAACTGTAAAATCTAAACCGGCGAGAAGACCACCAATCAATGACAATATTCCAATAAAAAATGCATAAGAAATTATTGTCAATAACACCTTAGTCCACCCGTATAATTTTATTTCTTGTGTCTTCACTATTTAAAATACTAAATTTTTTAATTTTCAAGTTTTTATTATTAATAATAAACTACTGTAACAAGTCATCAGCAAGTTTCTCAAAATCTGCTTTTAGGCCATTTCATGAAGCTTTACGGGGTCAAAATTTTCTAAAACTAAAAGGAAAGAGTTCCTTTAATTATTATTCTGATATAGTGGTAATTTATAACGAGACTTAAAAATTTACTTTTTTACAGGATTTTTAGAATAATAATGTTATAAAAATAAGAAAAAATCAGATACAAGCATTCCAAATGGCTTCATTTGGCGGGTCAGCAATTAAATTGATAGGTTCTTTTTTAACAGGATGCATAAATGATAGGGTCCGTGCATGTAAATGTATGCTGCCGTCTTTATTGCTTCGATCAGCACCGTATTTTAAATCACCTTTTATAATACAACCTATAGCAGCCAATTGTGCTCGAATTTGATGATGACGCCCCGTTTGCAGGTCTATTTCTAGTAGAAAATAGTGATCTAATTTTTTAAGCAAAGTGTATTCTAAAATAGCCTTTTTACTTTCAGCAACCTCTTTTTTATTAGCATACGATTTGTTTTGTTTTGTATTGCGAACTAGCCAATGAATCAACAGTTCTTTTTGTTTTGGAGGTTGATTTTTTACTACTGCCCAATAGGTTTTTTTAGCTTCTTTTTCTGCAAATAAAGTATTGAGTCTAGGCAAAGCTTTTGAGGTTTTTGCAAAAATTACAATGCCCGAAGTTGGCCTGTCTAGTCGGTGCGTAACCCCCAAATACACATTCCCTGGTTTATTATCTTTTATTCTGATATATTCTTTAACAACCTCACTCAAGGGCGCATCACCTGTTTTGTCTCCTTGAACAATATCACCAGGTCTTTTATTGACGGCAATTAAATGATTGTCTTCATAAATAACTTGAAGATTTTTAGGGGTAGAAATTATTTTATCAGACACGTTTTTCTGGGATGATTGAATAGTGGGATTATTAGATTTTTAGATAATTGGATTGTTAGATGTTTAGATTGGATTTAAACTTTGAAGTCATTTTTATCATTGATGTTAAGCTAATTATTAGTTTTTCTAAGTCATCACTTTAAGTAAAATCTAAGTCTTGGGATATTAATAGTAGAGTTTCTATTCTATACATGTAACCTATAGCAATTTATAAAAACCGACAAAAATCTTTATCTGATTTTCTTGAACATCCTTCAGAAATATTTGAAGGTATGTAGGCAGAAGCTCATCTTAATTGATTAGTTAATCCAAATTTCTCTACATCTGGAATTTTTTTGTAACCCTGTAAATATCAGAGCAAAAAATTCTACTTATTTATTTCTAAATCTTTGTATTTGTACATTTAATTTTTTAAATTCGAATTATATAATTATCCAAACCATTAATACTGTTCATCATCACTTGGAAAATCTCTTGATTTAACGTCGGCTACATAATCTGAAATGGCTTTTCCCATTTCTTCATACAAATTCATATATCTACGTAAAAATCTAGGGTTAAATTCTTGCGTTAAACCTACTAAATCGTGCACTACCAATACTTGACCATCAACGCCATTGCCAGCGCCTATCCCAATGACAGGAATACTTAGCATTTCAGCAACTTCTTTCGCTAATTTAGCAGGAATTTTTTCTAAAACGATGGCAAAACAACCTGCTTTTTCAAGCATTAAGGCATCGGTTTTTAATTTTTCTGCTTCTTCTTCTTCTTTTGCTCTAACGGTATAGGTTCCAAATTTGTAGATAGATTGTGGAGTTAAACCCAAATGCCCCATCACAGGAATGCCAGCGTTTAAAATACGTTTTATAGATTCCTTAATTTCAATTCCACCTTCAACCTTCACGGCGTGTCCGCCACTTTCTTTCATGATTCTTATGGCAGAACGTAAGGCTTCTTTAGGATCACTTTGGTAACTCCCAAAAGGAATATCGACTACAACTAAAGCTCTATTTACAGCTCTAATTACAGATGAAGCATGGTATATCATTTGATCTAAAGTAATGGGGAGCGTCGTTTCGTGACCCGCCATTACATTACTGGCAGAATCGCCTACTAAAATCACGTCAACATTGGCGGCATCCACAATTTTAGCCATAGAATAATCGTAGGCGGTTAACATGGATATTTTTTCACCGTTTTTTTTCATCTCGATAAGCGATTTTACGGTAATTCTCTTGTATTCTTTTTTTGCTACAGACATTAAATATAATTTTCAGATGCTAAAAGTAAGAAAATTGATTTGTTTTTAAATCATACCAATTTGATTATAAAATGTCGTTTTCTGTTTGCTTCTTTTAAGTACGAAAATAAGCTACAGTTTCAAATGGCATTTTATATCCAAATTTATAGAACTATTCATTCCTCTGTTTGTTATACCAGTAATTTTTAATGGCAAATGGTATTATTTTAGTTTTTAAAGAATTTTAAGTTATTTTAGGCTTAGATTTTTAAATATTTATTATGAGATTTTTATTTGTTTTGGTATTCTGTTTATTTTTTTCTCACATAAATGCCCAAGAAAAAGAACAAAATGCTGTTCAAGCGACCATTAAGCGTTTTTTTGAAGGTTTTCATCAACAAGATTCGCTTATTATAAAAAGTACACTTTATAAAGAGGTTGTCATGCAGACCATTGCAATAGATTCTGAAGAGAATGCTGTACTTAAGCAAGAAAAAATTGGTTCTTTTTTAAAATCGATAACAAGTGTTCCTAAAACTACAAAATTTGAGGAAAAGATTCTATCATACCACATTCAGATTGATGGGGATATGGCAAATGCCTGGACAAAATATGAATTTTGGAGAAATGGTATTTTTAGCCATTGTGGAGTGAATTCTTTTCAATTGATCAAGCATCAAGAAGATTGGAAAATCATTTATATTATTGATACGCGAAGAAAAGTGGACTGTAATCAATAAGCAGAAATTAGCATTATTATATAAAATAAAAAAAATCCCTAAAAGTGAAACCATTAGGGATTTATATTAGAGATTTTAAGCTTATTTTTTTTTGGCTCTTTTCTCTTCTTTTTTTTCTTTAGCCGTTTTAAGTGGCTCTTTTTTGACATTTTTCTTCGCGTCTTGACCTTTTGCCATGTTTGTTTTTTTAAGAGTTAATGTACTATTTATGATATAATATTCAAAAGTAAGATTTTCTAATTTTATTTTAAAGCTTTTTCAAAAGCTTCTAAGCCGCCAACAATAGGTAGTGTTAATTTGGTACTATTGGTGTCAACAGTTATTGCTGTTCCTGGAGCGGGTAAAAGTGTAAATTCACTATCACTAGAGAAAATCATAAGTCCAATTTGTTGACCAGCTGAAATTATTTGATCGTCAGGTTGTAAGTCAAAAGTAAGTTCGTAATAGTTCCCGGGTTCTAAAGGTTCACTTTCTGAATTGGATTTATAATTTTGTGGATCCGCCCAACCTCGGGTGATAATATTTTCCGTAATTTTTGCGTCATCAGACGGGTTCCAAGGTAACGAAACTAGGTAAACAGATAAATTAGCTGCAGCTTTACTCAAAGCCAGTTTAATTTTTAATTGTGCAACGCCAGAAATATGAACAGCACTTGTCAATGTAGGCGTTAAAAAAAGAAGTCTGTTTTTTGAATTACCAGTTTGTGCTAAGGTAGTTCCAGAAATGGTATAATCGTCGAAAATAGTTTCGGGATTTTTATTCTTAGTGGCCTCAGTCACTAACTGACCCGCATTTGGAGCCCCATTTTTTAAAAATAGAGTTATAGGTCTTGCATCAGGATTTGGATATACGTCATAAGCCGTTGGATTATCTTGGGTATCATTTTCGCGGACAATCCATGCCCTTTTATCATTTTCTACCCCATTTTCAATTCCATGTAAATAATGCGTAAACCATCGGTTCATCATGGTCATTGGTGGTGGCCCTCCATGACCATTTTGATGGTAATAAATTTGAGTTGGAATTCCTTTTTCCTTAGCTGCTTTATAAATGCGGTAACTATGCTCGGGCATTACATTCCAATCATTAAAACCGTGTGCCATTAAAAGTGCAGCTTTCATTGGTCCCATATCATTTAAATAATCGCGTCCAGCCCAGAAATCGTTATAATCTCCTGTTTCTCGGTCCATACCATTTGCCATTTCGGTATCGCGAACTACTTTATTATTATAATCACGTTTACTTTCGTCTCCACTATGAATAAAATCGTATAAGACATCGATATCTTCTCCCAGATAACCACCAGGACTTCGCACTAAACCATTAGAACGGTAATAGTGGTAATATGATGTATTTGGCGCGATGGGAATAATAGCTTCTAAACCTTCAACCCCCGTAGTTGCAGCAGCTAAAGGCAATGTGCCATTGTAGGATGTTCCAGTCATGCCAACTTTTCCTGTGGACCAAAACGCTTCTACTTTTTCATCCCCAGCGGGCGAAGTAAAGCCTTTGCCACGACCACACAGCCAATCGATAACCGCTTTTGGTGCAAGTGATTCATTATCGCCACCAACGGTCGGTGCTCCTTGAGAAAGCCCTGTTCCTGGCGAGGAAGAATGTACTACAATATAACCTCTAGGTACCCATTTTTTTATTTCTGAATTCGAAATAATAGGGCGTTCTCCCTTGCGAATCACCTCCACATGAGTGCGTGTTTGTGATGCTTTCTCTCCTAATTCGTGCTTTACATCCCAGAAAAGTCCTTCGGCATCGCCTGCTGTACCTGCGTAATACGGACTAGAAGCATAAATTATAGGAAGTTTTAACCCTTCTGATTCTGTTTGCTCAGGTCTTGTTACAGCTACGTGCATGCGATCTAATAGACCATCGCCATCGGTATCAAAACTAGTTTCTACCCAAAGATCATGGCGAATCCAGGTATCTGGGGTATCAAAAGCGGGGACTATTTGGGCTTCTCCGTTTTCAAATACAGGTTGCGCCTTAACAGTTTGGGCTGCACTTATTAAAGAAAATAACCCTAAAAGAGGTATAAAAAATACGTGTAATTTAATGGAAGCACTTTTTTTTGTACGAATCAACATCTTCTAAATAATTTAATTTTTTAAAATAGTAAACAATATAGCTAAATTTAATATCAATTTCAAAAAAGCACAAAGTATTAAGTTCAAAGTATTAAAAAAAAAGTAACCAGAAGTTGGGCTTAAATGTTAAGGTTTGAAGTATTAAAAAAAGTACGAAATATAAAAAACAAACTTTTTCTCAAGTTTCTAATCTTTTAAATCCTTAATTCTGAATCCTGTTTCTTGATTCTTGAATCTCTCTTCTTTTTCCTCTTTTCTCTCTGAACTTCTACTACTTTCACTCTAATCTAAATCAACAATCACTTAAATATACCCCTACGGCTAAACCACCTTCCGAGGTTTCCTTATACTTGGAGCTCATATCTTTAGCAGTTTCCCACATGGTTTTCACAACTTTATCAAAAGGAACTTTAGCGTCTTTTGGGTCGGAACCTAAAGCTAATTCTGTTGCATTAATAGCCTTTATCGCCCCCATAGAATTACGTTCAATACAGGGAATTTGTACAAGTCCGCCAATAGGGTCGCAAGTTAAGCCAAGATGGTGTTCCATAGCAATTTCTGCTGCCATCAATACCTGTTCAGGAGAACCTCCTAATAATTCTGTTAAAGCACCTGCGGCCATTGCAGAGGAAACTCCGATTTCTGCCTGACATCCTCCCATGGCCGCGGATATGGTGGCACCTTTTTTGAAGAGGCTTCCAATTTCTCCTGAGGTCAATAAGAATTTTTTAATATGCTCAAAATTAGCTTCATGATTTTCAATCACCATATAGTACATCAATACGGCTGGTATCACGCCAGCACTTCCATTTGTTGGAGCCGTAACCACACGACCTAAAGAGGCATTTACCTCATTAACAGCAAGAGCAAAACAACTAACCCATTGTAGAATTTGTCGGAATTTAACCTCTGTTTTTCTAATGGAGGCCAACCACTCTTCGGGATTATGATAAGGATTGTCTTCTTTTAATTTCTGGTGCATATCATACGCACGTCTGCGAACATTGAGTCCGCCTGGTAAAGAACCTTCGGTATGGCAGCCCGTGTACATACATGCTAACATGGTGTCCCAGATTCGATGTAATTCGTGATCTATTTGCTCGTCGGTTCTCAAAGAGCGTTCGTTTTCGAGTACTATTTCAGAAATGGATTTATTTTCAGCTTCACAAAATGCTAATAATTCTATTCCCGTAGTTACGGGAAAGGGAAAAGTTTTAAACAATTCAATATTTTTCTTAGCTCTTTTTCGCTCTTCTTTTACGACAAAACCACCTCCGATGGAATAAAAGGTTTCTTTTTTCTTCTTACCCGAGTGCAAAGTGGCTTCAAAAGTTATCCCATTGGCGTGAAAAGGCAAAAATTCTCTTTTAAAAATAATGTCTTCCGTGGGGTTAAAAGGAATTACTCTTTTATTGGCAAACACTAATGTTTTATCTTCTTTAATCTTAGCAACAATATTTCCAATATTTTCTATGGCAATGTATTCTGGGTCTTGACCGGATAATCCTAACATAATCGCATAATCCGTTGCATGGCCTTTACCTGTTAGCGATAAAGATCCATAAATGGAAACTTTTACCGTAGCAACATCCTCAAATAATTGGTCTGCTTCTAGCTCCTTTATCCATTTTTCAGCAGCACGCCATGGCCCTAAGGTGTGTGAACTTGATGGTCCAACACCAATTTTAAGCATATCAAAAGTACTAATCGACTCCATAAAAAAGGTATAATGTTAAAAATGCAACTTTATGGAATAAAAGTACTCACTAATTTCACAATTAAGAAATTTATTATCGCATTGAAAGATAAGGGAACCATGCACTAATTTGAAGATTTGAAGATGATTTTAATATAACAATAGATCAATATGAAAATATCGGTCAATTTAACATTGTAATAGTGACCAATTAGAATAAGACCTAATTTGAAAATTTGATCAACGGGTTTAAAACAATCAAAAACTCTAAGAATCCAACAATCTAAAAATCTAATTCCCTATTTTACGGCTATCATAGAAATTTCTACATTCACGAATTTTGGAAGGTTAGCTACTTCAACGGTTTCTCTTGCAGGTGCGGTTTCTGCATCAAAATAATTTCCATAGACTTCATTTATTTTAGCAAACTGGTGCATATCTTTTACAAATATGGAAGCTTTAATAACATGCTCAAAAGTCATATCAGCGGCGGTAAGAATGGCTTTTAAATTTTCCATAGATTGCTTGGTTTCTTCTTGAATATCTCCTTCCACTAATTCTCCAGTAGCTGGGTTTATCGGAATTTGACCAGAAATATAAAGCGTATTTCCTGAAAGTACAGCCTGATTATATGGGCCAATTGGTGCAGGTGCGTTTGGAGTATTTATAATTTTTTTCATTTGTGTTTATGTATGAGTATAAAATACCCGTTAAAAATACGAAGTAAAAAAGCATTAAGAACAAAGTATTAATTAGAAAGTAAAAAGATTGTGGTTTTAAGCTTTGGTTTTTAGGTTTTTTTATATGCCATTATTGAACAAAAGGCAAAAAAATTGAAGAAATTTTTAATGCCACAACTCAACAAAAAGTATTTATTTTAGAATGTTCGAAGAATCCCTAATAATCAATTCTGCTTTGAGAATTTTTTTATTCAAGCTTTGTTTTAAATCCGTTTTTTCAACTAGGTCTAAAAAAGTTTCTGCAGCCAATTTTCCAATTTCATCACTGTGCTGGTTGATTGTGGTTAGGGTAGGAGTAACCATTGCAGTAAACGGTTCATTGCCAAAACCAACTAGCGCAATGTTTTCTGGTATTGAAATATTGTTTTCTTGAAGTACTTGTAGCGCACCAAGTGCAGCATAATCGCTCGCTACATAAACCGCATCAGGAGGGTTTTTAAGCGCCAATAATTGTATCATTTTTTCGCGTCCGTCTTCCGTTGTAAGGTTACTTTCTAATAATAGTTCTTTGTCCGACGGTAAATTGTATTTTTTTATCGCATCAATATATCCTCGAATACGATTATTGAAAATTCGTGTATGCCTATAACCCCCAATATGGGCAATTCTTTTTTTTCCTTGTGCAATTAAGTGTTCAACTATTAAATGGCTGCTGTCATAATCATTGATACCAATATAGTCAACGTTCAAATCGTTTTCCCCGCGATCAAATAAGATAAGTGGAATTCCTTTAGATTTTATTTTTTCGAAATACGACAAATCTACAGTTTCATTTGCCATAGAAGCTATAATGCCATCCACCTGAGTGAATAATAAGGTATCAATATTGCTACATTCTTTTTTATAGGATTCGTTAGAATGGGTGATGATAATTTGGTAGCCATTTTTATTTAAAACCTCTTCTATACTCTGAATAACAGAAGAAAAAAAGTTGCTATTAGTTCTTGGAACAATTACACCTACCAAATTACTCTTTCCTTTGCGTAATGCGCTCGCCAAGTGGTTGGGTTGGTAATTTAATTCCTTAGCCACCCTTTTAACCGCTTGCTTTGTTCTATCGCTGATCCTCGAATTTCCTTGCATCGCTTTTGAAACAGCAGCCGTTGAAATATTCAGAATATTTGCAATATCTTTCAGAGTTGTTTTTTTTTTCGCCAATTATTTATATATTTGTTTAATCGATTAACCAAATGTATTGTATTATTCCTAAAAATCAAAATTATTTTAAATGATACAAGAATTTTGGCTTTTTATTTTGCAATTTGATTAATCGATTAACCCAAAAGTATTTTAAGCTGTAAAACTTAAAATAATTTAACCATTTAACGTTTTAATCATATAACGATAGAACCATTTTGACTTGTAATCATTTATCCTTATAAAATTTTAACCTTTTAACTTCAAAAACAAACTAAAAATGAAAAAAGTAGTCACATTCGGAGAGATCATGCTTCGATTAGCCCCAGAAGGATTTTTAAGATTTTCGCAAGCCAACAGTTTTGATGTTGTTTACGGTGGAGGAGAATCTAATGTTGCTGTATCGCTAGCAAATTATGGTATTCCTGTTGATTTTGTAACTCGTTTACCAAAAAATGATATAGGTGAATGTGCGATGATGGAAATGCGCAAACGCGGCGTTGGTGTAGATAAAATAGTATGGGGAGGCGAACGTTTAGGTATTTATTTTTTAGAGACCGGAGCCGTTTCTCGTGGGAGTAAAGTAGTGTATGACCGTGCACATTCTTCTATGGCAAGCATTCAATCAGGAATGATCAACTGGGAGGAAGTTTTTAAAGGTGTGGAGTGGTTTCATTGGACGGGTATTACCCCAGCTATTTCCCAAAGCTCTGCGGATGTTTGTTTAGAGGCAGTAAAAGTTGCTAGTAAACTTGGGGTAACTATCTCTACCGATTTAAACTATAGAGCTAAATTATGGAACTATGGTGGCGATAGAGAAGCAATAATGACGGAATTAACATCGTACTGCGATGTAATTTTAGGAAACGAAGAAGATGCAGAAATGCACTTTGGAATTCACCCAGAAGGTTTAGATGTTCATAAACATGGGCATGATGTTAAAGCAGAAGCTTTCTTATCAGTTTGTCAGCAAATGATGGTCAAATTCCCGAAGGCAAAAAAGGTGATTACGACTTTGAGAGGTTCTATTTCGGCATCACACAATACTTGGGCTGGAGTTTTATACGATGGTAAAAAAATGTTAGAAACACGTCAATATCAAATTACTGATATTGTAGATAGAGTAGGTGGTGGCGATAGTTTTATGGGTGGATTAATCTACGGTTTACTTAAATTTCCAGAAGATGACCAAAATGCCTTGGACTTTGCAGTAGCCGCTTCCGCTTTAAAACACACCATAAAAGGTGACGCAAACTTAGTTACCGTTGATGAAGTAAATAAATTAATGGGTGGTGATGCTTCTGGCAGAGTTGCACGCTGACATAGTAAAGACGCAATATATTGCGTCTATCAATAGTAAAGACGCAATACATTACGTCTCTTTAAAATAAAAAATATGGCTCAATTTTCAAGAATAGAAGTTGCACAAGTAATGAAAGAAACAGGGATGGTTCCCTTGTTCTTTAGCAACGATTTAGAACTAAGCAAAAACGTATTAAAAGCCTGTTACGACGGTGGTGCACGTTTAATGGAATTTACAGCTCGGGGCGATTTCGCTCACGAGGTTTTCGGCGAATTAACCAAGTACGCCATAAAAGAATTACCAGGTATGATTATGGGCGTTGGCTCCGTAACGGATTCAGCCGCAGCCTCTTTATATATGGCTTTAGGCGCTAATTTTATTGTTACTCCTGTCTTGCGCGAAGATATTGCCTTGGTTTGCAATCGACGGAAAGTATTATGGTCTCCAGGTTGCGGAACCTTGACCGAAATTGCTAGAGCGGAGGAATTAGGATGCGAAATAGTAAAATTATTTCCTGGGGATATATATGGTCCTCAATTCGTAAAAGGAGTAAAAGGTCCTCAGCCTTGGACAAGCATTATGCCGACCGGTGGTGTATCGCCAACTAAAGAGAATTTATCTGGCTGGTTTTCAGCTGGGGTTACTTGCGTAGGAATGGGTTCGCAATTGATTTCAAAAGAAATTTTGGATACTAAAAATTTCACAAAATTAAAAGAAGATGTAAAAGCGGCTTTAGATATTATAAAATCGCTTAGAAATTAAAAAATAATTAGTTGAGTTAGTTAGTTGAAAGTGCTTTGCAATAATTTAAAAGTTATTGTTCAAGCACTTTTTATTTTAAATTCATCCCTTATTAAAGTCAATAAATCTTGTTTTTAAAAGGTATCTGCAATTAATTATTGTTTATACCCGCAAATACCCATACAAGCCCTAATTTTGTATTACATAAAATATTTAATAATGAAAGATTCTTTAGGACGTTTACTCTACGATTATTTATTGAAGATTGGAATAAATGAAGAAGTAGTATCTTACGTTAACCTTTTGATACTTTTAAGCTTGGTATTGCTTTTAGCAAGTATTTTGGACTGGATAATTTGGAAAATATTACGTTCTTTGAGTATCAGACTAGCCAAATCGACCAAATCGAATTTTGATAATTTTCTAGTAGCCAATAGAGTTCCACGGGCATTAGCGCACATTATCCCATTACTTTTATTATTTGAGCTTTTCCCGATGGTGTTTTTTGATTTTGAATACGCTAATTTATTAGCTCAAAAAGCACTTTATATTTTAACTGTTGTATTGGTATTAACCATTACTAAAAGAATTTTATCAGCTCTAAAAGATTATTTAAGAACCTTACCACATTTAAGGGATAAACCTTTAGATAGTTATATTCAGGTATTGATGATTTTTGCTTGGATAGCAGGCGTGTTAACCATTTTTGCCATAATAACGGACACTACAGTTTGGAAATTTTTTACGGCACTTGGGGCAGCATCAGCGGTAATTTTATTGATATTTAAAGATTCTATTTTGGGATTTGTTGCCAGTATTCAGGTGAGTATTAATGATATGGTGCGTATTGGCGACTGGATTACTTTCGAAAAATATGGTGCAGATGGTGATGTTATCGAAATAAATTTAGCGACGGTGAAAGTCCAAAATTTTGATAAAACAATCACTACCATTCCTACCTATGCGATGATATCAGATTCTTTTAAAAATTGGCGAGGAATGCAGAATTCAGGAGGAAGACGTATAAAACGTTCGATTATTATTCGCCAGAAAAGTATTCGTTTTTTAACGGCCAAGGATATTGAAGCATTAAAGAAAATTCAATTAATTACAGCTTACTTGACCACCCGAAGCGAGCAAATAAATAAGCACAATGAACAACATCAAATTAATAAAGAAGTGACCATAAATGGCAGAAACCTTACAAATATTGGTGTTTTTAGAAAGTATATAGAAACCTACTTGCAAAATCATTCTGCCATCAATAAAAAAATGACTTTGATGACGCGTCAGCTGAGTCCTACTCCTCAAGGAATTCCCCTAGAAATTTATGCGTTTAGTGCAGATAAGCGATGGGAAAATTACGAATATGTTATTGCCGATATTTTTGATCACCTATTGTCTTCCTTAGACTATTTTGATTTAGAAGTTTTTGAGTTACCGGTTTCCTTCGAAGCTTTAAAAGAGTAAAAAGCTGTATTAAATGGATATCAAAAAAGCATTTTTATATATGGTAATTAGTACTTTATCATTCTCTTTTATGAATGCTATCGTTAAATATTTAGTGCAATTACCAGCTTATGAACTGGTATTCTTTAGGTCATTAGGAACGCTGATTTTTTCAAGTTCGTTTTTAATATTTCATAAAATCCCCATGCTAGGGAATAAGCGAATGTTATTGCTTTCCAGAGGTATATTTGGGGTTATTTCTCTGACATTATTTTTTATGTCATTAAAATATTTAACTATGGGTACTGCGGTGTCATTGCGATATATTGCCCCCATTTTTGCTGCTATTTTTGCAATTTATATGCTAAAAGAGAAGATAAAACCAATTCAATGGTTATTTTTTGCTATTGCTTTTGGCGGTGTTTTAGTGCTAAAAGGTCTCGACAAAGAAATAAATAGCTATGGTTTAATTTTAATCATTATTTCGGCTTTTTTTAGTGGATTAGTCTTTGTTACCATCACTAAAATTGGCAAGCAAGACCATCCTTTAGTGGTGGTCAATTATTTTATGTTTATTGCCACACTTGTCGGGGGCGTTTTAATGTTGTTCAATTGGGTAACTCCAAAAGGTATCGAGTGGGTTTTATTATTTCTATTAGGAATATTTGGTTATTTTGGGCAATTATATATGACCAAGGCTTTTCAGTCGTCTTCAACCAATCAAGTAGCACCACTAAAATATACTGAGGTGATTTTTACGGTTATCATCGGATTATTTTGGTTTAATGAAATATATACGCTTTGGAGTTTATTAGGTATTTTTATGATTATCGGAGGCTTAGTTTTGAATGCTCTTTATAAAAAATAAGATAAAACTATTAGCTTTAAACGGTTTTTATTTTCTGGAAATTCCAGAAGTAGCTTGAATGTAAAAAACATTATTATTCTTTTTTCATTGCTGTTAATTCTTTGTGTAGCACTTTAATTTGGCTCAAGTAGATTTTGAAGGTGCTTTATAATTCAAAACTCTTTTTAGGAAATTAAAATAGAATTGAGTTTTAAATCAAATTGCCACAACAACGCATTGGGTTTTTTATCTTTTTTGATTTAGCTATTACTTTAAATACAACCACCAGTACAAGATACTACAGGATGGCTATTTTAAACAATACTTTTACATTTAAACCCTATCAAATGAACAGAAATGCACCTGAATATGTACTATTGTTTACAACACTTTTAAGTTGTTTACTTTTTAAAAACTTAAATTTGACCTCGGCGAAAATTATCAAACAAAAATTATCATAACCTAAAATAATGAATCATAAAATAATTGTATTAACTGGTGCTGGCGGTGTTTTGTGTAGCACATTAGCCGAAGCCTTGGCCAAACAAGGTCATAAAATTGCCGTATTAGATTTAAAAAAAGAAGCTGCGGATCAAGTAGCTGATAAAATTAATGCTAATGGAGGTATTGCCATAAGTGTTGTCGCTAATGTTTTAGAAAAAGAATCCTTAGAAGCGGCCAAAAAAGAAGTAAATGAAAAGTTAGGCCGGTGTGATATTTTAATTAACGGGGCAGGAGGTAACCATCCACTAGGCACTACCAGTAATCCTTATTTTGAGTTAGAAGATTTAGAAAACACGGCAGAAGGTTTTAAAACTTTTTTTGATTTAGATACCGCTGGAATACAATTTACCTTCAATCTTAATTTCATTGGTACACTTTTGCCAACTCAAGTATTTGCAAGAGATATGGTAGGCAGGCAAGGCTGTAGTATTTTAAATATTTCCTCTATGAATGCGTTTACACCATTGACAAAAATTCCTGCTTATAGTGGTGCAAAAGCAGCGGTATCAAACTTTACACAGTGGTTGGCGGTACATTTTTCTAAAGTAGGTATTCGGGTAAATGCTTTAGCACCAGGCTTTTTTCTGACAGATCAAAATAGAGCTTTATTAACACAAAATGACGGTTCGCTAACCCCTAGAGGTAATACCATTATCGGTCAAACTCCTATGGGGCGTTTTGGTGAACCCGAAGATTTAGTGGGTACCACACTTTGGTTATGTGGGGAAGGAGCATCCTTTGTAACAGGTGTTGTTGTGCCTATTGACGGTGGTTTTAGTGCTTTTAGTGGGGTGTAAAAAGCCTCACCCGATTTCTAAAATTTGAAAGCTACAAAAGCTTCCAAATTCTAGAAATCGACCTCTACAAAGGCGATGCACTGAGTTTAGCGAAGTGAGAGGTAAAATAATAAGATTTAGAAATTTCAGCTATTAAAAACAATGAATTTAGAAAATACATGGCGTTGGTATGGGCCTAAAGATCCAGTATCCTTATCAGATATAAAACAAGCAGGAGCAACTGGAATTGTTACGGCTTTACATCACATCCCCAATGGTCAAGTTTGGCCCGTTGAAGAGATTAAAAAAAGAAAAAATGAGCTCGAAGCATTCGGACTCACTTGGTCAGTGGTAGAAAGTGTTCCTATTCACGAAGCAATTAAAACGCAACGAGGTAATTACTTGGAATACATTGAAAATTACAAACAAACCATTTCTAATTTAGGTGCTTGCGGTATCGATATTGTTTGTTACAATTTTATGCCTGTTTTAGACTGGACGCGTACCAATTTAGATTATGAAGTAGAAGACGGTTCAACCGCCTTACGTTTTGAAGCGGCCGCTTTTGCTGCTTTTGAGCTATACTTGTTAAAACGACCAGGCGCAGAAGAAACTTACACACAGAAACAAAAAGATTCGGCAAAAAAATATTTTGGCACCCTTAGCGAAGAGGCTAAAGAAAAGCTTACCAATACTATTATTGCAGGTTTGCCAGGTGCAGAAGAAGGCTATTCTTTACAAGATTTTAATAAAATTCTAGCTACGTATGATGCAGTTGGTCCAAAAGAATTAAAGAAACATTTATTCGAATTTTTAAGTGATATTATTCCCGTTGCAGAAGAATCTGGAGTGCTAATGTGTATTCATCCTGATGATCCACCGTATCCTATTTTGGGCTTACCGAGAGTAGTAAGCACCGAGCAAGATATTCTAGATTTATACAATGCGGTGGATAGCCCTAATAACGGACTTACATTTTGCACTGGGTCTTTTGGGGTGCGAGCAGATAATGATTTAGTAGGAATGGTGCAGCGTTTAGGGCATCGTATTCATTTTATTCATTTAAGAAGTACACAAAGAGATGCCGAAGGCAATTTTCATGAAGCCAATCATTTAGAAGGTGATGTGGATATGTATGGGGTAATAAAAGCATTAGTAGAAGAACAAAATAAAAGAGAAGCTTCTGGTAGAAAAGATCTTAGAATGCCGATGCGTCCAGACCATGGTCATAAAATGTTAGACGATCTAAGAAAAAAAACCAATCCTGGCTATTCTGCCATTGGAAGACTTCGAGGTCTTGCCGAACTTAGAGGTTTGGAGATAGGCATTCGGAAATCAATATTCAAATAATTAAATATATCAAAAACCTATAAATTTTTATTATGGCTACAACTTACGATACCAGATACGCCTCCAGCCCAGAAGCGGTAAAGAAATATGATACGACTAAATTAAGGGAAGAGTTCTTAATAGATAATTTAATGCAAAAAGGTAAAATTAATTTCACCTATTCGCATTATGACAGGTATATTGCAGGTTCGGCGGTGCCAGAAACACCTTTAAAATTAGAAAGCATAGACCCTTTAAAAGCGACTTATTTTTTAGAACGTCGTGAATTAGGGATTATCAATGTGGGCGATAATGGTACTGTCGAGGTTGATGGAACTAGCTATACCTTAGCACATAAAGATGCTTTGTATATAGGTCAAGGCGCAAAAGAAGTGATTTTTAAAAGTGATAATACCACTAAACCAGCGAAGTTTTATTTAAATTCTGCGCCAGCGCACACCAGCTATCCTACCAAAAAAGTGAGTCTTGCTGAAGCCAATAAATTAGAATTAGGGACTTTAGAAACCGCCAACCATAGAACGGTAAACCAAATGATTATTGGTGGTATTGTAACCACTTGCCAGTTACAAATGGGCATGACAGAACTAAAAACAGGAAGTGTTTGGAATACCATGCCAGCGCATGTCCATGACCGAAGAATGGAAGTTTACTTTTATTTAGATGTGCCAGAAGGGCAATCGGTTTGCCATTTTATGGGACAACCACAAGAAACCAGACATATTTGGATGCAAAATCACCAAGCAGTAATATCACCTCCATGGTCTATTCATTCTGGATCTGGAACAAGTAGTTATACTTTTATTTGGGGAATGGCAGGGGAGAATTTAGACTATGGCGATATGGATGTGGCTAAAATAACAGATTTAAGATAAGCGTATGGAACTTTTTAATTTAAAAGGAAAAATAGCTTTGGTTACCGGTAGTACCCATGGCTTAGGAATGGCGATGGCAATGGGACTCGGTAAGGCTGGTGCAACGGTAATTATCAATGGAAACTCGTCACAACAAAAAATTGATGATGCTATAAAGGAATACCAAAAAGAAGGTATAAAAGTTTTTGGATATAAGTTCAATGTATCCGATGAAGCTGATGTAAAACAGATGATTAATACCATTCAGACTGAAGTAGGTCCTATTGATATTTTAGTAAATAATGCAGGGATTATTAAGCGCACCCCATTAGAAGAGATGGAAGTAGCTGATTTCAGAGAAGTCATTGATTTAGATTTGGTGAGTCCGTTTATCATGTCAAAACACGTGGCAAAAAGCATGATAGCCAGAAAGCAAGGTAAAATCATCAATATCTGCTCTATGATGAGTGAATTAGGCAGAAATACGGTTGGCGCCTACGCAGCTGCAAAAGGCGGACTTAAAATGTTAACCAAAAATATGGCCACCGAATGGGCAAAACACAATATTCAGGTAAACGGGATTGGTCCTGGTTATTTTGCAACCTCACAAACCGCGCCTATTCGCGTGGATGGACATCCATTTAACGATTTTATCATTTCAAGAACACCTGCAGGTCGTTGGGGTGATCCTGAGGATCTGCAAGGTGCAGCTATATTTTTAGCATCTAAAGCAAGTGATTTTGTTAGCGGTCATATTCTATATGTTGACGGTGGTATCTTGGCAACTATTGGTAAACCTTCCAACGAAAATTAACGATAAAACAGATGCGAAAATATAAATTTTTACCCGTCCTTTTTTTAGCATACCTATCAGTATCGTGCCAAGAAAAAGCAAAAAAGAATAAACAGATTACTGTAAAAAACAGTTTAGCGATGGATCGTTCTTTTGAAACGGTTGCCATTGATATTGCTTCTTTGGCATTCGTTACTTCTTTAGATTTAGAAAATAAAAATGTTGTTGTTGCCATAGTTGATTCAGAAACACAAACTGAAGTAGTTTCGCAAGAAATAGATAGCGATGGCGATGGCGTGATGGATCAGGTTTTGTTTCAACCCGTAATAAAAGCTAATTCAGAAAAGATCTTTGATGCAGTTCTTAAGGAAAAAACAGTGGCTAAGGAAACAGGTACAGATCCCGCTTGTTATTCTAGGTTTGTGCCAGAACGTACCGATGATTATGCTTGGGAAAATAACAAAGTAGCTTTTAGAACTTATGGTCCAGTAGCTCAAAAAATGGTGGAAGATGGGGTAAAAGGCGGAACACTTTCAAGCGGTATGGATGCTTGGTTGAAAAGGGTAGAATATCCCATTATTAACAAATGGTATAAAAAAACTACAACAGGCAAAGGCAGTTACCATGAAGATACAGGCGAAGGCTTAGATAATTTTCACGTAGGCGTAAGCAGAGGTGTCGGTGGTATTGCCAAAAAAGCAGATAGTATTTATTACTTTTCAAGAAACTTCGTGACTTGGAAAAATCTATACAACGGCCCTATCAGAACAAGTTTTGTGTTGACCTATGCCGATTGGGATGCTAATGGTACCATGATTACGGAGCAAAAGCAAGTCTCTTTAGATTATGGAAATAACTTTTCTAGGTTTGAAATTGATTTAAAAGGTACAGATACCATTTCTGCGGGATTGACCTTACATGAAAATCAAGGAACAGTTTCTATGAATGAAGGTAATGCGTGGATTAGCCATTGGGAAACTTTAGACGATTCTAAAATTGGAACAGCCATCGTAGTTCCAAAAACTATTTTTGCAGGTAGTGAACACTATGTGACGAATAAAAAAGATGAGAGTAATCTATTTGCACATCTCAAAGTAATCGATAATAAAGTAGTGTATTACGCAGGATTTGGCTGGAAAAAAGCAGGAGAATTTACCTCCCAAGATACTTGGGAAAATTATTTAAATCGTTTTTCTGAAAGTCTTGCAAATCCACTAAAAGTAAGCATCAAGTAGCAACCTAAATTTTAAAATAGCTTTATGAATAGTAGAAATTTTATCATACTAATAGGGGTGCTAACGAGCTTAATTTCTTGTTCAGAGATTAATGATACGCGAATAATCCGATTAGGTCATGGTTTAGATGTGAGTCATTCTGTTCATAAAGCCATGGTGAAAATGGGCGAAGATTTGGATAAAATATCAGCCGGTAAAATGCGGATTATGATTTATCCCAGCCAGCAATTAGGCACCGAACGCGAATGTTTGGAACTCTTACAAATCGGTAGTTTAGACATGACCAAAGTATCTGTTGGGGTTTTAGAGAATTTTGCTCCAGACTTACGGGTTTTAGGACTCCCTTTTTTATTCAGAGATCGGGAACATTCTTTTAGCGTTTTAGACGGACCGTTAGGCCAACGTCTATTAGATGAAGGTGAAAAATACTGGCTGAAAGGTTTAGGATATTATGATGCTGGAAGCAGAAGTTTTTATACCAAAGACAAACCTATTAGAACCCCAGATGATTTAGTCGGACAAAAAATACGGGTAATGGAAAGCGTTACCGCGATGGATATGGTTACTAATTTAGGAGGTTCGGCAACCCCTATTTCTTGGGGAGAATTATATACCGCTTTGCAACAAGGAGTAGTTGATGGCGCAGAAAACAATCCACCTAGTTTTTACCTGTCTAGACATTATGAGGTGGCTAAATATTATACCTTAGACGAACATACGGTATTGCCAGATGTACTTCTAATTGGTACTTATTTATGGAACGAACTCTCAGAGCAAGAGCAACAATGGTTAAAGCAAGCTGTGGATAATTCGGTTATTTACCAACGAAAATTATGGCTCGAAGCAGAAAACGAGGCTTTAAAAGCAGTACAAGAGGCAGGAGTAGAAATTATAAGACCCGATAAAAGCTTGTTTTCAGAAAAAACAAAGGCTTCTTTAGAAAAATATAGGGAAGATCCAGCATTTTATAAAATGATACAAGAAATACAAGCCACTGAATAATACACTTTAAATAACCAGACCGATGAACATACGTGATAGAATAGATAAAATATTGGCCAATTTCTTGGTCGTAATTATGGCAGTAATGGTGCTGAATGTACTATGGCAAGTGGCCAGCCGCTTTCTTTTAGGGACTCCAAGCTCTTTTACCGATGAATTAGCGCGGTATTTAATGATTTGGGTTGGTATTTTAGGTGCGGCCTATGTTTCAGGAAAAAACATGCACGTAGCTATTGATGTTTTACCTTCTCGACTTAGTGAAGGCACTCAAAAAAAATTAAAGCTTGTTGTTCGCTTATTAATTATTCTTTTTTGTTTAACAGCTATGGTCATTGGGGGTTCGCGCTTGGTGTATATTACTTATGTGCTAGATCAAAACTCTGCTGCACTACAAGTTCCCTTAGCGGTAGTTTACATGGTTATCCCCATCAGTGGACTTTTAATTATTTATTATAAAATTTCTGATATCTTAAAAAAAGACTAAGCTCATGGAATACATACCTATACTTATTTTGGTCATCAGTTTTATTTGCCTTTTAGCGATTGGGACTCCCGTTGCTTGGAGTATAGCTATTTCGGCATTATTAACTTTACTAGTAAGCATCCCGATGATTCCTGCTTTTACCACAGTCTCTCAACGCATGGGAACAGGTTTAGATAGTTTTGCATTACTCGCTATACCCTTATTTATTCTTTCTGGTGAATTAATGAATAAAGGAGGTATCGCACATCGATTAATTGCCTTTGCCAAAACATTAGTCGGCGCATTGCCAGGAGGTTTAGCCTTAATCAATATTATTTCAGCAATGCTTATGGGTGCTATCGCAGGTTCAGCGATGGCAGCAGCTTCGGCGATGGGCAGTATTTTAGGTCCAGAAATGGAAAAAGAAGGCTACTCAAGAGAGTTTGGTGCTGCGGTAAACATCACAGCGGCAACCACAGGATTGGTGATTCCACCGAGTAATGTGCTTATTGTATATTCTTTGGCGAGTGGAGGAGCATCTATCGCTGCCTTATTCTTAGCAGGATATATTCCTGGATTATTAACAGGCTTATTTTTAATGATTGTAGCCTCTTTTTGGGCAAAGAAAAAAGGCTATAAAGTCGGAAAACGAAGTAGTTTTAAACAAATTCTTAAAGCTTTTGTAGATGCTTTACCAAGTCTGTTTATGTTGGTGGTGGTTATTGGCGGTATTGTAACGGGTGTTTTTACCGCAACCGAAGCATCTGCAATTGCCGTGTTGTATAGTTTAATACTGGGTTTTATTTATAAAGAGATTAATTTTCCGAAATTACCACAAATATTATTAGATTCTTCGGCTACAACGGCAGTGGTAATGTTATTAATTGGTGCCTCTATGAGTATGTCTTGGGCTTTGAGTTATGAGAATATTCCACAAGAGATTAGTAGTGGACTTTTAGCATTAAGTGATAACCCAATAATCATCTTATTAATCATCAACTTATTATTGCTATTTGTAGGTATTTTTATGGATATGACACCCGCCGTACTTATTTTTACCCCGATTTTTTTACCAGTCATCACAAAACTAGGACTCGATCCTGTACATTTTGGAATTATTATGGTGCTCAACCTCTGTATAGGACTTTGTACACCACCTGTTGGTTCGGTGTTATTTGTCGGAGTCGGTATCGCCAAAACAAGTATTGAAAAGGTAATTAAACCTTTATTGCCTTTGTTTATGGCGATGATCCTCGCTTTGTTTTTAGTTACCTATTTCCCAGAATTAAGTCTTTGGTTGCCAAGGCAATTTGGATATTAAAAATAGAAACCCTTATCTCCTTTCGATATAGTGTGTTTAAGGGTTTAACTTATACTTGATTTAGTGTTTTTAAACTACAATCTAAAGTAGTTTTTCGCATTCTCATAACATACATCGACAACTATTTTGCCGAGCCATTTCTGATCTGCAGGGAGTTCTCCATTCGCTACATCTTTAGCGATAAGATTGCATAAAATACGTCTAAAATATTCGTGACGTGGGAAGGATAAAAAGCTCCTAGAGTCGGTAAGCATCCCCACAAAGCAACTTAGTAAACCAATGTTTGACAAGGCATTTATTTGCTTTTCCATTCCATCTTTTTGGTCTAAAAACCACCATCCAGAACCGTACTGTATTTTGCCTTTTATAGAACCATCGTTAAAATTGCCAATCATGGCTGCAAATACTTCATTATCTGCCGGGTTTAAATTGTAAAGTATTGTTTTTGTTAACTGGTTGGAACTGTCCAATTTATTCAAAAAATTGCTTAAACCTTTAGCTTGCGAAAAATCTCCGATAGAGTCAAAACCTGTATCTGGTCCTAAGGTGCTTAGTAATCTTTTGTTATTATTACGAATAGCCCCTAAATGAAATTGTTGTGTCCATCCATTTTTATGATAAGCTTTGGATAGAAACAGGAGTGTATTCATTTTAAAGAAAATTACTTCTTTAGGGTCAAGTATTTCTTCTGCGAGAACCTTTGCGAAAATAGTATTACAATTATAGTCACCTTCTTTAAAAGAATACAATTGTTCCAAACCATGATCGGCTAATCGACCACCACATTCGTGAAAATAGTGAATTCTATTTTCTAATGCTTGCAATAAATTGTCGTACGTATGGATATTAATAGTGCAAACTTCTTCCAAATTTTTTAGGTAGATTTTGTAAGTTGCGGCATTTTCAATAGCAAAGGCTTTATCGGGTCTGAATGTGGGGAATACTTTAGGACTTATCCCTTGCTTTTGTATTCTTTTATGATGTTCTAAATTTTCCGAAGGATCATCAGTAGTGCATAAATATTCTACTTTTTGCTGTTGTAATAAACCTACTGTATGGAAGTTAGACTCTTGGAGTTTTTCAGAAATTTCATCATAAACACGCTCAGCATTTGCAGGAGAAAGTAGTTGGGTAATGCCAAAATAACGTTGTAATTCTAAATGCGTCCAATGGTATAAAGGATTACGAACGGTATAGGGTACTGTTTCTGCCCACTTTAAAAATTTTTCTTTATCTGTTGCCTGGCCTGTAATATAATGTTCATTTATGCCTAATGTTCGCATGGCACGCCATTTGTAATGGTCACCCGCTAACCAAGCTTGGCTTATGTTTTCAAAAACTCGGTTTTGAGCAATTTCATTTGGCGGCAAATGATTATGATAATCTATTATCGGTAAATCTTTAGCGTAGTCGTGGTATAGTAGTTTTGCAAATGTAGTTTGCAATAAAAAATCATCATTGATAAAAGTTTGCATGTATTTATTTTAAATGAATTATGGCGTTAAAGTGAGCTTTCCGGGAAGTAAGTAACTAGTTCAAAGATAAAAATAATAAGACTTATAATAGTTCAGATTTGTACCTGAAAAATATATTTTTTAAAAAATAGACTAATTGAATACGGTATTTTAATTCTAAAATGGTAATGAACTTTCTTGAGCTATAGCCCCCTGAAAAGCTTTGCCCTCAAAGCACAACCTACCTTAGATCTGATTGCGGAAAAAGTATGGAAGTAAAAAGTTGTTGACACTTACGAAATAGGTATTATGGTAATTTGTAAAAACAATTGGCTTTGAACCTGGCAAAGTAAGCTTGTTTCAGACGTGGTGTTGTCAAAAAAAAGGGGAACAGCTACCATAGACACAAATTTTACCCAAGGTTTTCAGGATACGATTTTAGTTCACGGGTGCTCTGCAAGCCATTTCCAGACAAATGCATAGCGCACCAATTGTGTATGGTTCACTTATTGAGGAAGCTTATACTTCTTGAACAGTGCTTCAAATCCAATTAGGCCACTAACTTCAAAAGCTTATTGTACGATGCGCTGGAACTCAAGAAAAATATAAGCCAAGAACATCATAGAAATCCAATCTTGAAAAGGGATAATATAAAAAAAAACCTCAACGGCTTTATTAGCAAATCCGCTACCTGAGAAACAAAGGAAACTTCGAACATGCCATAGACCAATGATAAAGCATACATCCTTACTTTTCTCCATTATTTTGATGTACCACCTGACCACAACGCTTCGGAAAGAGTTATTAGAATTGTAAAAGTGAAACAAAAAGTATTTGTTCACTTTAAAACTGAAAATGGCGTATAAATCTATATGGTTATCTGTTCGGTAACCGATACCTGTATTAAAAACAGAGAGAACATTTTGGGTGCTTCTAAAACTATTGCTATATTGGATGCTAAATAGTTACAATAAAAAATATCACAATTCACATTTAGATTATTAAAATAAAAAGCATAATAAAGTCCGCACAAGGCGGACTTTATAAATTATAATCTGTAAAAGATTAGTTAATTTTAGGATCTTTCATTCCTTCTTCAATCATTTCGTAGAACTGATCAATCTTTGGAAGTACTACGATACGAGTTCTTCTGTTCTTAGCTTTATCTGTTGCAGATACAGGAACATACTCTGATCTAGCAGCAGCCGTCATACGCTTAGGATCAACATTGTAATCGTTTTGTAAAATACGAACCACAGCTGTTGCACGCTTTGCACTTAAATCCCAGTTGTCTAATAAAGTACCATTTCCTTTGTACGGTACATTATCGGTATGCCCTTCTACCATAAAGTCAA
This sequence comes from Cellulophaga sp., assembly GCA_041738035.1. GTDB lineage: Bacteria > Bacteroidota > Bacteroidia > Flavobacteriales > Flavobacteriaceae > Cellulophaga. Next base: position 45,968 of record JBGSQM010000004.1, read on the forward strand.
AATCTGGTTTGTTGTTTACCACTTTAGCTACTTTACCTAAAATTTCTTTAGCCCTGTTCGTTACATTATAGCTCCCACTGCTAAATAATAATTTATCAGAAATAGATACGAAAACAACTCCTTTTTCTACGCTAATTTCAATATCTTGATCATCAAGATTGCCTAAAACACCTTTTAAGCTTTGTACTAATGATAGATTAACCGAATCTCTACGGGTAATCGCATCGTTTAATTTTCTAATAGTTAAATCTTTTTCTTGTAAGCTCTCTAAAGATTTTTCTAAGTTTTGAGCACCTTTAGATGATAATGTGGTAAGGTTACCCATGTTGTTGATCAAGTCTTGATTGTTGCTCTTTAAAAAAGCGTTCTGATCTTCTAAAGTCTTTAAACGAGAACTAGCAGATGCTTTTTCTTCTAAACAACTATTCAATTTAACCGTTGCAGAATTTAATAAATCCTGAGTTTCTTTACTTTTCGCTTCTAATTCAGCGTACTTTTTTTGTGATACACATGAGGATAATAACAACGTAACACCCAAACAGCCTAAAATTAATTTTTTCATATATCGTATCTTAAATTAAATTGTTAATTCGCAGCAAATTTATACAAAAATCAATACGTTGTTATGCAGTACTCGTTAATCTTTTACTAAAATGTTAAATTTTTTGATATGATAGACGAAATGTGACCAAACAATAGATTTTGTAGCATAATAATTTAGCATATATTTAGATTTTTCACGTTTTCTATAAATTTTTGTGAAATTTTTATAAAAACTCAAATGGGCTTTTAAAATAGCAAAACAATGTTTCAATTTTCCTTGAAAAACAAATCGCATTCCGGCAACTCCATCTAACAAAAGCCGAATAAATATAATGACCAAAGCTTTTTTTCGAGGTAGGTTTTTGGTAATAGAATATAAAGAATTGCGAAAGTTTAAATAGGTTTTTTTAGGGTTCATATTACTTAAGGTAGAACCTCCCAAATGATAAATTGTTGAAGTGCCTACATATAAAACTTCATGACCATGATTTTTTGCTCTCCAACATAAATCTACTTCTTCTTGATGGGCAAAATAATCCTCATCAAAACCTTGGAGTTCTTTAAAAACAATACTTCTTATAAACATACAAGCCCCGGTTGCCCAGAAAATTTCTCTAATATCGTTGTATTGTCCTTTATCTTTCTCTAAGGATTGAAATATTCTTCCTCGACAAAACGGATAGCCCAATTGGTCAATAAAACCTCCTGCTGCACCAGCATATTCAAAATAATCTCTTTTTTTATAATCGAGTATTTTTGGCTGAATTATGGCAACTTCTGGATCTTTATTAAAAGTTTCTTCTATAGGTTTCAACCAATTCTCGGTAACTTCTACATCAGAATTTAACAAGCAATAGATGGGTGCATCTACCTGTTTTAAAGCATCGTTATAGCCTTTTGCAAAACCTCCATTACTGGTATTTTTAATTATTTTTATGGAAGGATAATTATGCTGGACGAATTTTATAGATTGATCGGTTGAAGCATTATCGGCAACGTAAATCGCTGCATTTTTAGAATATTCTAAAACTGAAGGTAAAAATTGTTCTAACAACTTTTCTCCATTCCAATTTAATATTACGACCGCTATTTTCGACATGTACTTTCGAGCCAAACGCTTTGTAGGCTAACTTTAAAATGTTTTTACCTCAAAGTAAGGAATATTTACTTTATTCATTTTACTTTTTCAAAGGCACAAATTAACGGCTAAAATCAGGAATATCTCTCAAAAATGAATATTTTTCTTTTTCAAAATCCATTTTACAATAAAAATGATGTAATCCGTTAGTTACCATCAAATAATCAGACTTCAACTGCATGTTATATTGTGCAATTTGATCGAAAGAGGATTGTGAAATGTTAATCTCTGGTGCCTTACATTCTACCAGTAATTGTATGCTCCCATCAGATTTGAATACAATAATATCATAGCGTTTTACCAAGCTATTCACTTTTACCTGCTTCTCTACATTTATAAGGCTTAAAGGATATTTTTTTTCGGTTATAAGAAAGTGAACCACATGTTGCCGTACCCATTCTTCTGTTTGTAAAATCACAAACTTTTTACGGACAACATCAAAAATATAGATTTTATTTTCGCTATTTTTGAATCGAAAGTGATAGCTAGGAAAATTTAAAACTTGCATGACACAAATTTGATAATTTTTTCTGAATGGAGGAAGTAAAAAGAATAGCAAACGACATAAAATCTGGCCATATAAAACCCATCTATTTTTTAACTGGGGAAGAACCCTATTATATTGATAAATTATCTGAATACATTGAAAAGACTGTGTTAACAGAAGAAGAGAAGGGCTTTAACCAAATGGTATTATATGGAAAAGATGTAAGTATCGAAGAAATTATCAGCAATGCAAAACGCTATCCTATGATGGCGAAATATCAAGTAATTATTGTCAAAGAAGCACAAAACTTAGCAAAAACTATGGATAACCTTTTATCTTATGTAGAGCAGCCTCAACCATCTACAGTATTGGTTATTTGTTTTAAATATGCTAAGTTAGACAGGCGTAAAAAAATATTCAAATCCATTGAAAAATATGGCGTTTTATTTGAAAGTAAAAAGCTTTATGATGAAAAAATACCAGAATGGATCCGTAAAGTGTTGGCTGGTAGTGGTTATACAATCACTCCAAAAGCAGCCGTACTTTTGGTAGAGTTTTTAGGAAATGATTTAAGCAAAATTAGTAATGAGTTAGAAAAATTAAAACTAGTTATTCCAAAAACGCAAGAAATTACCCCAGAGGCCATAGAGAAAAATATAGGAATTAGTAAAGACTACAATAATTTTGAGCTTAAAAAGGCTTTGGGAGAAGCTAATGTAATGAAAGCCGCTCGAATATTAAATTACTTTGCTCAAAACCCAAAAGACAATCCTTTTGTTTTAACGGTAACCTTATTACATAGTTTTTTCACCCAATTGTTGCAATATCATGGTATGAAGGACCAAAATCCGAAAGATGTGGCGCGTGTTTTAGGCATCAATCCTTATTTTGTGAGTGAATACCAATTGGCCGCCAAAAACTATCCTATGAAAAAAGTGAGCGGTATTATTGGGCATTTACGCGAATTAGACCTTAAGGGAAAAGGCGTTGGTGCTAATTTAGAGCAAGGAGACCTTCTTAAAGAACTCTTAGTGAAAATTATGTAATTTATTTTTTATCGATGCTATACTTACCTGGGCCAACCATCATAATAACCAAAAAAAAGGTAAAATAGAGTAGTGCTAATTCTTTTTTTCCAAAAGGATCTGCTGCATGAACTATAAAAGCCGCTACGGCCATTGTAACTGCTGCCGGTAAAGCCGCCCACCTAGTTTTATAACCAATAATTATTAAAATGGGACAAACCAATTCTCCTATAACTGCTAAAATAAGTGAAGGTGCAGCACCAATACCTATGGGGTCGCCAAATTTAATATCTCCACTTATAAGATTTTGAAATTTGGGAAAACCGTGGGTTATCATTAATAAAGAGGGTACAATTCGCAATAAAGCTAAGCCAAGATCATTAATTATTTTTTTACGCATTTGGGGGAATATTTTGAATAAAAGTACTGTTATTTTGTAAATTTTTAAAATAATGATTGTTATTTTTAATTGAAAATGGAATTATCAGTTTTTAAACCACAAAAAAACAGTAATAAATAGAATTTTAAATTTTTAACGAAGCCCATACAGTCTCATCCTAAAATCAAATTTCTATAGAAAAGCAGCAAAATCAACAATTTGAAGAATTTTTAAAAATAGGCATTTAAAGTTGTTTGGTTTTGGGTAATCTTAACTTTTTATTTTTCTTCTTTAACTTATTCACTTAAGTTTTGGCAGAAAACAAAGGATTATTATTTTAATTTCGGATATTCAGCAGGATTAACCTCGTGCATAATACCATATATTTTTTCAAAAATATCTTCAGCACTTGGTTTTGAAAAATAATCTCCATCTGTCGCGTACGCTGGTCTATGGCTATTGGCGGTAAGGGTTTGTGGTGCGCTATCTAAAAATTGGTAAGCACCTTGTTTTTCCAAGATTTCCTGTAAAAGATAAGCAGAGCATCCGCCAGGTACATCCTCATCAACAATTAATAATCGATTTGTTTTTTGAACACTTTTTACCACATCGTGATTTAAATCAAAAGGCAATAAGCTCTGTGAATCAATAACTTCAATATCAATGCCAACTTCACGCAATTCCTCAGCCACTAAAAGCACAATTCGCAGGGTAGAAGCATAAGATAAAACCGTAATATCTGTGCCTGTTTTGAGAGTTTCGACTACTCCTATTGGGGTGCATACTTCGCTTAAATTTGTTGGAAGATCTTCTTTTAAACGATAGCCATTTAAACATTCTATAACTAAGGCTGGTTCATCGCTTTTGAATAATGTATTATAAAAACCAGCGGCTTTCACCATATTTCTAGGGACCAAAATATGTAAACCTCTTAAAAGATGAATAATACCACCCATTTGTGAACCAGAATGCCAAATACCTTCTAGTCGGTGCCCTCTTGTTCTAATAATTAAGGGTGCTTTTTGTTGGCCTACAGTTCTGTACAATAAAGTGGCTAAATCATCACTTAAGGTTTGTAATCCGTAGAGCAAATAATCTAAATATTGAATTTCTGCAATAGGTCTCAATCCTCTTAATGCCAAACCAATACCTTGACCAATAATGGTTGCTTCCCTGATGCCTGTATCTGCTACACGCAACTCTCCATATTTAATTTGAAGTCCTTCTAAACCTTGATTAACATCTCCAATAGCACCTGTATCTTCCCCAAAAATTAAGGCTTCTGGATGCGCAGAAAATAAAGCATCAAAATTTTCTTTTAAAACGACGCGACCATCTACTTTTTCTGAGTTATCGTCATAAATAGCTTTTACCTCCTTGATGTTGGTTGCTTTATTCGGTAAATCGCTGTATAAATGAGAACTAAATTTAGGTTGAATTTCTTTATAAAAAGCATCAATCCATTGGAGTAGTGCCGTTTTGGCTTCATTACTTTCGCCTAGCAAATACCGCAGAACTTTCCTAGCTTTCGATGCCAAATCTTTTTTAATAGGTTCGTCAATCGCAATTAAATCATTTTTAATTTTAGTTATAAAAACTTTATTTGGACTGCTATTGGCAACATTATCGAGTATTTTGATAAGTTCTTTTTTGGCTTGAATATGAGGTGCTAAAAACTCGTTCCAAGCTTCTTTTTTAGCATTACGAACCTCTTTTTTAATATCTTTTTCGACTACTTTAAGCTCTTCATCGGTAGCAATACCAATCTCAAGAATCCATTCTCTAAAACGTTTATTACAATCATTATCTCTTTCCCATTGCAAGCGTTCTTCGCTTTTATAACGTTCGTGAGAACCCGATGTGGAATGCCCTTGTGGCTGGGTCAACTCTTTAACGTGAATTAAAACAGGAACATGTTCTTCTCTAGCTATATCAGCCGCGTTTTCGTAAGCATGGATTAATGCGGTATAATCCCAGCCATTAACTTTAAAGATTTCGTAACCTTTGTCATCGTCTGTTCTTTGAAAACCTTTTAAAATTTCTGAAATATCTTCTTTAGTGGTTTGATGCCTTGCATGTACCGAAATACCATAATGATCATCCCAAATGCTAATCACCATGGGTACTTGTAAAACCCCAGCTGCATTAATGGTTTCAAAAAAATGTCCTTCGCTGGTGCTTGCATTTCCTATGGTTCCCCAGGCCACTTCATTTCCATTATTAGAAAAGTTAGTGGTATCTATGCCCGCTACGTTACGGTATATTTTTGAAGCTTGTGCCAAACCCAAAAGGCGTGGCATTTGACCAGCAGTTGGTGAAATATCTGCACTACTATTTTTTTGCGCAGTTAAATCTCTCCAAGTACCATCTTTATGTAAACTAGGCGTTGCAAAATGGCCTCCCATTTGTCGTCCGGCACTCATTGGTTCTTTGGATAGGTCTGTTGTAGCATACAAACCGTGGAAAAAATCTTTAGGACTTAAATAACCCAAAGCCATCATAAAGGTTTGATCACGGTAATACCCACTCCTAAAATCTCCATTTTTAAAAGAACGAGCCATCGCCAGTTGTGGCAGTTCTTTACCATCTCCAAAAATGCCAAACTTAGCTTTTCCAGTAAGTACTTCGCGCCGACCTAATAAACTACATTCTCTACTAACAACAGCTATTTCATAATCCTTAAGAATTTGGACCTTGAAATCTTCAAAGGAAATATCGCTGCTTGTCTGTAGATTCACTTTCATTTTCGAAATTTTAACTTTTTACAAAAATATTAAATTAGATTGAATATTGCAATCCTTAATTTGTTATAAATAATTGCGATTTATTAAATTTAAATGAATTTAGTAGATGTCAATTATCATATATTTAATTTTTATAAGAAAAAAATGAGAATTTTTTAAAGTATTAGAACCATTGTCTAGTAAAAAGACTAGTAAGTGTTCTTGGACTTAAAGTTACTATAAATCGTATTCTTTCTCCGTAATTTGGAGCTGCCGTTTCCCAGCCATTATTAGAGTAAATAGGAAAGTATAATTCAAAATAATCGGTTACTAGGTTTAACCGAAATCCACTATCATAGACAAACCTCAAATTTTCATTCTTGTTTTTCATTAAACCTACGTCTCCGTAAACCTCTATCCAACGCCATAAACTGATGCTATTGTTGGTGGTCGCAATAAAGTTATTAGAAAATGGATTATCTAATTTTGATTTAAAACCTCCTTCAGCAATAATTATTTGTTGGCTATAAATACCAGATGCTTCGGATCTTCCTAAAAAATTATAATCAAACAAATAATCAGTTGGCCGATCTAAGGCAAAACTGAAAAAATCAGAATTGGTTTTATTCGAAATAAACTTTCCAACAAAAACACGTGTATTGAATTGCATATTGTTTTCAAATAACTTTCGATACTCAAGATTAAACGATATTTTACTGAAATTATTAGCGTATTGTGCGTCAGCGAACCAAGAAAAATAATTTATAATGCCGTTACTAAAACTGGTGTAACGCGCATTAAATACACTATAATCCGGTGTTGTTTCTAACTCTTCTATACCTTCTGCAATTGTTCTGAGAATATTTACGTGTCTTATTCTTAAAAAATCTCTTCTGTCTGATCTAAATTCTTCTGGACGCCATCCGAAAAGAATGGATGGTGTTATGGATGTATATCTAGAATTTTTTTGAAAATGATACGACGAAGCACTAAAGGCATAATTCGAAAGATAAAATCCGGTTTTATTATGATATTTTCTATAACTAAACCCTGCAGAACCCACTAAGGTTTTTTCATTAAAAGAATAACTTGGAGAAATATCATACAAAAAAGGGCGTTCTAAAAATGTTTTATTGTAAATCCGCATGGCAGGAGTAATCCCATCATATAAATTAAAACGGACAGTGGGCACATAAAATATTTGATTATAAAAAGGGTCTTCTGTATCCTTAAAAAATTGAAATTTTAATTTTTTATTGCTTGATAAAATTCCACCTAAAGATTTCCAGTTATCCCGTTGGTTGAATTCTGGGATTTTTTGGTTATAGTTAAGCACTAATTTATCTTCACCCAACCGTGGAATCATAACAGTTTTTGTACTGTCAATTTCGGTAAACCAATATTGTGAAACGATGGAGTCTTTTTGAAGTCCAAATAAAGATATAGGGACATTAGTTCCTGTTTTATTTTTTAAAGTTATTTTTAAGGAATCAGGAGTTTTGACAACTTTTTTTATTTTAAAATCAATCCGTTCATTGGTAGTAACGTAATTATCCAAAAACCATGAAATATCTTTATCGACGTTTTTATCTAAAATTTGTTCAAAATCTTTGGCAGAAACATTGCTTAATTTAAATTGTGCATAGAAATCTTTAATACTTTTATCAACACGCTCTTTGCCTACATAATTTCCTAAAAAAGATAGGCCAGCGCCGGCTTTGTAGCGATTGCCAATTTTTTGATTGAATTTTAATAAGGAATCGTTAGAGGTAGTGAGGGGTTGATCGATATTTTTCCTTGCCGCATACATGTACAATAAAGGATATTGCTCGGTAAATTTAATTTTCGCTAAATTATAGCTTTTGAACCCCCAAATATTCGATAATTTTCCAAGTAATTTTTGATCAGGATAGTTAGTTTCTACATACGATATCATCATATAATTAACTAAAGCATCAATTACATATTTTTCTTTTCTAGGATCAAGAAAAAGGGTTTCAATTAAAAAACTATTTAGTGCTGTTTTTAAAAACTTTAATTCGAACTGAAATTGATTTTCGTAAGGTCTAATAAACGACGGTAATTGATTAATTCCGTATAAAGGATCTTTATTATATTCAATAGTACTTACTAAAAGTTCTGTATGCGGATAACTTCCAAGATGTTCGTATATAAAGTTAGTTACCTTGTTGATAGCAATGGTTTTTGATATTTCATCGTATTTTGAAATATTAATATCAGTAACCACCGTGCTATGTTCTGTTATGTGTTTTACAAAATAGGTGTAAGGGGCAATAATTAAATCACAACTTTTTCTGTAATCACCTCTTAAATTAACTTCTTTTGAAGTTAGTAATTCTTTTTCGCCTTCCTTTTCGAAATTTGAAGTTAAATAAAGATTTTTAGGGTAGTTTAAAACAATATCAGTATTGGTAATGCCAGTATATAAATCTTCTAAATCTTTGTTAGAATACAAATGCCATGTCCCATCATAAACTGCGGGTGTTAAATACCAATCTTTTAGGTAATATTCGTTCTTAGAACTATATCCAAATAAGGTAAATTTGTTAGGGGGTAGTTGAACTTGATAGGTTAAATTGAGCGTTGCATATTCGTTCGGTGGCAGTTTTTGATTTAGTTTTATTTTTAAAATATCATCTTCGCTACCCCTTTCCCAAAAGACTAGCCTGTAACTGTTATCAACAATTCCAAAAATCTTTGTAAAGCCTCTTTCTTCATCTTTGGCTAAATGAAAACTTTTTTTAAATTCTTCTTCAAACCTTTTGGCTAAAGGTGTTTTTTTATTACTGTAGGCATTAGCCCAATCATTAAAATACAAAACATCTAGTGTATCTTTAGAACTGTTAAAAAATTTAAATTCTTGAACGATATTTATAGTTTTTGTATCACCCTTTAAGGTAGCATTTATTTTATTAAAGTGCTGGCCATTTGCCCACTGGCAAAAAAATAGAAATGCCGTGGAATAGACTAATTTAACAAAGAAATGCAATTTGTGGACCAGCATATTTATTTTAGAAATTAGGACTATGAAGCTGTCCTTTGTAGAAAGAATCTATTATGGCTACAATTTCTTCTTTCGTATCTACTAATTGAATAAGGTCTAAATCTTTAGGACTAATATTTCCAGCTTTTAACATGGAATCTTTAACCCAATCGAACAAACCTTCCCAAAACTCTGTGCCTACTAAAATAATAGGGAATTTTTCTATTTTATTGGTCTGAATTAAGGTGATCGCTTCAAAAAGTTCATCTAAAGTTCCAAAACCACCAGGCATCACTACAAAACCTTGACTGTATTTAACAAACATTACTTTTCTAACAAAAAAATAGTCAAAATCTAGGCTTTTATCTCTATCTATATAAGGATTATCATGTTGTTCGAAAGGCAAATCGATGTTTAAACCCACTGATGTTCCACCTGCTAAATGCGCACCTCGATTACCAGCTTCCATAATACCTGGCCCACCGCCAGTAATAATACCATAACCAGCCTCTGCAATACTTTTAGCGACATCAACCGCTAATTGATAGTATTTGTCGCCTTCTTTTGTTCTAGCAGAGCCAAAAATAGAAACACAAGGACCAATCTGACTCATTTTTTCGTAGCCATTAACAAATTCACCCATGATTTTGAATAATGCCCAAGAGTCATTTGTTTTTATTTCATTCCATCCTTTGTGGTGCTGTTCTTTTCTCATTCGTTTACTTATGATTTATGGGTAAAGTTCTGTTTGAACTTATATTTTTAGTGTTTAGTATTTTGAATATCACAAACCTAATTCTTTTCTTAGAAATTCAGCCGTATAACTCTTTTTATCTTTGCTTACTTCCTCCGGTGTTCCTTCTGCTACTACCATTCCGCCTGCTTTTCCGCCTTCGTATCCAATATCTATCAAATAATCTGCTAATTTTATAACATCCATATTGTGTTCTATCACTAAAATGGTATTGCCTTTGTCCACCAGAATATTTAGTACATCCATTAAAACCCGAATATCTTCAAAATGAAGTCCAGTTGTAGGTTCGTCTAAAATATAAAAGGTATTTCCCGTATCTCTTTTTGATAGCTCTGTGGCTAATTTAATGCGTTGTGCTTCGCCACCAGATAAGGTTGTTGATTGTTGTCCTAACGAAATATAACCCAAACCAACGTCTTTTATGGTTTTTACTTTTCGATATATTTTTGGTATCAATTCAAAAAAGTCAACCGCCTCATTGATGGTCATATCTAAAACGTCAGAAATTGATTTTCCTTTATACCGAATTTCTAAGGTTTCCCGATTAAAACGTTTGCCATTGCAGGTTTCACATTCTACATAAACATCAGGTAAAAAATTCATTTCTATAACCCTTAGTCCACCTCCTTGGCAGGTTTCACAACGACCACCTTTAACATTAAAACTAAATCTACCCGGTTTATAACCTCTAATGGCTGCCTCGGATGTTTTGGTAAATAAAGTCCTAATTTCGCTAAAAACCCCTGTGTAAGTAGCAGGATTTGAGCGCGGCGTTCTACCAATGGGCGATTGGTTAATATCTATCACCTTATCGATATGTTCTAAACCGGTAATTTTTTTATAAGGTTTTGGTTTTTTAACGCCATTAAAATAATGGGCATTCATAATTGGGTAAAGGGTCTCATTAATCAAAGTAGATTTTCCACTACCAGAAACGCCCGTAACGCCAATCAGCTTGCCTAAAGGAAGCGTTATGGTAACATTCTTTAAATTATTCCCTGTACAACCTGAAAGCGTAATGCTTTTTCCATTGCCTTTTCTGCGTTTTTTAGGGACTTCAATTTTCCGTTTACCAGTAATATAATCGGCAGTTAAGGTGTCAAAATTTTTTAAGTCTGATGGTTTTCCTTCCGATATGATTTCTCCGCCATATTTTCCTGCTTTTGGGCCAATATCAATTACATGATCCGCTCTTTCAATCATATCTTTATCATGCTCTACCACAATCACAGAATTTCCTAAATCGCGTAAAGACTCTAAGGATTTTATCAAACGTTCATTATCACGTTGATGTAAACCAATACTTGGTTCATCTAAAATATACAAAACGCCCACCAATTGAGATCCTATTTGTGTTGCAAGTCGTATCCGCTGCGCTTCGCCGCCAGAAAGCGATTTAGAACTGCGATTTAAAGACAAATAATCTAAACCAACATCTAATAAAAACTGGATTCTAGTGCTAATTTCTTTGATGATTTCTTCGGCAATCTTAAGCTGATTTCCTTCAATTTTATGCGGAAGATTTTTAAAGAATTGAGCCAATTCTGTAATGTCTAAATTAGCTAATTCAGCAATATTCTTATCATCAACTTTAAAATTTAAAGATTCTTTACGCAATCGCGAACCCTCGCAAGTGGGGCAGGCAATTTTATCCATATATTCCTTAGCCCATCGTTTAATTGATGTTGATTCAGCAGTATCAAACTGATTTTTAATGAAATTTGCAATCCCTTCATAATCAATTTTATACGAACGTTTTACGCCTAATGTTTTTGAATCTACCTCAAAAGTTTCATTAGCCCCATGGAGTAAAACTTGTACAGCATTCTCAGGTATTTTACCAATGGCATCTGTCAATTCAAAATGATAACGCTGCGCTATAATTTCAATTTGTTTAAATGCCCAAGAGTTCTTGTAAGGTCCTAACGGTGCAATGCCACCTGCTTTGATGGAAAGTTTTTTATCAGGAAATATTTTAATCGGATTTACTTCATAAATATGCCCCAAACCACTACAATCAGGACACATGCCTTTAGGAGAATTAAATGAAAATGTATTCGGTTCAGGGTTTGGGTATGATATTCCTGTAGTGGGGCACATTAAATCTCGACTAAAATAACGGGCTATTTTTTCGCCTTCTTCTAAAACCATAAGCACGTTTTCTCCATTATACATCGCTGTGTTTATGGTTTCCGCCAAACGTTTATCAAAATCCTCAGTAGCTAAAACTTTAAGTCTGTCAATCACAATTTCGATATCGTGAACTTTATAACGATCCACTTTCATACCTTTAACAATGTCTTTCACTTCGCCGTCAACACGAACTTTAACAAAACCTTGTTTGGCGATTTGCTCAAATAATTCTCTATAATGCCCCTTTCTTGATTTAATAACAGGCGCAAGAATATTTATTTTTTTTTCTAGGTATTCGCCTTTGATGAGTTCACGGATTTGCTCATCATTATAACTCACCATTTTTTCACCCGTATTGTAGCTATACGCATCGCCTGCACGTGCAAACAAAAGGCGTAAAAAATCATAGATCTCAGTAATAGTGCCAACTGTAGAGCGCGGCGATTTCGAGGTAGTTTTTTGTTCGATAGCAATCACTGGTGAAAGTCCGTCTATTTTATCTACATCAGGGCGCTCCAGACCCCCTAAAAATTGCCTAGCATAGGCAGAAAAAGTCTCGATATAACGCCGTTGCCCTTCCGCATAAATAGTATCAAAAGCTAATGATGATTTACCGCTTCCGGAAAGGCCTGTAATAACTACAAGTTTTTCTCTTGGAATGGTAATATCTATATTTTTAAGGTTATGAACGCGTGCGCCTTTTACTTCTATATTTTCTTCGTAGTGAATCATTTTTCTATAGCAAAAGTGCAAAAGTACGATTTTGACTAGGAAAATAGTAATTCAAGCCGTTTAGTTTTTTGTCAATTAAAAAGCTTAACATAAATTAGCATTTTATTAGGATTTTAAAAGTTAAACTGATGCAATTATTAGGAATAGGCTCAAGAATACAACATCCGGAGTTTGGAAAAGGCGTTGTCACCAACGTAACATCAAAACACTATTGGGTAACTTTTATTGAAAAAGGACTAGAAACAATTGATTTAAATGCTGAATTTGAAGTGATTGAAGCCTTAGAAGATGAAGTGGACGCTGTAAGTTTTTCTGAAGTAGAACAATCTTTAATCACTATTTTAAGAAAATGGAGTGATGCCAGTGCTGTTACACCGATAGCAGATAAATGGAGAGGGGGTAGTCTAATTTTAAAACCTGGTGATGACAATCTAGCGGACAAAGAAATCCCAATTGACACATTTTTTCATAAAATTGTAATGGTTCGTGATCGTGTTCGGGTAATGGAACA
>JBGSQM010000041.1:0-6234 GCA_041738035.1 Cellulophaga sp.
ACAAACTCATCTCTTTTTTTACAACCTTCAACGGTTAAGGCTAAAGTGCCAAGCTTATCGCTCGCGATGACATCAACACCGCAGAGGTAAAATATAAAATCGGGTTGTACTTCATCAATTAACTTAGGAAGTGATTGGTATAATATAGATAAATATACTTGGTCTTCTGTTCCTTTTTTCAAGGCGATATCTAAGTCGGATTTCTCTTTTTTAAAAGGATAATTACTAGCGCCGTGCATTGAAAAAGTAAAAACGGAGGTGTCATCTTTAAAAATTTCAGCCGTTCCATTACCTTGATGTACATCTAGATCAACAATCAAAATTTTGTGAGCTAATTTTTTATACTGTAGATATCGTGCGCCAATCGCTTGATCGTTGAGCATACAAAAGGCTTCGCCTCGGTTGGTGTAAGCATGGTGTGTGCCTCCAGCAATATTCATAGCAACTCCGTATTTTAAGGCATATTCGCAAGCTTTCATGGTGCCATCTGCGATAATACGTTCGCGTTCTACTAAATCTTCGGTAAGTGGAAAACCTATTTTACGAGCTTCTTTTGGCGGGATTTTAATATTTAACAAATCATAAAAATACTCCGCATCATGAACTGCTAAAATGTACTTATCATTCGGAATTTCTGGTTCAAAAAAATTAGCAGCCTCACAAGTACCTTCATGTAATAGTTGTTGCGGCAGCAAATCGTATTTCAACATCGGAAATCGGTGTCCTTCGGGTAGGGAATGTTTATAAATAGGATGAAAAGCAATTTTTAGCAAGGAAATATTTTTTGAATTTTAATAAGTTTTTACAAATTATTTGTTGTAACCGACTCTAAAACAATAAACTTTTGACTATTGCCTAACCTTATTTATACAATTTTAATTGAATCCTTTTTCTAGGCACATCAACTTCTAGCACTTTTACAATGATTTGTTGTTGCAGAGTTACGTATTGGTTCACATCTTTTACAAAGGTATCGGATAGGTTTGAAATATGAATTAAACCACTTTCTTTGATGCCTATATCCACAAAGCAGCCAAAGTTGGTAATATTATTGACTATGCCAGGCAATAATTGCCCTTCGTTCAAATCGGTAATCGATTTTATATTTTGATTGAAGGTAAAAACCTTTGCTTTTTCGCGGGTATCTAAGCCAGGTTTTTCTAGTTCTTTGACAATATCTTTAAGTGTTGGTAACCCAATATCATCGCTACAATATTTTTCTAAATCGATATTTTCTAAGGTTTTTCTATTTCCTATAAGTTCTTGAACTGTCACGCCTTGGTTTTTGGCCATGGTCGTAATTAACGCATAGCGTTCCGGATGTACAGCCGAATCATCCAAAGGATTTTCGGCATCTTTAATCCGTAAAAAAGCCGCTCCCTGTTCAAAAGCTTTTCCACCTAATCGAGGTACTTTTTTTATATCTTGTCTTGAAGTGTACGCCCCGTTTTCGTTGCGGTAGGCAACAATATTTTCTGCCAGTTTTGGCCCTATACCAGAAACATAACTCAATAAAGGAATACTAGCTGTATTGATATTCACCCCAACCGAATTTACACAACTTTCTACCACCGTGTCCAAGGATGTTTTTAATTTAGTCTGATCAACATCATGCTGGTATTGACCAACTCCTATCGATTTTGGATCTATTTTTACCAATTCTGCCAGCGGGTCAGCCAATCTTCGACCTATAGAAACCGCACCACGCACCGTAACATCATAATTCGGGAACTCATCTCTTGCAATTTTTGAAGCGGAATATATTGATGCTCCCGCTTCGCTTACCACAAAAACTTCGATTGGATTTTTAAAGTGAATACGTTTTACCAAATGTTCTGTTTCTCGCGACGCTGTTCCGTTGCCAATGGCAATTGCTTCAATTTTGTAAGCATCGGTTAGCGTGCTAATTTTTTTTATTGAACCTATCGCATCATTTTGTGGGGCGTGTGGATAAATAGTTTCATTATGAATTAAATCGCCTTGCGCATTTAAACAAACCAATTTACATCCCGATTTGAAACCAGGGTCTAAAGCCAAAATTCGTTTTTCACCTAAGGGTGAGCCTAATAATAATTGCTTTAAATTTTTCGAAAAAACTTGAATAGCTTCTTCATCTGCTTTTTCTTTGGCTAACTTTAAAATTTCGTTAGATAAAGATGGGTAAAGTAGTCGCTTATAGGCATCTTCAATGGCTAGTTTAATGTAAGGCCAGCTCGAAGTTTTAGATTTTAGAATACGCTCTTCTATTTTTTCCAATGTATGTTCATCATCAATTTCTATTTTTACACGGATAATTTTTTCATTTTCAGCACGTAAAATGGCTAATAATCGGTGAGACGGACAGCGATTTAAGGGTTCTGTCCAATCAAAATAATCTCTGAATTTTTGAGCTTTTTCTGCAAAGGCAGGAGTGTCTTTTTTTGAACTGATAACTTTTGTGGTTATTTGCGCTAGTTTTTCAAGTTGATTTCGAATCAAGTTGCGAATATCAGCGCGCTCGTTAATCCATTCCGCAATAATATGTTGTGCTCCTTCAATAGCCTCATCTTCATTGATTACATTTTCGTTGAGGTATTGTGATGCTATATACTCAATATTATCATTGTTCTGCGCCAGAATTATTTTCGCCAAAGGGGCTAATCCGTTTTTTGTGGCAATTTCAGATTTGGTATTTCTTTTTTTCTTGAAGGGTAAGTATAAGTCTTCTAATGAAGTTAAATCTGCCGCTTGCTGAAACTTTTTTTCAAGTTCATCCGTCAACATATCTTGCTCTTTAACCGATTTGATAATCGCTAATTTTCTTTTTTCTAAAACATCAAACTGCTCTTTAAATTTTACGATGTCGCCTATCTGGACTTCATCTAAATTTCCAGTTTTTTCTTTTCGATACCGCGATATAAACGGAATGGTGCAGTCTTCATTTAAGAGTTCAACAGTTTGTTGAATGCTTTTTTCTGAAAGCTGCGTGTATTTTAAAAGGTAAGGAATAAGTTGCATGCTGGGTATAATGTTAAAACCTGTGCAATTTAATGAAACTGCACAGGTTTTAAATCAATTTTATAAAATGATTAGGCTACTTTTTTAATTAAATCAAAGCAAGGGCATTTTTTACAACGCTTACTTTCTGCTTTTTGATATTTCTGGCAGCATTTACTTTTTACTTTATCTACTATTTTAAAAGAGGATTCTGCTAATTTTTTTAGCGCCTTTTTTTCTTTCTTTTTTTGCTTCTTTTTGCCCAAAACAAATGCTATAAGAATTGATAAGACAAAACTAAACTATTTTTATTAAATCTAAATAAGGCTAAATGTTAAATTTAATGAAACTCTAGTTTGATAGGCTCGTAGCGCGAAGTCAAACTAGATGGTTGAATTAATCCCGCTAGTTAGCGTAATCTGTTTTATTTAGAGTAATTGTTTGAAACCCTAGTTCGATAAGCTCGTAGAGCCCATTCACACTATTTGATTAAGTTTTATCAATACAATGACGCTAAATAAGAAGAACTTTCCTTGTTCTATTAATGCCATAAAGAAAATATAGCGTTTATTACTTTTATGCCAACAATTTAAAAATCTACCACAATACCAATAACAGGAATAGGCGAACCACCATCAGCTTGCAAACCAACTAATTGTTGTGGTTGAACGATTGCGCCATCAAGACCACGATTTAAACCGAATTCTTGAGGTTGTGGAATATCTTGAAATAAGACATTTTGTACTTCAAAAAAGAGATTAAGTGCCAGTTTTTTAAAGTTCCATTTTTTATCAATTCTTATATCTACTTGCGAAAAAACATCAAGTTTTTCGTCACCTAATCGGCTATAATCCAGAACTAAATCTGGATAAATTGGCGTGGATGCTTGCACGTCAACAGGAACGAAAGGAGTGCGACCGGCAAATCGCCAACGAGAACTTATTTCCCAGTTGCGCTTCAATTTGTAACCTCCAGTAAACGATAACAAGTGTCTGCTATCCCAAACCGATGGTAAAAACACATCGTTATCTAATCCCGTAAATTCACTAAAGAAGTAGGTATATGAGAATATACCGTAAAAATTGTTGGTTAATTTTTGTTGAAATAACAACTCTAATCCATAAGATCTGCCTCGACCTACAGTGGCAATAGCTTCGTTTCCTAAAACCTCAAAACCCGCCCCTTTATTGGCCAATGAAACCCCATCGCGGATAGAAACTGGATAATCTTCATAATCTTTAAAGAAGCCTTCGATAGATACGCTCGATGCTTTGCTGATTTCTTTTGAAACTCCGATGACGTAGTGGTCAGACTGCGTGTAATCACTATTTTGATTCACTAAGTCTCCCTGTTGATCTCTGAACCCTAAAATGGTATAGGGCGCAATTTTAAAATAACGGCCTATAGAGGCATTGAGTTTCCAAGAAGGTATAAATTCATAAGAAGCCGATACGCGTGGCGAAAACGTTTGTAATAAATTGGTATCTGTAAACGTGTCTGCATCTACCCTAAAACCTGCAGAAACATCAAACTTATTATTAAAAAATGAGTTGGTTAGGTTGGCAAAGGCACCATATTTTAAAAAATTAATTTCAGTATTATAATTTAAATTACTACGCCGTTCAAAAGTATCGTTTAAATAATCAGATACTTGCGCATTAAATCCGGTACTCAATTTAAAACCATTAAAAAACTTTGTGTATTCAAATCTTAGTTTGGTTTCTGACTCCACGGCATCGTTTATGAAAAAAGGATTTTCTTGGGTTTGATTATCCTCAAATCTAATAAAGGTATTTTGTAATCGATTATTACTCAAAACGGTTCTAAAAAAACCAGAACCATCTTTAAATCTGTGATTCCATGACAAGCCAATAGTATTTGTTTTTTGTTCTATAAAGGGAGATTGCTCTAGTGTTGCTTGTTGCGATTCATCAAATTCTGAGGGTGCTTCTAGCGAAAAATTATCAATACTGCCTAGACCAATTAAATTAAGTTCGTCATATTCCCCAAATTTGTGGGTAATCTTATATTGATAATCCCAATAATCAGGTCTTATCGGTAAACCTATCAGCTCAAAAAGAAATTGGAGGTAGCTTCTTCTGGCCGAGATAATATAACTCGTTTTGCTTTGTTCATTATTGCCTCTAAAAAGTGGGCCTTCTAAAGTAAGTGCGGTTTCACTGGCGCTTACTCTAATATTGCCTCTAAAATTATTTCGATTTCCAGTACGCTGATCAAATTGCAATACCCCAGAAAGTGGATTATCATATTGTGCTCCAAATGAGGAACTAGATAAGCTAACATTTTCTATAAAAGATACGTTAAGTAAACCAACTGGGCCACCAGCGCTTCCTTGTGTGCTAAAATGATTAATATTGGGAATTTCAACGCCATCTAAATAATATACCGTTTCGTTGGGTGCTCCTCCTCGAATAATTAAATCGTTTCTAAAACCACCTACCGAAGGTGAAACACCTGGTAAAGATTGTGCTACTCGAACCACATCATTATTACCACCTGGATAAGTGGCAATTTCTACTGCTGATAATCTTTGAAATGATAAAGGTGTTTCTTTAGGTCTTGATACTTGGCTATTGGTAATCACCACCTCGCCCAGTTGATTATTGCTTTCTTTTAGTCTAAAGGTCAAGGTTTGATTCCCGACAGATTTAATATTGATGTTAAATTCTGTTCTAGATTCAAAACCAAGAAAGCTAACGCTTAGGTTGTAAGAACCAGGCAATATGCCCCGAATGATGAACAAACCATTTTCGTTGGTAGTTGCCCCTTTTTCGGTGTTATCTAGCACAGCAGTTGCGCCCATTAATGGAAAACCACTTTCGTCATAAATATAACCGCTTAACTCACCTACAGCCTCTTGGCTATAGGCTTTAGGGGACATTAGAAGTGTAAATAGTAATAAAGCTGAGAGTTTTAGGGTATTCATGGAATTGATGATTAATGTAGAAATAAACTCAAATATTTAAAAAATGTAAGCCAGTTAAAATAGGAAAATGTAAGCTGTGAACCAATTTTTAATGGGAAATTAAATTTAAAAAACCCTATCAATTTTGATAGGGTTTAAATAATGCAGTTGTTTTATTTTGCTTGATCAAAAGAAGCAGAGGAAATGGTCATTTGTTGAATATCTCTATCAAACAAATACAAGCCACCTTTATCGTCTCCAATAAGGTTTATTTTGTCTAGAATAGTACGAGCTACAGCTTCTTCTTCAATTTGTTCTGCAACATACCATTG
>JBGSQM010000043.1:0-20712 GCA_041738035.1 Cellulophaga sp.
GATTTGAGTGAAAAAAGTGCGCTTTATCTTGCGTGTTCGTAAATCGCAAACGCTATCTGCTAAGGTGGGATGTTTTACTATTTCCATAGTAAAAAGATACGAAATGTATTCAAATTATGCAAGACCGTGCAACGGTCTTAATTGGTATAAAATAAAAACGGCATACAACAATGTGTTCTATGAATGGCACCTTGCGGTGTTCTACGACACCAAACACAGGATTTTTTGCCAAAACAATGTAAAAAGCCAACAACACAAACAGGCATATTTGGTTTTTACCCACAGAAAAGCCAAAATAAAAGAGCAAAAGAGCTTTAAATAAGGGAAGCTATTCGCAATCACCCATAAAAATAGGCAGAGCCCTGGGTATTTTTTGCAAACCTACCATACACATTTGCAATTTGCACGAACCATTGTTAAAGCCAAAAATCGTAAAAGAGTATGTCTAACTAACGCTACAAACAGAGCGGAAAATAAAGCATGAAAACACCATAAGGTAAAAAAATAGGCGAAATAGTTGTAAATTTATAGCTTTGGGCGCGCATGAAACTATGTGCTTAACCCAAAATTAAATGCTTCGTAATTGCTTACTTTTTATGACCTAAAATTTAAATCAGTATTTCGGTAATATCTTAACAAATTAACAGTAAAATAAAACCCAATGAAAAACAAAATCCTTTTACTCTTTTTTAGTTTATGCCTTTCTGTTGCAAACGCTCAAAATAGCTATTTTCCCGATGCTTCATGGCAAACAAAAAAACCAGCAGCATTGAACATGAATGCCCTATTGTTAGATAATGCCGTAACTTTTGCCTTGGCTAATGAGAACAAAGTGGAAAGAGATTTGCGGATTGCCAATCTTAAATCTTACGCTAGAGAGCCTGAGTATAAAATTATAGGCCCTATGAAAGAGCGTGGCGGGCCTGCAGGTCTCATCCTAAAAAATGGGTATATTGTAGCGCAATGGGGCGATATTCATCGTGTGGATATGACTTTTAGCGTTACTAAAAGTTTTCTTTCTACCACAGCCGGTTTGGCCATAGACGACGGACTTATAAAAAGTGTAACAGATAGTGTAAAAAATTATGTTTGGGATAGCTCTTTTGAAGGACAACACAATGAGAAAATCACTTGGGACAATTTATTAAACCAGTCCTCTGATTGGAGCGGAACGCTTTTCGGTTTGCATGATTGGGCAGACAGGCCGCCTAAAGATGGCGGTATTGATGACTGGAAAAACAGGAAACTTAACGAACCAGGCACTGTTTACGAGTATAACGATGTACGCGTTAACCTGCTCGCTTATTCTTTACTTCAAGTATTTAGAAAGCCCTTGCCTATGGTTCTTAAAGAAAAAATTATGGATCCTATTGGTGCTTCGACTACTT
This sequence comes from Cellulophaga sp., assembly GCA_041738035.1. GTDB lineage: Bacteria > Bacteroidota > Bacteroidia > Flavobacteriales > Flavobacteriaceae > Cellulophaga. The sequence continues at coordinate 1,389 of JBGSQM010000043.1, forward strand.
GGCGTTGGTATGGCTATGAAAACTCGTTTGTAAATGTCGATGGATTAATGATGCAGTCGGTAAGCGGTGGCGGTCATTCTGGAGGTGGAATTTTTATCAGCGCCATTGACCAAGCCAGATTTGGACTCCTGTTTTTAAGAAAGGGCAAATGGAAGAACCAACAACTACTCTCGGAAAAATGGATTGCAGCAGCACATCAACCCTCAAGCCCCAATAAAGAGTACGGTTACCTATGGTGGATGAATAGCACTAGTGAATGGCAAGACGTTTCTCCAGAAGTTTACTTTGCAGCCGGTTTTGGAGGCAATTATATTGTGGTTGATAACGAGCACGACTTGGTCGTAGTTACCCGTTGGATGGACGATAGTAAAATGGGTGAGTTTATGAAGCTGGTGGTGCAATCTGTAAATTAATAAATGGTATAAGCAGTCAAGCTCCAAAAGAATGGAGAGATTAGGCAAAGAAAACTACCATAAAAAAAGCTAGAAAATATACAACGGAGTGAACCTAAAAGTCCGCTAAGTTAAAGTTGTAACGATAAAGCCTTTTTTACCGCTGAATAAACAGTTCTAAGCAATAAAGCTAAAGACTTTTTACATCCTTTGCCTAAAACACCAAAGACCGCGCTGATGGCATTAAAAATCTAAATCATCTAAATCGTCATGCGCAGGACTATTGTTATCCTTTTTGGCTTGTAGCACTTTTGCACAATCTAAGTTAATAGACATACCCTCTGGAATTTTAAAATTGCCATCGGAAACTCCAATGTCTTTATTAGCATAATTTTTAACCATATACGAACCCCAAATAGGCAACGCCATCGATGCACCTTGACCGTACGTTGTGGTTTTAAAGTGGGTAGCCCTTTCTTCACCGCCTACCCAAACACCAGTCACTAAATTAGGCACAAAACCCATAAACCAACCATCACTATTGTTTTGTGTAGTTCCTGTTTTACCAGCTATTGGGTTGTTTAATTCGTAAGGATACCCCGTAATGATTTCCTTATACATTTGATTATTTTTATTACCACTCCCTCTTAATCTGCTACCAGAACCACCTTCTACAACGCCTCGTAATAAATCGACCATGGCGTAGGCAACATCTTTACTCATGATATCTCGGGTTTCGGGCACATACTCGTAAAGCACGGTGCCGTTTTTATCTTCAATACGCGTAACTAAAACAGGCTTTACATACACTCCTTCATTAGCGAATGTACCAAAAGCACCTACCATCTCATATACATTAACATCGGGCGTGCCTAAGGCAATAGAAGGTACTTCAGGAATTTCCCCTGTGATACCCATATTCTTTACCATATTCACAACGGTTTTGGGCCCAACTAAATCCATCAACTGCGCTGTAATAGAGTTAACGGAGTTGGCTAATGCCGATTTTAAAGACATACTTTTTAGTGAAAATTTACCGTCAGAATTTTTAGGACACCAAGCCTCGGGATTACCATGTTTATTAGCTTCAATACAGTATTCATCATCCGGGAACTTATCACATGGTGATAAACGCAACTGATCAATGGCTGCGGCATACACAAAAGGTTTAAAAGTAGAACCTGCTTGTCGCGTTCCTTGTATTACATTATCATACTGAAAATGTTTGTAGTTAAGACCACCAACCCAGGCTTTTACATGCCCTGTTTGGGGTTCCATAGACATCATGGCTGTTCTTAAAAAAGATTTATAATAGCGAATAGAGTCTAAAGGCGTCATAATTGTATCTTTTTCTTTGCCTTCGCTGTTCCAATCAAAAACCACCATTGGCGTTGCTTTTTTGAAGGATGCTCTAATTTCTTTTTCAGAGTTTCCATTATTTTTCATAATGCGCCAACGGTCCGATATTTTTATGGCACGCTCAAAAATACGCTCTATTTCTTCATCATTCAAATCTAGAAAAGGAGCTGTTTTATTGCGTTCTGGTGTATTTTGGTTGAAAAATTCGGCTTGCAACTTTTTCATGTGTTCTTTTACAGCCTCTTCCGCATTTTGCTGCATCCGAGAATCAACGGTGGTATATACTTTTAATCCGTCTAAATAAATATTCCATTTATCGCGCTCGCCTTGTAAGGCTGGTTTTGGATTCTTAGCAATCCAATCGTTTAGAAATTTTTGAAGGTGCATCCTAAAATAGGTGGCTAATCCATCTTGGTGCGACTCTGGAGAATATCGCAGTGCTAAGGGTAATTGTTGTAGTGAATCTTTTACTTTTTCATCTAAATACCCATATTTTGCCATTTGTGCTAAAACAACATCACGCCTATTTTTAGTACCTACCGGATTTCTTTTAGGCAGCGGATTGTATAACGAAGAGTTTTTAAACATACCGACCAACATGGCTGATTCTGAAACATTTAAGTCTTTTGGTTCTTTGGTAAAATATATTTTAGCCGCAGAACGAATTCCATCTGCATTATTACCAAAATCGTAAATATTAAAGTACATGGCAATAATTTCTTCTTTGGTATATTGTCGTTCTAAACGTGTAGCAATTACCCATTCTTTAATTTTCTGAGTATAACGTTGCCAACCGCGGCCAGCAGTTCCCGTAAAAAGCTGTTTTGCTAATTGTTGCGAGATGGTGCTTGCGCCACCTTTTGAGCCCAGGTAGGCAATAGCTCTAACTGTGCCTCGAGCATCAACCCCAGAATGTTCAAAATATCGCGCATCTTCTGTAGCCACCAATGCATCTACTAAAGTTTTCGGAAGTTCGTCGAAAGGGATAGGGGTACGGTTATCATCTAAATAATACTTGCCTAAAGTTACCCCGTCTGAAGATATAATTTCGGTCGCTAAATTGGTTTGTGGGTTCTCTAAACGTTCAAAAGTGGGTAATTCTCCAAACCAGCCCCATGAAGCAGCTAAAAATATAAGAACAACAGTGAAAATCCCCGTTAAAAATAAAATCCAAAACCATTTTATAAATTTAAAAAAGCCTTGAGAGGATGTTTTTTTTTTTGCTTTTGCCATAGCGGTTTAATTGGTTTTTTCTATTTGATACCCGACATCCGTAATGCCTTGTAAATCTATAATTCCTTTTACAGTGCCATTTTTTCGCATGGCATGCCCTATTTTTAAAGTATATACGCCCTTAACGGGAAAAACGATGTTTTCTTTATACCATAATTTATTTTCTTTGATGCTCCCAGCACCTTTTCCAAGCCATTCCCCATCGGGCATTGTCATTTCATATTCTAAAGTATCTTTGATTGAAGCGCCATCGGGGTAATTAAGTTCTGCTATAAGAAAGAGGTTGCTAAACTCATAGGTTTCATCGTTTCTAAGATTAATAAAAAGGTGATAGGGTGTAACGGTGTCAAGTTCTGAAATCTTAAATTCTAAAACAGTGTCTTTATCCCATTTACCATCTGTTGTCGCTCTATAATCTGATTGTACGATGGATAAATCACAGGAAACAAATAGCAAAATGCTTAAAAGGCAGAGCGTAATCTTATTCATTTTTATTAGGCCTTTTTTTATTATGTCTTCGTTTATTATTGTCTTTTGAACTGTTTCTAGAACCAGTATTTTGATCCGTATTGGGAGCATTTAAACTCTTAGAATTATGGCTATCTACAGTAACTCTTTTTTTATTCCGATTGTTTTTACTTTGTTTGGGCCTATCAAAACGGGTAAGACTGTCTTGACCTACTACATTTTCAAAAACTTTTTGTTTTTCCTTTTCTTCGGATGGAATAATGGCATATTCTTCTAAACTTTCGATTTTCTCTTTTCTTTTGTTTTTAGCCAACATTTCATTCACTTGCTCTTTGGATAAAGCGTGCCAGTTGGCCCAATCGTCTTTATAACAAAACCATAAAGTCGCTTTAAAAATATCTATTTTTTGACAAATGGCCAATCCTTTTTCTGTGAGTATTTTTGTTTCTTGCGAAGGAAAATCTTTTAAAGCATCTAAATACACATCAAGCTCATAATTTAAACAACATTTTAGCTTTCCACATTGTCCCGCTAATTTTTGCGGATTTAAAGAAAGTTGTTGATAGCGAGCGGCCGAGGTACTAACCGATCTAAAATCTGTCAACCAGGTAGAGCAACACAATTCTCTTCCACAAGAACCGATGCCTCCTAAACGTTGTGCCTCTTGACGGTAGCCTATTTGGCGCATTTCAATCCGAATAGCAAAAGCTTTTGCCATATCTTTTATCAACTGACGAAAATCTATACGTTCTTCGGCCGTATAATAAAAAGTAGCCTTTGAACCATCACCTTGAAATTCAACATCTGAAAGTTTCATTTGTAGGTTTAGGGCAATCGCTAATTCACGCGAACGTTTTTGTATTTCGGCTTCGCGATCTCGGCAAGTTTGCCAAATATCAATATCTCTCTGTGAAGCTTTTCGATAGACTTTTGGCAGTTCAGGATTGGTATAATCTTCGTTCTTTTTTTTCATTTGAACCTTGACCAGTTCACCTGTAAGCGTAACCATACCTATATCGTGACCAGATGCTGCCTGAGTGGCGACAATATCGCCTATAGACAAAGATAGATTTTCGGAATTTCTAAAAAATTCTTTTCTACTATTTTTAAACCGGACTTCCACGCCATCAAACGGTTTCTCGCCATTTGGTAAGGCCATGTTCGAAAGCCAATCGAAAACGGTTAATTTATTACAACCATCAGTGCCGCAAGTTCCATTATTCTTACAGCCTTTTGGTTGTCCGTCTTTGCCAGTTGAACAACTGCTACAACCCATATTTTTTATATTGACTTCTTGAATACCATAGATAAACAAGAAAAAAGGTTCATACTAAAATTTTAATAACCGTAAAGATAGTGATTTTTCAATGGGATAGAAATTTTTAAAAAATCATACTTTTATTTAAGTTGAAAGGAAAAATTAAGTTCAAGTTTAATTTTTTCACTCATAATTCTATAATCCAGAAGCCAGAAGTAAGTTCAAGTCCACACTTGGCTTACGCTCAGCACAAGAGCACAACTTTGAGTACAATTTTTTGCTTTCACTCATAAACTTATAAAACTAGTAACAAATCTTAAGGGCTATTATTTATCCCTTTGTAGTATAAGGTCATTTACTTATCTTTCGCAACTTTTAATTTTCAATCAATACCAAATGAAAAATTATTTAACCACCCTAATTTCGGTTTTATTTTTAGTCACCTTAACCGCCCAAGTTCAACCAAAATGGGTAAGATATCCCGCTATATCTCCTGATGGCGCTACTATTGCATTTACTTATAAAGGTGATATTTATAGTGTTGCTTCTGGCGGGGGTTTAGCCAAACAACTTACTTTTCATACCGCCCATGATTATGGTGCAGTTTGGAGCAAGGACGGGAAATCTATTGCTTTCGCTTCAAACCGCTTCGGGAATTTTGATGTTTTTGCTATGGACGCACAAGGTGGAGCCGAAACCCGACTTACGTTTCATAGTACTGATGAAATTCCTTATACTTTTTCTGCCGATAATACTTCAGTGCTATTTGGTGCCGCGAGACAAGATGCGGTTACACATAGGCAATATCCCATAAGTAGGCAACCAGAATTGTATAGTGTACCTGTAATGGGTGGCAGGATAGATCAGATTTTAACGGTGCCCGCTGAGGATGTACAAGTAAGTGCTGATGGCAAAGAAATGCTCTATCACGATAAAAAGGGCTATGAAGACACTTTTAGAAAGCATCACGTATCCGCAATTACTAGGGATATTTGGAAATATAATAGTACCACAGGAGAACATACCATGCTTACTTCTTTTAAAGGAGAAGATAGAAATCCGGTGTATGCTAGCGCCTCAAAAAGTATGTACTACTTAAGCGAGTCTAGTGGTACTTACAACATTCACAAACTTAATTTGGATAACCCATCACAAATAGTGCAACTCACTACTTTTAAAACACATCCTATTCGGTCTCTTAGTATTGGAAATGATACCATGGCTTTCAGCTACGATGGGGAAATATATACCTATAAAGAAGGAAGCGAGCCGCAAAAAGTCAACATTAGTATTCGGACACAAAATGCAGAGAACACGGTGGAATATGTAACTATCAATGGTGGTGTTCGCGAAATGGATATTGCTCCCAACGGTAAGGAAATAGCCTTTATTAGTAGGGGCGAAGTGTTCGTAACTTCGGTTGATGGGTCGATTACTAAGCGCCTGACCAATACGCCAGAACAGGAACGATTCGTAAAGTTTATGCCCGATGGCGCATCGGTTGCTTATGCCAGTGAACGTGGTGGTAAGTGGAGCATTTATAAAGCTACAAAAACCAGAAAAGAAGAGCCTTATTTCTTTGCGGCTACTTTAATTAAAGAAGATACTTTATTGACGGCTAAAACTGATGTATATCTCCCTGAATTCTCACCAGATGGGGAGCAAATGGCGTATATTGAAGGGCGCAGAACTTTAAAAGTTAGGAACCTAAAAACAAAAATAGAAACGACGCTGCTCACGCCCGATGATCTCTACCATTTTTCTGATGGAGACCAATACTTTCAATGGAGTCCAGATAGCAAATGGTTGTTGGTAGATTGGGGGGTAAGCCTTAGTAATAATGAAATTTTACTGATTTCTGCCGATGGCAAAACCCGCATGAATTTAACCGAAAGTGGCTATACAGACATTTCTCCGAAATGGGTAAATGAAGGAAAACAATTGATTTGGTATGCCAATAAGGAAGGATTAAAGAGCTATGCAACCAGCGGTAGTTCTGAATTTGATGTATATACTATGTTTTTGACCAAAGACGGTTGGGACAAGTTTAATATGTCTAAAGACGAATACGATTTAATGAAGCTCATAGAAGAGGGCAATAAAAAAGAGGAAGACAAGCCAGATCAAAAATCAGATCAAAAGAAAAAGAATAAAGAAGACGAAGAGAAGGACAAAACAATAAAGCCTTTAAAGTTTGATTTGGATAATGTACGCGACCGAAAGTCTAGACTAACCATCCATTCTTCCAAACTCGCCGATGCTGTACTTTCCAAAGATGGAGAAAAACTATATTATTTGACTCGTTTTGAAGAGTCTTTGAATTTATGGGAAACGGAGATTAGAACCAAAAGCACCAAACAGTTAGTAGCGTTGGGCGCAAAATCTGGAAGTTTGTATTGGGATAAAAAACAAGAGAATTTATTTTTATTGGCTGATGGTAAAATATCCAAAATAGATGTGAATGCTGCAAAAACAGAACCTGTAAAACTTGACTCAGAAATGTTACTAGACGCCGATGCCGAAAGACAGTATATGTTTGATCATGTTTGGTTGCGCACCAATGGCATATTCTATCGGTCTGATTTTCATGGTATCGATTGGAAGGCGATGCGTAGCGAATATCAAAAATACCTGCCGCATATTGGCAATTCTTATGAATTTGCAGAAATGCTTTCCGAAATGTTGGGCGAACTCAATGTTTCTCATGCAGGAGGACGCTTCAGTGATGCCATGGAAAACGGAGATGAAACCGCATCTTTAGGGATTTTTATGGATTATAATCATAAAGGCAACGGTATCAAAATCGTAGAAATTATAAAAGAGGGTCCTTTAGATAAGGCAGGTTTTAATTTAAAAGCGGGAATGATTATCGAAAAAATTAATGGAGAAACTGTACTTCCAATAAAGGATATCGCCAGTTACTTAAATCGCAAAGCAGGGCAGTTTATGCTCTTAGATATTCTTGACGAAAAAGCAAACCAAAAGCAGATTACCGTAAAACCTATAGATATGGGAGAAGAAGGAGCACTATTGTATAAACGCTGGGTACTCCAAAACGAAAAAGAAGTTGCCGAAAAGAGCAAAGGTACACTAGGCTATGTACATATTCCTGGTATGAGTGATGGTCCTTATCGCACTATTTATGACCGAATGATGGGTAAATTAGCCGATAAAAAAGCTGTAATTATAGACACACGTTTTAACGGTGGTGGTGACCTTGTGGCAGATTTGGCCATGTTCTTTACGGGCGTTCCATTTTTATCGTACGAAACGGAATACAGGAAAATAGGAGGAGAACCGTCCTCCAGATGGACGAAGCCTACCTTGGCGATGTTCAATGAATCTATGTACAGCGATGGCTCATGTTTTGCAAGTGGCTATGTGGATCTCAACATTGGAAAAACAGTAGGAATGCCCGTTCCAGGCACCTGTAGTTTTGCAGGCTGGGAGCGTTTGGCAAACGGAATAGTTTGGGGCGTAGTGCCGGCAAGTGCCAAAAATAAAGCTGGGGAGTGGATGGAAAACAATGAGACCAATCCAGATATTTTGGTAAAAAATCAACCAGCAATCATCGCCAAAGGTCGCGACGAACAATTAGAACGTTCTATTGAAGTGCTTTTAAAAGAGGTGGAGTAGTATAGTGAAATAGTGAATTAGTCTAATGTCCAAAGTTGGATTGTAATTGTAAATTTTCGTAATTCGTATTTCTAATTTGGTATTTTTTATTTTTATTGAACTAGAAACTTTCACTGAACGACCTGTACTGAGCGGCTTGTACTGAGCGCAGTCGAAGTAAGTCGAAGCAAGTCGAAGTGTGAACTTGAACTCTTGCACTGAGCGGTTGTACTGAGCGCAGTCGAAGTAAGTCGAAGTGTGAACTCAAACTTGAATTTTAAAAAATGATAACAACAGAAAACTTAACAAAAACGTACAATAAAAATACCGTTTTGAATATTCCACATCTTGAAATCCCAAAAGGACAAAGTTTTGGATTGGTAGGCAATAACGGCGCTGGAAAAACCACTTTTTTTAGCTTGTTACTCGATTTGATTCAGCCTACTACGGGGCACATCATCAATAATGGCGTTCAAGTAAATACAAGTGAAGACTGGAAACCTTTTACTTCTGCTTTTATAGATGAAACTTTTTTAATCGGGTATTTAACTGCCGAAGAATATTTTTATTTTATTGGAGAATTAAGAGGGCAAAATAAGGCTGATGTAAATGCTTTACTAGCCAGTTTCAAAGATTTTTTCCATGATGAAATTTTAGGTCAAAATAAGTATTTACGAGATTTATCAAAAGGGAATCAGAAAAAGGTAGGAATTGTGGCTTCATTTATTGGTCATCCTGAGGTCATCATATTAGATGAACCTTTCGCCAATTTAGACCCGACAACACAAATACGATTAAAAGGAATAATCAGAGATTTAGTAGCCAAACAAAATGTAACAGTACTTGTTTCTAGCCATGATTTAATTCACGTTACCGAAGTCTGCGAGCGGATTGTAGTCTTAAATAAAGGAGAAATAGTAAAAGATATTGAAACCACAACGGAGACTTTAAAAGAGCTAGAAGTGTTTTTTGGCGGGTAAAAGCCCCCTAACACACTTCGACTTACTTCGACTGCGCTCAGTACAAGTCGCTCAGTGCATGGCGCTCAGTGCTACGCCCGAAGGGAGAATATTAGTATTGAGTTTTATTCTTCGTTATGAAACGTTAAATACATTTTTAAATCACTTCGATGATAAACGGAACAAACCAAACAGTTTGTTTTTCGGTTATGAAAATCATACTCATTAATTCTTCCAACCGATTTAAAACATAAAACTTTCGTTCAAACTGTATTTTGATGCCTTTTTTGTGGAATTTTTATTTTAAACAGACTAGTTAGTTGGTAAAAAATTCAAATAAGGAAGCCTTACTTTTCAACATCGTAAAAAATAATGCACTTTTAATCGATAAACTACATAATAATCAGCCCTTTTTTTAGTTTAGGTTAGTACATAAACATAGAAAATTGAAGCTTCGGTTTAAACTTATTTTTTTACTACTTTCTAGTGGAGCGCTTTTTATGGCCTGTTCTACAAAAAAGGATACCCTTGTCAATCGCAATTGGCACGCTTTAAACACGAAGTTTAATGTACTTTACAATGGCAATTTGGCATTTGAAGAAGGACGAGAGGAGTTAAATGCTACTTACCAAGATAATTACTGGGAAATTCTCCCGATAGAAAGACTTACCATTCGAGAAGAAATAATTTTAGATTCCGAAAACAAGAATCCTAAATTTGAGATTGCTGAGGAAAAAGCGGCAAAAGGTATTCAAAAACACAGCATGGACATCCAGGACGAGGAACGCAATCCGCAGACAGACGAGTCGTTCTTGCTCCTAGGAAAAACGCGTTATTTTGAACAACGTTTTTTACCGGCTTTAGAAGCGTTCAATTATATTCTCAGAAAATATCCGAAAAGTGATAAGCTAAATGAAGCGGCTATTTGGCGCGAAAAGGTAAATATTCGTTTAGAAAATGATGAACTTGCCATAAAAAATTTAAAAAAATTATTCAAATTCGAGGTCTTAAAAGATCAAGAATATGCCGATGCTCGCGCTATGATGGCGCAAGCTTACATCAATTTAACTAAAATAGATACCGCTGTTCAGCAATTAAAAATAGCCCAAGCCTACACTCAAAAAAATACCGAAAAGGGGCGATATTTATATATTATCGGACAATTATACAATCAATTAGGTTTTAAAGACAGTGCCAACTATGCTTTTGATAAGGTGATCGAATTAAACAGAAAATCGCCCCGAGAATTGATGATCAATGCACATTTGCAAAAAATCCAAAATACTAAATTAACCGCTGAAAATAAAACAGCGGTACTCGAGTACTTAACAAATTTAGAGGAAGACAGAGAAAACAGGCCTTTTCTAGATAAGATATTCAGGCAAGTTGCGGAATATCATTTAGAAAATAAAAAAGATAGTATGGCTTTGGCGTATTTTAATAAATCGCTTAGAGCTACTCAGAATAAACCACAGCTAAATGCCTTGAATTATGAGAATTTAGGCGAGTACAATTTTGATAAAAATGAGTATAAAATAGCGGGAGCGTATTATGACAGTACACTTACCAACCTCCCAGAGAATACTAAAAAATATCGCGCGATTAAAAAGAAGTTTGATAATTTAGAAGACGTTATCAACTACGAAGAGGTGGTGAGCTACGCAGATAGTGTAGTTTCGTTATATAATATGCCTAAAGTAAAGCAGTTTGCTTATTTTGGGGAGTATATAGCAAAGCTTAAAAAAAGTGATTCCTTAGCTGCCAAAAAAGAAATAGCACGCCAAAATAAAAGAATTGATGCGTTTGCGGCTAGTAAGGCCGGAAAACAAAATAAAGGCAAATTTTATTTCTATAATATTCAAAGTTTAGGCTACGGTAAAACCGACTTTAAAACCCGTTGGGGTGATCGCGCTTTAGAAGACAATTGGCGATGGGCAAATAAAACCATAAGCAGTATTGGTGCTGACAATACCACAGCCGAAAATGCAGTAATAACCTCAGAAAATCCAGAGGAATTAAAGTACAGTATAGATTTTTATTTAAATCAAATTCCGACAGATGTTGCCATTATCGATAGTTTAAAAACCGAGAGAAATTTAGCCAATTACCAATTAGGATTGATTTATAAAGAGAAATTTAAAGAGAATTTTTTAGCGGCAGGCAAATTAGAAACAGTGTTAAGTTCTAACCCAGAAGAACGTTTAATTTTACCCTCAAAATACAATTTATACAAGATTTACGAAGAGTCTGCTAGCCCCTTAATGGCAGAAATGAAACAAAACATTATTAATAATCATCCAGATTCTAGATATGCCGAAATTTTATTGAACCCACAAGCCGTTTTAGAGGGCGATGCCGACAGTCCCGATGCAAAATATGCCCAAGTTTATAAACAATTTACAAATCAAGACTTCTTAGGCGTAATTACCAATGCAGAAGAAAACATCAATAAGTACACAGGAGACCCGATTGTTCCTAAGTTCGAAATGTTAAAGGCTAACGCGATAGGTCGTATCCAAGGTTTTGAAGCCTTTGAAGAAGCCTTAAATTATGTGGCTTTAAACTATCCCAACAATCCCGAAGGAAAAAAAGCCAAAGAAATGATAGCTGATCAGCTGCCAAAATTAGCTGTAAAAGATTTCGTTGTAGCAAATCCAACTAAAAAAATGGAACAGTGGAAGTTGGTGTTTGACTTTAAAATGACAGAAACCGAAAAAGCAACTGCGTTAAAAGAACTATTAGAAAAGGCAATTAAAGATTTAAAATATAAAAATTCGGTATCTATAGATATTTTCAATTTAGAAAATCAGTTTTTGGTCGTTCACGGTTTTATAAGTGAAGATTTCGCCTTAGGTTTTGGAGAATTGATAAAAAACAACAAAGAGTATCGGGTTACCAAAGAGAATTTCGTAATTTTATCCACTAACTACAAGATTATACAAGTTCATAAAAATTTACAAGCTTATAAAAATCGAGTAGTAACCCCAAAACCGTAGAACATGTTTTCAGACAACAAAAAACCTAAAACAATGGCAGAAATAGGCGCACAACCCAATCGTATTGAAAAAAACACTAAAATTAAAGGTGATATTATTTCAGAAGCAGATTTTAGAATCGATGGAAAACTTGATGGAAATTTAAAAACATCGGGTAAAGTAGTTATCGGTAAAGATGGTTACATTCATGGAAAAGTAGAATGTGTTAATGCTGATATTGAAGGTAGTTTTAATGGCGAATTGTTAGTATCAGACTTACTAACATTAAAATCCTCAGCAATAATTGAAGGGGTCGTTTCTGTCGCTAAATTGGCTGTAGAACCAGGGGCAACTTTTAATGCTTCCTGTACTATGGGATCAGCAAAAGGCAGCAGTTTAAATAAAATGGCTAACCTTACTAATGGAACCGCAAAAGTCTCCTAAAAAGGAAAATAAAAATTTACAAAACGCTGCAAAACTTTCTGGGGCAGGACTTCAAATGGGATTAATCATTTATTTGGGCAATCTTTTAGGGTCTTGGCTAGATAAAAAGTTTGAAAGCTCTTATTTAGAAATTACCCTAACGCTCTTTGCTATTTTTATGGCGATTTATGCTTTAATTAGGCAAGTAAATCAAATAAATAAGTGAGCACTGTTTTAAGTTCTATTTTAAAATACTTCCTCGTTTTTAGTGTTCTGTATTTTGGTGCTTACTACCTGCATGAAATTCTTTTAGAACATTTTCAAAAAACAGTTTCCTTTTCTTTAAATAATGTTTATTTATTTCATTTTTTATCTTCACTAGCTATTTGTATCCTTATTTTATTTCTTTCTAAAATTGAAAAGTATAAAAGCCAGCTTGGATTTATTTATCTATTTACTTTATTTTTTAAATTATTTTTATTCGTTCTAGTTTTTAAAGCCCTTATCTTTAATGAAGCTTCATTTGCGAAAATAGATAGTATTTCTATGCTAGTTCCTATTCTCTTATTTCTCTCCTTTGAAGTGATATTTGTCTCTAAAATTTTAAAGAAATTGTAGTTCGATAATAAAACAATAAAAAAGGTTTGTAATTTATTTTTAATAATTACCTTTGCGCAAAATTTTTAAGGAGCCAATTTTCGAATTATTTGTAATGAATAAAACATCAAAATATAGTAGTAAAGTAGCTTTGTTTGTTATCCTTATGTTTACATTTCAAGGCTTTTCATTTTCTGACCCAGAAGATGATGGACCAGTGAACGGTAAATCAGAGGTTGATGAATATATTACCCATCACATCAAAGATGCTCATGATTTTCATTTGTTTTCATACTCCAATGATGCTGGCGAAAGAAAACACATCGGTTTTCCACTACCTGTAATTTTGTGGTCTAGTAATGGTTTAGTAACTTTTATGTCTTCGGAATTTCATCACGACGATGAAGGCGAGGTAGTGGTTGCTCGTAATGGTTCTAAATTTGTGAAATTACACACCAAAATATACGAATTAAACGCAGGAGCAGAAACAGTAACTTTTGATGAGGAACACCATGCTACGAATGCCAATAAAGTAATGGATTTTTCAATCACAAAAAGCGTTTTTGGTGTTTTATTTGTTGGGTTATTAATGCTTCTAGGTTTTGGCGGTCTAGCGAGGCAATATAAAAAGGGGAAAAGTATTCCAACAGGATTTGCCCGAGTACTAGAACCTTTAGTTATTTATGTAAGAGACGAGATTGCAAAACCTAATATTGGCGAAAAAAAATATAGAAAATTCACAGGGTATTTACTAACCGTTTTCTTTTTTATCTGGATACTAAACTTATTGGGTTTAACCCCATTTGGTTTTAATGTTACAGGTCAATTAGCTGTAACAGCTTGTTTGGCTATTTTTACCTTGATAATTTATACCGCTAGTGGAAACAGAGAGTATTGGATGCACATATTATGGATGCCAGGAGTGCCTTATTTAATAAGACCTGTATTAGCCGTGATAGAATTAGCAGGCGCATTTATCATTAAACCTTTTTCGCTTCTTGTCCGTCTTTTTGCAAACATTTCTGCCGGACATATAGTAGTGATGAGTTTAATTGCCATTATGTTTACTTTAAAAGAACAATTTGGAGTTGTAGGGGCGACTGGCTTGTCCTTAGTTTTATCATTTTTTATCACTTTAATTGAAGTTTTAGTTGCCTTTTTACAGGCTTATATATTTACCATGCTTTCTGCCTTATTTATTGGTATGGCCGTAGCAGAACACGATCACGACCATGCACATGATGCCCACGGACACAAAGTTCCTGATGCAGAAGATGTGAGAAGGGATTTTATTTAACCTGAGTTTATTTTTTAATTTAATATAAATCTATTTACTATGTACAATTTAATTGGAGCAGGATTAATCGTAATCGGAGCAGGAATTGGTTTGGGTCAAATTGGTGGAAAAGCAATGGAAGGTATTGCGCGTCAGCCAGAAGCGACAGGAAAAATCCAAACAGCAATGATTATCATTGCAGCACTTTTAGAAGGTTTAGCATTCGGCGCTCTATTCTTGGGAAAGGGAGAGTAATCCGAACAAAAACAACAAAACATGTTTCTGTAACGGTTGGTTACAGAACATGTTTTATTATCCTTTCCCGAAATTATTAAAAAAAGTAATTTTGACCTCCCCGAAGGGATGGTAAATCTGGATAATGATTAGATTAAAAATAAAAAGATTTAATTTTTCAACACAATGGAAACTTTATTAAACGATTTTTCACCAGGATTATTCATAGTTCAAACAATACTATTACTTGCACTTATTGCATTAATGGTAAAATTTGCTTGGAAACCTATCCTAAACTCTTTAAACGAAAGAGAAAGTGGTATTGCTGAAGCATTAGCAGCTGCGGAAGCCGCAAAAAAAGAAATGCAAAACGTTACCGCAGATAGCGAACGTTTATTAAAAGAAGCTCGTGTAGAAAGAGAGACAATGATTAAAGAGGCGCGCGAAATAAAAGAAAAAATGTTGAGTGATGCCAAAGACCTAGCAAAGGTTGAAGGTGACAAAATGTTAAAGCAAGCACAAGAAGCCATTGAAAGTGAAAAGAAAGCTGCAGTTGCTGAGATAAAGAATCAAGTTGCTTCTTTATCTATTGATATTGCTGAAAAAGTGATTAAAGAACAATTAGCAAACAAAGACAAACAATTACAATTGGTTGAAACTATGTTGGCCGATATCAAATTAAACTAGAAAGCATGAGCGAATCTAGAGCAGCGATACGATACGCAAAAGCAACCTTAGACTTAGCACAAGAAAACAAATCTTTGGATGCTTTGGAAAATGATATGCGTTCTATTGCCCAAACTACAAGCGAAAGCAAAGAATTGTCCGATTTATTAAATAGTCCTGTGGTTAAAAATTCAGATAAGAAGAATGTTCTCTTTGAAATTTTTAAAGGATCAAACCAAATAACGGTAGGTTTAATTGATGCCTTAACTGATAATAAAAGAATTGGTCTGTTACAAGAAGTTGCTGAAAAATACCTCATTTTAAATGAAGATTTAAAAGGCCGTGGTGTTGCTTTTGTAACAACTGCTGTTCCTTTAACGGCTGATTTGGAGAAAAAAATACTTGAAAAAGTATTTCAATTAACAGGCAAAAAGGTAGAAGTAAAAAACACCATAGACGAAAAAATTCTAGGTGGTTTCGTGCTTCGCGTAGGCGATTTACAATACGATGCTAGCATCGCAAGTAAATTGAGTAATTTAAAACGTGAGTTTACAAATAGTTTATAATTAAAATTTGCTTTAAAAATTATCCTAAGGTTCGCTAAAGGATTTATCATTAAAACACATACAACATGGCAGGAGTAAAAGCCGCTGAAGTATCAGCAATATTAAAAAAGCAATTATCAGGATTTGAAGCATCAGCTTCACTAGACGAAGTGGGCACAGTTTTACAAATCGGGGATGGTATCGCAAGAGTTTACGGATTAGCTAACGTTCAGTACGGAGAGTTAGTAGAGTTCGAAGGCGGTTTGCAAGGTATTGTTCTTAACTTAGAAGAAGATAACGTTGGGGTGGTATTGTTAAGTCCTTCTAGAGATATCAAAGAAGGTACGGTAGTAAAGCGTACACAAACTATTGCTTCTATAAAAGTAGGTGAAGGCATTGTTGGTCGTGTTGTAAATACTTTAGGCAAACCAATCGATGGTAAAGGCCCTATTTCTGGGGAATTATATGAGTTACCATTAGAGCGTAAAGCGCCAGGGGTTATTTATCGTCAACCTGTTACAGAGCCCTTACAAACAGGTATAAAAGCTATTGATGCGATGATTCCTGTAGGTCGTGGGCAACGTGAGTTGGTTATTGGTGACCGCCAGACTGGTAAAACTACGGTTTGTATTGATGCTATTTTAAATCAAAAAGAATTTTACGATGCTGGGAAACCAGTGTATTGTATTTATGTTGCCATAGGTCAAAAAGCATCTACCGTAGCAAATATTGCACAAACATTAGAAGATAACGGTGCTTTAGCGTACACAACAATTGTTGCTGCAAATGCTTCTGATCCTGCTTCTATGCAGGTATATGCTCCATTTGCAGGTGCTGCGATTGGGGAGTACTTTAGAG
This sequence comes from Cellulophaga sp., assembly GCA_041738035.1. Lineage (GTDB taxonomy): Bacteria > Bacteroidota > Bacteroidia > Flavobacteriales > Flavobacteriaceae > Cellulophaga. The sequence goes on from JBGSQM010000043.1 coordinate 18,247, forward strand.
ATACAGGCAGACCGGCTTTAATCGTCTATGATGATTTATCAAAACAAGCAGTGGCTTATAGAGAGATTTCTCTTTTATTAAGAAGACCACCAGGGCGTGAAGCCTATCCAGGTGACGTTTTCTACCTTCACTCTAGACTATTAGAGCGTTCTGCAAAAATAATCGCTAACGATGCGATTGCTAGAGATATGAACGATTTACCAGACGTTTTAAAACCAATGGTAAAGGGTGGTGGCTCTTTAACAGCCTTGCCTATTATTGAAACTCAAGCGGGTGACGTTTCGGCGTATATCCCAACCAACGTAATTTCGATTACTGATGGTCAGATTTTCTTAGAGCAAGATTTATTTAACCAAGGGGTTCGACCTGCAATTAACGTAGGTATTTCAGTATCCCGTGTGGGGGGTAACGCTCAGATTAAATCGATGAAAAAAGTAGCAGGTACCTTAAAATTAGATCAAGCGCAATTCCGCGAATTAGAAGCATTTGCTAAGTTTGGTTCTGATTTAGATGCTGCAACTTTAAATGTGATTGAAAAAGGACGTCGTAACGTTGAAATTTTAAAGCAAGCGCAAAACGATCCTTTTACAGTAGAAGATCAAGTAGCTATTATCTATGCAGGTTCTAAAAACCTGTTAAGAAACGTTCCGGTGGACAAAATAAAAGAATTTGAAAAAGACTACCTTGAATTCTTAAACGCAAAACACAGACCTATTTTAGACGATTTAAAAGCAGGCAAATTAACTGATGAGGTTATTGATGTATTAACTTCAGTTTCAAAAGATTTATCAGCGAAGTATAAAAAATAAAAGCCCCCTCTAACTCTCCCATAAGGGGAAAAATATAGAGGACGCAATATAAACGAAAACAAATTTCTCCCTTTTGGGGAGGCTAGGTGAGGCTTATGGCAAACTTAAAAGAAATACGTAATAGAATAACATCCGTATCTTCTACGATGCAGATTACGAGTGCCATGAAAATGGTGTCGGCTGCAAAATTGAAGAAAGCGCAAGATGCCATTACAGCAATGCGCCCATATTCCGATAAACTTACCGAACTTTTGCAAAGTTTAAGTGCAAGTTTAGAGGCTGATGCTGGAAGTCAATTTGCAGAAAATCGTGAAGTGAATAAAGTGCTGATTGTTGCTATAACTTCAAACCGAGGTTTGTGCGGTGCATTCAATACCAATATTATTAAACAAAGTAACCACTTAGCCAATACTATTTATGCTGGAAAGCAAGTTAATATTATGGCAATTGGTAAAAAGGCTAATGACATCCTAAAGAAAAAACATACGGTTATCAAAAATCACAGTGCTGTTTACGAAGACTTAAACTTTGATCATGTTGCGGTTATTGCAGAAGAGTTAATGGCATTGTTTACTTCTGGTGCTTATGATAAAATTGAAATTGTGTATAACAAATTCAGAAATGCAGCAACTCAAATCGTGATGACGGAGCAGTTTTTACCTATTGTTCCTATGGCCAGTGAAGTCAATGCAAATACAGATTACGTTTACGAACCATCAAAATTAGAGATTGTAGAACAGCTCATTCCAAAATCACTAAAAACACAGTTGTATAAAGGCATTCGTGATTCTTTTGCTAGCGAACATGGTGCGCGTATGACTGCGATGCACAAAGCAACGGACAACGCAACAGATTTAAGAAATCAATTAAAATTAACTTATAACAAAGCCAGACAAGCGGCAATTACCAACGAAATTTTAGAAATTGTTGGTGGAGCGGAAGCATTGAACAATTAGACGAATAGATAGCGAAGTCAAATTTTCAAAGTGCGGAAGTATTGAAAAGCTAATTTTTAGTTGCCAGTTTAATGCCTGCAAATTTGTAGAAAAAGTCAAAAATTAGAAAATTGCACTCATCAACAAAAATGCAAAATTCCAAAGCAGATGAAGCTTCGACCAGTTTTGGAGGAGTTAGCAGCTAGTAAAAATCTATATCTTTCAAAAAAAAATTAAATGTTTTATAAAATTTATAAACCTCGCTTTTAGTGGGGTTTTTTATTTTTAAAAAAAAATAAAAAAATATGTAACATTATTGTGAAATTGAATCTAAAGGGAAAATCAATTAAAAATTACAATCCCATGAAAACACTTAAAAACATATTTGCTATTGTAGTATTTATTTCTTTTATAAATTTAAACGCTCAATATGAAGCTTTTAAAGTACATGTTATTGGAAAAGGAGCACCTATATTATTATTGCCGGGATTTACCTGTACTGGCGAAGTATGGGATACTGTCGTAAAGGAACTTTCTAAAACTCACGAATGTCATGTATTTACCTTAGCAGGCTTTGGTGGAGTGCCAGCCATAGAAAAGCCATGGCTACCAAAAATTAAAGAAAGTGTATATCAATATATACAAGATCACAAACTAAACAAACCAACATTAATTGGCCATAGCCTTGGGGGTACATTAGCCCTTTGGTTAGGTTCCGAGAC
>JBGSQM010000065.1:0-30823 GCA_041738035.1 Cellulophaga sp.
TTATAATTTCTTTTCCATTAGCTACAATGCTTACTCTTTGCCCGTTTAAAGTAATATCATAAGTTTGCCATTCTTGTGGAGCGTTTGCCGCCATTTGGTTTGGAGTTAAAAATCCGTAAACCCCACCAAATAATAAGTCATTAGGTTCGGAACCTTTTCCATCTTCTATTTGAACTTCGTACCTACCTCTTAAATAAATACCGCTATTACTTCCTTTTGGATATTTAAACTCCACATGCAATTTAAAATTTTTGAAAGTTGCATCAGAAACCAAATTTGCGCCCGACTTAGGACTTTCTAAAATACCATTGGTCACTACCCACTGGTTTTCGCCCATAGCGCTCCATCCCTCTAAATTTTTTCCATTAAAAAGAGCTATCGGTGCGCCCCAAATTATATTTTCTTTATAGGCGAGAATTGGCGCTCTTTTGGCCGTCCAATTATACTTTTTTCCATCAGAATACACCATAGAACCTTCGAGGTTTTCGCCTTTCAACATTCCTTCAAAAATCATGTCTTTTGTACCAGGCTCCCATTGAACAGGAATTGAAAAACTTATTTTTCCGCTATTTACTTTAATTTCAGAAATAGGGCGGGCACTACCAAAAGCATAAACAAATCTACCTACAAGAGTAGCGCTACCAGATTTTGAAATCTCTAACCACGAGGGCAGTTCTTTACCTTCTTGATTAATGACCATATCCCAACGGCCTATATATGCGCTTTTATCATCCTGAGCATTGGCTGTTGTGATCGATAAATTTGAGGTTAGAAAAAGTGAAGCCAAAATATAGAAGAAGTAGTTTTTCATTTTATTTGATTTAGTTGTGTTCGTAAATATACCAAATCATTTATGGGCTTTAAAATTATAAGCCTTCAAATAACCAAGCATCAAAAATAAAAAATACTATCTTTATCTAGTTTCTAAAATAAAACCATGCGCATAAAACTTGCCATCTTTGCCTTACTCTTTTTAAGTATTCCCGTTTCCGGACAAGGCTTATTATCTGATAAAAAAGAGTTTACAAAACAAGACTCCTTAAGAGGAAGCATTACTCCAGAACGTGCTTGGTGGGATTTAAATTATTATCATTTAGCTCTAGAAGTGCAGCCAGAAAATAAATTTATTTCAGGAAATAATACCATTCGCTATACGGTTTTATCAGAAAATCAGACCATTCAAATCGATTTACAAGCTCCGCTAAAAATTAAAAAAGTTACTCAAGACGGCGAAAATCTGACGATAAAATCAGATGTTAATGCACACTTTATCACCTTAAATAAGCCTCAAATAATAGGCGATAAAAATGAGCTTATTGTTTATTATTCTGGATACCCAAAAGAGGCGAAAAATGCACCTTGGGACGGCGGTTTTTCGTGGAAAAAAGATGAAAATGGAAAAGATTTTGTTGCAACGTCCTGCCAAGGATTAGGGGCAAGCGTTTGGTGGCCCAACAAAGACCACATGTATGATGAAGTTGATAGTATGGATATCAGTGTAACCGTGCCGAAAAATTTAATGAATGTATCAAACGGTAGGTTAGCATCAGTCGATGAAAATGAAACGACCACAACCTACCACTGGACTGTTAAAAACCCCATCAACAATTATGGCGTAAATGTAAATATTGGAGATTACGCGTATTTTGGTGAAAAATATGAAGGCGAAAAAGGCACATTAGATATGGATTATTACGTGTTAAAAGACCATCTTACAATAGCTAAAGAACATTTTAAAGATGCGCCAAAAATGATGAAAGCATTTGAGCATTGGTTTGGTCCTTATCCCTTTTACGAAGACAGTTTTAAACTCGTAGAAGTTCCTTATTTAGGCATGGAACACCAAAGTTCTGTAACCTACGGAAATAATTTTATGCAAGGCTATTTGGGGAGAGATTTGTCGGGAACTGGCCGGGGCTTAAAATTCGATTTTATCATTATTCACGAAGCCGGTCACGAGTGGTTTGCCAATAATATTACCTATAAAGATATTGCCGATATGTGGATTCATGAAGGCTTTACCGCCTACTCCGAAAATTTATTTTTAGATTATTACTATGGCAAAGAAGCTTCGGCAGATTATGTCATTGGTACCAGAAATAATATTAAAAACACTTCGCCTATTATTGGCGACTATAACGTAAATAGTGAAGGAAGTAGCGATATGTATTATAAGGGCGCAAATATGCTACACACCATACGTCAATTGGTGAATGATGATGACAAATGGCGTGCTCTTCTAAGAGGTCTTAATAAAGATTTTTACCACCAAACGGTAAACACCGCACAGATTGAAAACTACATCAGTGAAAAATCGGGCTTAGATTTGTCTAAAGTATTCGACCAATATTTACGAACAGCCCAAATCCCTGTTTTAGAATATAAAACCGACGGCAAAAAAATAAGTTATAGATATGCAAATGTTGTTGAAGGTTTTAAAATGCCTTTAAAAGCCAAAGTCGGAAACAAGGAAATACAACTAGAACCTACTGAAAATTGGCAGACTGAAAACATAAAAGCTGGTGTTTCTACCTTTAAAATCGATAGAAACTATTATATAAATACCAAAAAGCTTTGATATTTCAACACAATGCTACTGCCTTATCATCAGTACTTTAGGTATTGTTACAAAGTTGGTGAAGTTTTCCTGAAAGTGTGTTTTCGTTAAAAAATACGCTACACATATTAAACAAATTGAAGGCGCCAATTGGAGCCAAACGCTATTAGCTTGGCATTTACATAATACGGAATCAAATAGAATAAGGTTTAAGATAGATTTAGCCACCTTATTTTTGCCAAATCTAGAAGGCTTGGATTAAATTGAAAAATTTAAACGATGGCTTCGTTCTAGACAATACAGCGAAAGTATGATTACCAGCTATTGCGATGGCTTGAAGTTGTTTTTAGTTTTTCATCGAGAAAAACCTATTGGTGATATTACAAATGACGCACCTGAATTAATTTTCAACGGAGAAGAATTTTATGCAGCAAAAAATTGAGGAATTGGAAATATTCACAAACTCAAAAATAAATTTACTGACAAATTCAATGGAGTTGAATATAAAACAAATTAGCAACGGACAAAGAAACCCTGCCATTAACAGCAGTTTGGCAAAAGTGGCAGTTAAGTGCTAAATCAAAGGTTTTTTTTAAATGGACATTAGCGCTAAATTGAAGGTAAGTCCTTGAAATCGGTTATTTAGCCAAGTGCCAAAACGTTAGCCACAAGCTGAAGAAATCCGAACTAAAAAAAATGAACTTAGGAGAAAAAATAAGTTTCCAAAGAAAAAATAAGGCTTATCACAAGAATTACTTACCGAAAAAATTGCGGCATTTCATTACGGACAATCCAAAGCATAGAGAACAATAAGTCTCAACCAAGACCTTATACATTAAAAGTTATCGCCGATGCTTTGAATAGGCAAATGGAGCAATTGGTTCAAAGTGCCAATTCCGAATTAGATACAGATAATGCTATAGCAAAAATCAATTGATAAATTCCTAAGCATTATTAGGTGTTTTAATTCCTCTCACAAATATAATTGCACCAGTCTTATTTTAGAAATTAAACAGACAAAATCCATTGGTCAATGAAAAAGGGAAAAAAGTTGTCAGTTTTCAAATTATGTGGTTTCTATTTTTATTGTTGATTTTACTTGCGACCCACTTTCTACATTAAAAATAACAGGAGAATTTATAACTGGTCGCGTTCCGATTGTAATTGTTATCTATATTATTCCTCTTTTGATAAACATACTTTTTATTGTCAAAAACTCAATAAAACTTAAAAAAGAAAACACCGAAATCTATTCTTTTTTCCCTAATCTATTTTAAATGTCCCAACAATGACGCAGTAATGTCGTAACCAAAAGGGTTTATGATTGGTGATTTTGCCAACACTTAAATCCTTCAAAATTAAAAAAGAATTGGTATTTGGTATTACAATTTTGCCTATTTCCGTAATCTCTATTATTTTCTTTTCATAGGTAACGGATAATCCAACTTATCCCAAATCTGTCGTTCAAACTACAATACATTCAAAAATATTGAACGAAGAGAGAGAGAAGTCATAATTCATCTTCCCATTAACTACGACAAGGAAAAAAAGTATCCAGTTATGTATGTACTTGACGGTAGTTCACAGGATAAACATATAGCCAATAAATTTGATGTCTTATCATCCGCTGATTACGTTTCTGAAACAATTGTAGTTGGTATTCCTAAGGTAAGAGAAAAGGAAGACAACGGATTATACACCACCTTATATGAAAATGGAAATTGATGAAAAAGAAAGTCCGTTTGGAGCAGGAGACCAATTTTTATCCTTTATGGAAAAAGAGCTTATTCCTTTTATCGATAAAAATTATTCAGCTTCTAAAAATCGTTCACTTGCAGGCAATTCAAGAGGTGGCCTTTTGGTAATATATTCTTTACTTTATAAACATGATTTGTTTAAAGATAGGTTTTGTTTTAGTCTAGCATTTTAGAGAGATGATAATTTGATCATAAAAAAAAAGGTTTCTGATTTTCTTGATAAAAACAAAAATTTGAACTCTTTTCTATATTTGAGTATGGCAGAAGATGAAAACGACAAAATGAAAAGCGGATTTAATGAAATGACAGAAACCTTGTGAAAAAACAAAACAATCAATTGGTTTGGTATTCGGACTTTACCAAAAATGACGACCACCAAACTAATGCAGAAATATCAGCATCTGTCAGAATTATAAAATGGATGGACTATTTAAAAACAGCGGAATAAAATGGTTACCAACAGCTATAAGCCATGGCTTGGTGAGTCCTCAGTTTGAAAATCCTATGTATTTTTCAAAGGCAGTTTTTATTTGGAGAGGTCCGTGCAGAGATACGCCACAGCGTATATACATAAACTTTTGCTTTATTATGACCAACCACCAACAATTGATAAAATTCTTTGGAAAAATGCGGACATTAAATATATTCAGTATCTTCGAAAAAAAAATTAAGACTACCGTAACTGATACCAGATCAGCTCACCGAATATTTAACCAACCAATGATTCTTATATGCTCTCAGTATTGAAACACTTCAATGAAACCAATAAAAAAAATCACAATTCAGCCTTTTTAAAGACCCTAACAATACTAGCTATTATTGTTTCGGCATCTTGTGCTAATAATGAACCTGAAGCCATAAAGAAGAATTATTCGCTATTAGGTATCGGGCATGGCCTGCATGGGGCAACGCTTATGGTTAACGATTTAAATCGCGCACGAGATTTTTACGCTGATACCCTAGGGTTTAAAATGGCCGAATCCAATAAGTTTGAAAAAGGTTTTTTTGATGGATCATTAGTGACTAGCATCAACTTTCCAGATGCTTCAAAATTAGATTTTCTTTCTATCGAGGATTCTTTAATTACAGATGCCCCGCCTACTTTTATCAAGTCATTCTTGGCCAATCATGAAGGTATTCAGCGGTATTATTTATCAAGTTCATCTGTTGACACTACCGCTTTATGGCTGAATGAGAAAGGATTCAAAATGGATTCTTTGCAAGGGTACCGGACGTCAACCGAGCCAGTTAAAGGATGGACAAGAGATGATGGCGGATTACAAGAACGTAGTTTAGATTTTCAAAATACAAATACTACATACCTCCCACAGTTTATAGAAGATGCCACTAACGATTATGAAAGAATGCATAAGGACTGGAAGACCTATTATGCCTATTATAGAAGTTACTCGAACCACCCAAATGGCGTTGTAGGTGTCAATGCGATTCAGGTGGCTGTTAAAGATCTCGATACTGCTCGCAAAAATATTGAAAACATGGGGCTTATGGCCTCAAACCATAATGTATCAGATAAGACAGCCCGCTTCAAAATAAAAGGACATCAAGAATTAGTAATAAGCACCCCTCAATCAAGTAATGATGATATGTCTAAGTTTATTGCCGAACGTGAATCTGGAGTATATGCCATACGTTTTGATGTGAAAAATATTGATTCTACTTTTCAGTATCTAAATCAACGTTTACCGGCAGAGGCACTTTTACACGATACTATATTACATACCATCACAGTACCTCGTCAATTTGCTTATGGCGTTCAAATAGAGTTTGTAAATGAACCAAAAGAACAGGCTCTGCTTGCGGAACAATATAAAATAGGGGCTAAACTAGATAGTACTGCTAGCAATAATGCTGCGGGGATGTATCAAAAATATTGCGCCTTATGTCATGGTGACAATAGAGAAGGCTACGCGGCAGATAATGCACCATCGCTGCGCTCTCATTCATTAATGGCAACTTCGTACACCAATAATTTTCAAAGATATACGGTGCAATACGGTAGAGCGGGAACGGCCATGGGGGGCTATTTAAATGCACAAGGTGGCCCCTTAGAATACATTGAAATTGAACTGTTATTGCAATGGCTCTATGAACAAAGTGGCGTAGAAAAACCTATTGAACTCTCAAGAGAACCTGTAACCGGAGATGTCGCGGTTGGCGCCGAAATTTATGCAAATACCTGTTCGGTATGTCATGGTGCAGATGGCGAAGGTGTCTCAGCACCTGCCCTTGGCAATTCTATGCTTTTAGCCACAGCAACAGATGAATTCTTAAAATATGCCATTAAAGAAGGAAGAGATGGTACGCCAATGATAGCCTACAAAGACGCTCTAAGTGAGGATGAAATTAATGGGTTGACAGCCTTTTTAAGAACTCGTGCCTCAGGCTGGAACATACCCAGTACGGATACTATAAGCGTTCCCAAACCCGATCAATACATATTGAATCCTACGAGCAAAGCACCAAAATTTAATTTACGAAAAGGACTTTATGTTCCTGCAAAAGAAGTTTATCAGGCGCTACAAGACAATGCCAGAATGATTATTTTAGATGCACGATCGGAAGTGGCCTGGCGACAAACACACATTCCTGGATCGGTACCTGTACCTTATTACGAAGAGCCGGAAGCATTTGTAGGCGACTTGCCTAATGATGGCACTTGGATTGTTGCCTATTGCGCTTGTCCGCATGCAGCTTCGGGCCGCGTGGTGAATACGTTGAGAAGATTAGGTTATAAAAACACAGCCATAATAGATGAAGGCATTTTGGTTTGGGGGCAATTAGGTTATCCTATTAATTATGGGAAGTAAAGTATAGCAATTAACGAGCAACAAACAACCAATAGCTAATTTTACAGAAAACCATACCATCTTCTTTGTAAGAATTTTTAGGCATTGAACTTAAGGATTAAATAGTAATCCTCCTTCTTTTTAATCGCTTAAATTTATTGTAAACAAACATTTTTCAACAACCCAAAGCGATGAGTGTAGTTTTACTTGAAGAAAAATAACGAAAGCATAACAAAGTTTCCTAAGAAAAGCCCTAGTGTTGTGCTAAGTTTGCTGTGTTGGTTAACCCGCCGTTATTTTTTTGCCAGTTTAAGTCAAAAAAGTAGTGCATAGCCGTAGCTACGGAATCATTTTTTAACGTAAGACTGGTGAAAAAGAACAAGAGTTGGGTCGGCGAAAAAGGGCTTAACATAATACTAGTCCCGTTCTTCAAAAATAAAAGTAGAAATAAAAAACGTATTACAACAAAGCCGCGTATAATTAATTGCTTTGGCAAGTGCTAATCTGAAAAATTACTTCGGAATTTTTTTTGGCAAGTTTTTGTTTACTAAATTAGTCACTAACCACGGAACTAATCATACACCAAACGTTAGCAAAAATATTCACAGACCTCAAAATCTAAACTTAAATCGAGCTGACAAAACGAAAAATTTTTGGCGGAAAATCTGTATTTTAAAAGCAAAATGCAGCTGGCTCCGAAATTTCAGGATACCAGTCTGATATTTGCCCAGTAGCAGCCATCTGCGGGGCAAGGCGGTTCGTAAAAAGATAGGTTAAGTTTTTTGTAGTTTTCTGTTAGCGAAACCTATCGTTTTTTGATTTAAACCTTTTAAAGTGATGGTCGCAACTAAAATTGATTCTTGTACAAACGACCATGAGGCAATATATAAGTAATAAAAACTTCTTTAAAAATACTAGGGCTGAATTCCTAAGAAAAATATTAGATCTACTGCATAGAAATGCTAGCTTTTAATTTTTAGTAAACGACTGCCAAACAAAGAATTTAATTTCAAAAAATTATAATCATAAAAAATAATTACCTCAGCCAAGTGAAAATTCGGAAAGTAACCGCATTTTTGCTCCTTTATGATTTATAGCTAGGGCCTTAGGGGTCTATTATACGCTTCTACACCTTTATAAGAAAAATTATAGTGTCAAATATTTTAAAAAAAATAATTTTTGTAATTGTTTTAATTACAACTTCAATTTTAATGCTTAGCCCTAATTATAGTTTTGCTCAAGTAACGGAACCTACTGTTAAAATGGAATTTGGGAAGGGCATTCAATTTACTTCTGTCGATTCCTTATTTACGCTAGCCATAAGCGGACGAGTACAAAGCTTGTTTGAAGCCAGAAGTAATTTAACACCCGAAAGTACGGGAGCCGACTTTTTGCTTCGAAGAGCTCGTTTAAACTTTCAGGGCACAGCTTTAAATCCAAATTTTACGTATCGCATTCAAATAGGTTTTGCCCAAGGCGACATTACCTCTGCGAATAGTATGGTACAAAATAATTTGGTTTTAAGAGATGCCATGCTTTTCTACAGGGCGAGCAAATGGTTGCGAATAGGTTTTGGTCAGACCAAATTACCAGGTAATCGTCAAAGGCAGGTTTCTTCGGCCAATCTTCAATTGGTAGAACGGTCTATTGCCAATAATAATTTTACTTTAGACAGAGATAAAGGGGTTTGGGCTTACACAAATTTTAATATTAATAACTCGGTGCTAAGAACTACTGTTGCCATATCAAGCGGAGAAGGTAGAATAGTTTCCGATAATAATGGAAGACTTTCTTACGCCGCCAGAACAGAATTTTTGCCTTTTGATGCTTTTTTAAATAATGGAGATTTTATTGGAGGTGATCAAGAAAGAGAAAACAAACCAAAACTTTCTATTGCCGGTGTGTATAGTTTTAATAATGAAGCAAGAAGAACTATGGGGCAGCTTGGCGAATTTCTATTCAATTCGGAAACCGCTGATATTCAATATTATGGCGGTGATTTAATGTTTAAATACGAAGGTTTTTCATTTGAGTCAGAATTATATACAAGAAATTCTGATAAAGGCATCATTACCAATATCGTGGATGCTACGCAACAAAATCATGTAATTTCTGGTACTACTTTAATGTTACAGTCTGGTTATTTTATAACTAAAACCAACGAAATTGCCGCAAGATATGCCCAAATTACGCCTAATAGTAAAGTTGCCACTCTTATGAATGAGCAAAAGGAATATGTATTTGGATTTTCGCATTATTTTAAAAAACACAGCTTAAAATTACAATCGGATGTAACCTATTTAAAAAATGGTACTCAAAATAGTCTGGTCTATAGAATTTCGGGCGTGCTTGCTTTTTAAATTCTTAAACCACCAGAATGTAGCAAACCCTAAGATTCAAAGGCTCAAATGTCTTTGAAAAAAAGCTTTATACGGATGTTTAGTTTCAAAGTATCTCTATTTAAGTTGGACTTAAACACCCAAACAATCGCCAAAATTTGGACAAATAAGAGGTAAAATAATCCAGACATGAATAAAAAATAGAATAATAAAAAGCAAGCCAATGAGCAAGGCGTGTTTAATATATACGCCATCACCAACAGGTTTAATTTTTGGCCATAATAAACCAAAAATGCCCGTAACAAACAATAAGAACGGAACACCAGAGAAAAGAATTAGAAACCGTAAACTAAACTGGCTATGCATAGTAACATAAAAAAGGTAGCCTGTAATGACCGATAAAGTCAACAAAATCCAGTAGATTTTGATGCTTGTACTATTTGTAATTTTATTCATAATTTCTAGTTTTTTTAATATTGAATGCTCTAAAAGTACTTGATGTTAAAGGCAAAATAAATGATAAAGATCATGCGCTGGCTTATTTAAAATTTTTACTTGGTTTCTATTTGATATTTTTATTTAAAAGTGAACAAGAACAGCCCCATCGTAAAATTTTTAATCGGTAAGTGCAGAAAAGCTATTTAATACTATTGTAAATAAACCATTTATTCATTATCAGTTTATTGGATTATGCAGAGGAAAAAATTAGATTTTGAGAAAATAAACTACCTTGACACAGCGCAATGGAATGATAAAAATCAAGACCACTACACTGCAAGAGCTAAGAGCCGCATGCCAGAAATAAGTTAGCGTTTTTTGTCTTGGCTCTTGCCTCTTTTTCCACAGTGATGATTTTAACACTTAGACCTAAAAACTAGCTTTACCCTAGTGCCTAAACAGGAGCTAAAATAAACTTATAAATCGATACTTTAAATCAATTACCCTAACTTTGCCGCTAAATTAAAAACCATTTGAACGAAAAATTCAAACAACTAGAATTATTTCTAAAAAGCGCCAACTTTGACCGTGGAATTCGGCTTGGAGTAGGGATTGTTGTACCCTTTGCTGTACTGCATTTTCTGGGATATTTTGAATATGCTCCTGCCGTTGTTGTCGGAACTTTTTTGAATGCTCCTGGCGATATTAAAGGCAGCATAAAACGTAAGGTGATTGCTATTTTAATCAGTATTGGGTTGATGATGGTCATTACAACCATCATTTTATTTTCTAAACCTTTTCTACCACTTTTACTGGTATCGCTCACCCTTATTTCGTTCTTTGTTTCGCTGATTTCAGTGTATGGCTTTAGAGCTTCTTTGGTCTCTTTTTCTGGTTTATTAGCGATGGTATTGGCATTTGCTATTGATAAGCAAACGCCGCAAGAGATTTTTCTTCAGGTTGCTTTAATGGGAATTGGAGGTCTTTGGTATTTGGTGGTTTCTTATATTTTTCAAAAACTTGCGCCAAGAAAAGATCAGAATCAACTATTGTCTGAAACGCTTTTGCTTATTGGCAAGTATCTAAAATTACGGGCTAAATTATTAACTAAAAAAACAGAGCGCGACGAACTTCTTAAGCAAGCTTTTGTACTTCAACATCAAATTAACGAGAAGCATGAAACGCTCCGAGAGGCGCTACTCACCAAACGGCAACATTCTGGTCACTCGCATTATGAGGAAAAGCAGTTACTTATTTTTATCTCATCTATAAATATCTTCGAATTAATTGAAGCAAAACATTTAGATTACAAGATGATTGATGCCATTTTTGGCAAGCGAAAAGAATTTTTAAAAGCGGCTAAAAAATTAAACAAAATCATGGGTAACCACCTCATCCGTTTGTCAGAATTATTGATTCAAAATGATAAAATTCCGACTAAAGATAGGTTATTGTACGCCTTGTCAAAAGCCAGCGAGTCTATTACTAATTATATGAATGCCGTAAAATTACCCGAAGCGCGAGAAGGTGCTTTGGTATTAAAAAATTTATACGATTATCAAGAACAACTACTTCAAGAAATTAGAGCTATCAGGCGCGTCATGGCCAATGTAAATGATGAGGCTAAAGTGTCCTTAAAAAAGCAAGATTCAAGTGCCTTTTTAACAATTCAAGAATATAGTCTCCATGTTCTTTTCCAAAATTTCAGTTTAAATTCTACCATGTTTAGGCACTCGCTGCGGTTTACCATCGCCATTGTATTTGGCTACCTCTTAGGTCTTCTGTTTGAGATTCAAAACACGTATTGGATTTTGTTGACCATTATTGTGATTATGCGACCTAGCTATGGTTTAACTAAAAAGCGCTCTAAAGATCGTATCATAGGCACCCTAATTGGCGCTGCAATTGCGGTTGGCATGGTGTTGCTTACTCAAAATGTAGTGGTTTATGCAGTATTAGCCCTTGTGTCGTTAATATTAGCAATTTCATTAATTCAGGAGAATTATAAGTCTGCCGCGGCATTGGTTACGATAAGTATCGTTTTTGTATATTCATTAATCCATCCGAATGCCTTTGAGGTGATTCAGTATCGGGTAATCGACACGATTATCGGAGCTACTATTGCTGTTGTAGCTAATTATGTACTGCTACCAAGTTGGGAAGTAAATAATTTAAAACAGGTGATTTTGAATGCCTTGAAGATGAATAAAAAGTATCTTTTAGCCACACAAGCCTTATATCAAGATACTTCACAACACCAACTTTCTTATAATCTAGCCAGAAAAGGGGCTTTTCTAGCTATCGGGAATTTAAACGCCGCCTTTCAAAGATTGACCCAAGATCCAAAATCTAAACAAAAAGAATTTCAACTGATTTATGAAATTGTTACGCTTAATCAAACAATAATTTCGGCTATTGCGTCTATCGGTAATTTTATTGTGAATCATAAAACAACACCTGCCTCAACAGAATTTAATAGACTCATCATAAAAATTTCTGATACCTTAGAGAGGGCTGTTTATAGCTTAGATGAAACGGAAATTGATGAAATATTAAATAGGGAATCGGTTGAAGATGCGCACGAGAAGTTATTGGATAAATACCAACAATTATCAAATTTACGAGATGAAAATATCAGACAAGGAAACATCGAATTAGATACTGAAACACTTCACGGCCTTCAGGAAGCCTATTTAATTGCCAATCACATGAGCTGGTTAAAATCTCTTTCAGAAAATCTACTCAAAGCAACGGAACGCTATCGTTTTGCTATAGCCGATGAACAATAGTCATATATTTTTTTGGTATTTGCATCTTTTCTTAGCATCTTCCTTGGATAAAATATAACACATCAAATTAAAAAATATAGCATAATACATGACTGATTTAGAAATTGCACAAAAAGTTAAAGCGAAACATATCCGTGAAATAGCGAAAAAATTAAACATCAAAGAATCGCTTTTAGAATATTATGGTAATGATAAGGCTAAACTACCTTTGAATTTAATAGATGACGAAAATTGTGGTAAGAGTAACCTCATTTTGGTTACTGCCATAACCCCAACGCCTCCCGGAGAAGGAAAAACAACTACTTCTATTGGCTTAAGTGATGGATTGAATTATATTGGCAAAAAATCTGTGGTTGTATTAAGAGAACCTAGTTTAGGGCCTATTTTCGGAATAAAAGGCGGCGCTGCTGGTGGAGGATGGAGTCAAGTAATCCCCATGGTAGATATCAACCTACACTTTACTGGTGATTTTCATGCCATTGCAATGGCCAATAATTTGCTGGCAGCACTTATTGACAACAACATTCAGAGCAAGGACAAAAACTTAGGAATCGACCCCCGAACCGTGATCTGGAAACGTTGTATGGATATGAACGATCGCGCACTACGCAACATTATTACAGGCTTGGGTGGTAAAGCAGGTGGAATGCCTCGCGAAACGGGATTTAATATTACGGCTGCTTCCGAAATTATGGCCATTTTATGTTTGTGCGAAAACTTAGAAAACCTTCAAGTTATGTGCGGGAACATCTACATTGGAAATACTTTTGAAGGCAAGGCTGTTTATGCTAACGACCTGAAGGCAGCCGATGCCATGACCGTTTTATTAAAAGATGCTATTAAACCAAATCTAGTGCAAACGCTTGAAGGAAATCCGGCTATAATTCATGGAGGGCCGTTTGAAAATATCGCTCAGGGAACCAATTCTATCATCGCCACAAAAATGGGTTTAAGTTTAGCCGATTATGTGGTAACCGAAGCTGGATTTGCAGCCGATTTAGGTGCTGAAAAATTCTTAAATATAAAGTGTAGAAAAGCAAAACTAAGTCCAAAGGCTGTTGTAATCGTAGCAACTATTCGAGCGCTCAAGTACCATGGTGGAAAATCGCTTGATCACCTAACGGAAGAAGATATTACTGCCCTTGAAAAAGGAATGCCAAACCTAGAAAAGCATATTGAAAGTATTCAAAGTTTTGGATTGCCTATGGTAGTTTCGATCAATGCGTTCAACAGCGATACCGAATCTGAAAAAGCATTTATATATGCACATTGTAAAAAACTCGGAATCCCAGTAGCTTTAAGTTATGGTTGGGCAGATGGCGGAAAAGGTTGTGTTGAATTGGCTGAGAAAGTAGTAGCTGCTGCTAAAACTTGTACAATAGCGTTTAAACCTACTTACCATCTGAAAGACTCACCATTGACTAAAATAGAAAAAATTTGTAGCGCTATATATGGTGCAAATAAGGTGGTGCTTGCTGATGTGGCAAAAAAACAACTGAAGCGGTTTGAAGATTTAGGCTATGGAGACTTGCCAATTTGTATGGCAAAAACTCAAAAAAGTTTAAGTGATAATGAAAAGCTGATTGGTCGTCCAGAAAATTTTGATATACATATTCGTGAGATTGAAATTGCTACTGGAGCAGGCTTTATGATTCCGATTGCTGGAAATATGCTTCGAATGCCCGGTTTGCCTTTGAATCCTTCGTCCGATGATATTAAAATAAATAGCGATGGCATCATCTCTGGATTGCTCTAAAAAAAAGAAAAATGAAAATTAATCTTATTTATGGCCTATGACTTTTCGCTTAACAAAAAAAGGTAAATGCTTTTAGATTTTTTAGATGGTCGATTCAAGATTTAGCCTAAGCCATTGAGAAATTGTATTTGCAAAAAAACCAGCAGATTTAAAAGTACATATCTATGTTGAAGTTTCTTTTGTATGATGACTGTAAAAAAATTGATTCTCAAAACTTAATAAAAATATATTTTGGTGGTATTTTTTATTTTTACAAGAATTATTTTAATGATAAATTAATTTTATTTGCCGAAATACTGCACTATCATTTGTCATATTTTTTTTTGAAAAATCCTAAATCAAAACCACTTGAAACTACTATTCTACAAGTGCCAATTAGCCGTTGCTGGATTACCTAGTCGGATTATTAGTTTGATATAATTTAGCCATTGGGGCTCTAGACCGAAAATATATTTTATCTTACCCCATACCGAAGATAAAATAGCAGTTATCTCCGCTAACAAAAACTGTCCCGTTAGAAAACAAAGGCAAAACTGTTGAGCAGGTATTTAGATTAAATCAAAACATTATGTTTAGACATCAAGGCAAAAGTAGAACTTTAAAACATAATCTGCGTATTGCAACGGTTCTGTCTTTTTCGGCTGGTATTGTAAATGTTACCGGGTTTTTAGCTTTTAATCAATTGACTACCAACGTTACAGGACATTTCGCATTATTTATTAATGATGTCTCGAATTTTGAATTTTGGAAAGGAACCGTTTACTTTCTTTATATTTTTTCATTTCTTTTTGGTTCATTTTTATCCAGTTTTCTAATTGAAAAATACAGAGAAAATAGGCGACTAAATGTTTTTGTTATACCTACAATAATTGAATCTCTTATTTTAATTGGTATCGGAGTCGTAAGTAATGGCATCAACATAACATCTCCAAACTTAATTGTTTGTTTACTGCTTTTTGTCATGGGATTGCAAAACTCCTTTGTGACAAAAATTTCAAATGCGGTAGTTAGAACAACACATTTAACCGGTCTTTTTACAGATTTAGGTATTGATATTTCTCAATTATTCTTCCCAAAAGTGCATACACAAAGAGCACTATTAAAAGCAAATATTAAACTTAGACTTTATATTATCTTATTCTTTTTTGCAGGAGGATTAGTGGGTGGATTTTTTTATTCTAAACTAGATTTAAAATTGAACACCTTAATTTTAGCAGGTTTAATACTGCTTATAAGTTTATTTTATGATGATTTCAGACACAAAATAATAAAGATTAGAAGAAAAAATAAGCAAAAAAAAAGGTAAAACAACGGAAAACTAAAGAATAATTTTTTCCGTAAAACGTAAATAGAATGGTATTTGAACCATTCTATCTATAGTATATCTCTGCTTTCACTGGTAAAGTCTAAATAATTTAGTTAAACTTGTACTTCAAGCTGCACCAATAGGGAAAAGTTGAATAATTCGCACCAACACCATTAAATTTATTACTTAATACTCTTAAACTGCTTAATTCATGGTGAAATTTTTGTTTGGTCGTGAGTATTTTAACGGCATGATCTTCTAGAAGTTTTGCAATTCTTTCGCTGTGTTTATAGTGAACTCCTAAAAAAAACAGCTACTTAAAAAAATAGCTGTTTTAAACAAATCCAAATTAACAAATGCTTAAAGCTTTAAATTCAACATTATTTCATGAGTTCCATTCTCTATATACCTGATAGAATTTTGAAGCGTGGACTCATAAGCATAACCAATCTTTATGTTTTTTGAAACATTAAAAACGGCTAAACCACTAATACTTTCATCCACTCTGTAGGCAGCACCAAAATCAAAACTTTTATTAAATTCTAACATCGCTGTTAGGTCCACTGATAAAGGCGTGGCATCTACATAACGGAATAAAACGCTAGGTTTTAAAACGGTATTTTCAGTTAATCGAAAATTATAACCCCCAGCGAGGTACATGTGCTGCCGGTCAGAACCTGTTCGTGCAATCCCATTTTCTTGCGCTAACCTTTCATTAGTTAAAATTTTTGGAATCGAAAGCGATAAAAAATAATCTTCATGTTTTAAGTAAGCACCTGCGCCAAAGTTTGGGTTGAATCGCCCGTTGAGGTTCATTAAATTGGGATCTTGTTGTATCCCATAAGTAATGAGTCCGTCAGTATTAGCATTATACGAATTAAAGCCAGCTTTTAGTCCAAAATACAAATCATGCCGGTCTGTTATTTTTAAATGATATGAAAAGTCGGCCGCAACAGAAGTCTGTTTTTCGATGAAAGTTTTATCACTAATTACCGATAATCCTACTCCCAGATTTTTACCTACTGGCGTTCCAAAAATAAAACTTTGGGTTTCGGGAGCACCTTTAACGTTAGACCATTGACTTCTAATATTTATGCCCAAATCTGTGGTTTCATTGGCACCTGCATAAGCAGGGTTTATCAAGTTCATATTATACACATATAAGGTATAATTTGGATCTTGTTGTGCTGATACTTTACTTACCATGAATAACAGTAAGGGTAATATTATTTTATATATAGATTTCATTTCTATTGACTTAATTTTGATTAATAATTGATAAAGATCCAACCTCTTAAAGGCGCCGTGTTATTTCCTAAATCAATAACATACAAATAAGAACCTGCGGGAAGCATATCGCTGTTTGATTTTAAACGACCTTGCCAATCATTTTGATAATTGCGTGCCGTAAATACTTCATGACCCCATCGGTTATAGACGTTCACCTTATTGTTTGGGTAATTATTGATTCCAGGTACCATCCAGGTATCATTGATGCCGTCGCCATTGGGCGTGAATGCCTCTGCTGGAATTAAGGAAGGTTCAACGGTCGTCGGAAAGCTGTCACTAACATCTAACACGCCATCATTATCATCGTCTGGATCCATACTATCCGGGATACCATCTTTGTCAGAATCTAATGGAAGGTCATTTGCATTTTTAGAACTGGAACCTTCTAGAATTTCTATTTCATCGGAATAACCATCGCCATCATCATCTAAATCCGCATTATCCCCTATCCCATCTCCGTCGGTATCTTCAAATTCATTGGGATCATTCGGGAAAGTATCTTCTTCGTCACTCACTCCATCACCATCGCTATCCGCGTTTAAATTTGGGTCATTTGGAAAAGCATCGGCATTATTTCCAATACCATCTCCGTCTGAATCTGCACTTTCATTGGGGTCATTCGGAAAAGCATCGGAATTATTTCCAATACCATCTCCGTCTGAATCAGTACTTTCATTGGGATTATTCGGGAAAGCATCGGCATTGTTGCCTACGCCGTCGCCGTCTGTATCAGCGCTTTCGGTTGCATCATTCGGAAAAGCATCACCATTATCGCCCGTACCGTCACCATCAGAATCGGTATCTTCGTTAGGATCATTTGGGAATGCATCGGCATTGTTGCCTACGCCGTCGCCGTCTGTATCAACGCTTTCAGTTGCATCATTCGGAAAAGCATCACCATTATCGCCTGTACCGTCACCATCGGAATCAGTATCTTCGTTAGGATCATTTGGGAATGCGTCATCAGCGTCATTGGTGCCATCACCATCCGAATCTTTCTGAGCGTCTGAACAACCATTTGCGTCTACAGCTTCTCCTGTTGGAGTATTTGGACATTGATCTGAATTATCACTTACGCCATCATTATCTTCATCTTCATTAACATCAGTAACTGATATGGTGATTTCTTTTTGAAAATTGTTTACACCATCGTTTACATTTATATAAATAGCATAACTAGACTGTGTTTCATAATCAGGACTTTCCGCTATAACTAAATTAGCACCATTTAGAGTAACACTAGCGTTATCCGCATCATTATTGCCATCTCCTGCTGCTAAACTATAGGTATAGGTATTTCCAGTATCTGGATCTGAAGTAGTTAAACTTCCTATTATTGTTCCAATGCTACTATTTTCAGATATGGAAGAATTCGATAACGTAATATCTGTTGGACTTTCATTTAAATTAGAAACAGTAATTGTAAACAACTTTTGGAAATTATTTTCACCATCATTTACATTTACGTAAATAGCATAATTAGACTGCGTTTCATAATCAGCAATTTCCGCTATTTCTAAATCCGCACCATTTATACTGACACTAGTGTTATCCGCATCATTAGTACCATCGCCTACTGCTAAACTATACATATAGGTGTTTCCAGTATCTGGATCTGAAGTAGTTAAACTTCCTATTATTGTTCCAATACTACTATTTTCTACTATGGAAGCATTAGATAAAGAAATATCTGTGGATATTTCGTTGCTATTAGTAACGTTAATAGTAAATTCTTTTTCGTAGGTATTCCCATACGTATCTTCGACTTCAACTCTGATACTGTAGGTATTCTGTGTTTCAAAATCAAAAATAGCATTGGATAATAAATTTGTTCCAGAAATAAGGAAAGCAGCATTATCAGTATCTCCGCTTCCAGAAACCAATTGATAGGTATGGGTATCAGAACTATCTGCATCGGTAGTGGATAACAGTCCTACGATATCATTTAACGAATTATTCTCTAAAATAGCACTTGCTGAAAGGGTTATGCCTGTTGGTGCCGCGTTAAATACAAAGCCAGACCTACTATCGGAACCACCCGAATTGGTAACCGATATATTACCAGAAATAGCGCCACTAGGAACAACAGCCGTAATTCTAGAGGTAGAATTTATAATGAACGAGGTTGCATTGACACCTCCAAATTGTACCTGGGTAACATTCTGTAAATTAGTCCCTGTGATGACCACTGTATTGCCTTGTGCGGCAGTTTTTGGTTCAAAATCGATGATGGTGGGTGTGAAAATAATTTCTACCCTGCCACTAGTGCTGTAAGAAGCTCCACAACTACCGTTCGCTACCAATGCCCTGAATAAGGTTTCTCTATTTATATTCGTGTAATTATTGGTATTTGTTGTATTTGCAATATTAATCCAGACAAGCCCATTATCGGTAGATCTTTGCCACCTACTTATGGTACCTGTATAACCTGTTAAGGTTAAAGCACCACTATTTGTTGCAGAAAAATGGGTAGTGGAGCTTACCGAACCTCCTTGTGGAGGTGTTCCACTAACAATATTTATGGCTTTTGATGGCGTAATAACTGCCGCACCACAACCTGGAACCTGAACGAATGCCCTGTAATATAAAATACCTACCGTATTTACGGTCTCTATCAAGGTAGGGTTGGTATTGGCGATATCCGTCCAATTACTATTATCCGTTGAACGCTGCCATTTCTGAACCTCCCCTTCCTGTCCAGATATATATAAATCCACATCGGAGCCGTCGCAAATATCTGTATTTATTGCGAAAACATTACCCGAGACTGCACTGCTTACAAAGACTGGGGCACTTGAGGTTACAAGCCCATTACAGGTAGAAGGTGAAGTAGAGTTTACAACCGCTCTATAATACGTGGTCGTTGAAATATTAGTAACTGTCAACGTGGTACTTGTATTTGAAATGGTGCTTCCATTAGTAATGAAATTATCAACTGAACTTTCCCAGCGAACCACAGATCCCGTAAAACCGCTCAACGTTAACGTAGTCGTATTGGTTCCTGCACAAACCGTTCCACCCCCGCCAGAAACGGTACCACTAGAAGAACCTTGTATAAAAATATCTTGAGTGAATTGAGGACTACTATTGGATAAATCTCCTGGCATATCCCCAAATTCTATAATACCAACAATAGTTTGGCTATTGGCGAAATCATTCCATTGACCACCGTTTAGCATATGAAGGCAATGTTCATTTCCTGCATTATTGGGTTCACATGCATTCCAATTCTGGTAAACACCACTAACTCTTCCACCACAACCGTTGGTCGTAGTGATCTGCGTGCCTTTTTCCGGACCTGTAACCCAATAAAATTTTCCCTCTGAAGCGCCTTGATTCGGATACAGCGTATATCCCACTGCCTCATTAATTTCCTGAAAGTCATCTGAACCGCCCATCCAGGAGTTTTGACCAATTAATCGTGCTACAAAAGTATTCTCTGCGGCACTTGTCAAGGTAACCAAATAACCCTTTTGCCCAAAGTATGATAAAGATTCTGAGGCTGTCTTTACAGGCTTCCAATTCGACGCTGAAGACGTTATTTGATAAAAATGTCCATTCAAAGGATTATAAAAGGTTTCCCCTGCAATGAAGGAAACTTTTCTGGTTTCCGGAGAACAAACGTTTGCAGTGGTAACAGTCAAGTTCCTCAAAAAGACCTGCCACTCTTCGGCTGTTTTTGTACCCTTGAATACGATGGCACGTTTGGTAGGGTTCCAACCTGTCGTAGTAATGCCACTGGGCAAAACGCCCGAATACCCCACAGCATCGTTTACGGAATAGGAATCCGTTACTGAAACCGTAAAATCGATAATATCTTCAGAGGCAACGATAGTCAATTCTGGAGCAATAGTTGTCGCTGTGCTCGAAGTAATTGAAGTGGCCGTCGTAGAACCGCTGATTATAATTTGTGCATGCGTGCCGTACAAATTGAAAATGATCAACAAGAAAATGCACCTTTTAAATAATAATGAAACATTCATAAAAAATAGTAATTAATTAGATTAGCTTTAAAAATTGAATCGGGTTAGGAGACTATTTATAGATTATCGGCTAATATATATAGTTAGGTACTCTTTTTCTTACTTTTGTTGTGAGCTGTTTAATTATTATATATGAAATAAGCAATCCTGTATTTCTTAATTCAAGATATTTATTATATTTATTGTAAGATTAATCTTTATTTTAAACTTTCAATTCTTAAAAATATAATAACTTAAGATGAAAAGCTTTGGTAGCTTTTATGATTAACTTGCTGATGAAGTAAAAATTAATTTTTTCTTTGAGAGGCTCACCTTGGGTAGGTAAATATTAGTTTTCCAGAAGGCTCAACATTCTTCTAGGCGATAGGTATTCAAAATACCTTTTTGTAATTTGAAAATCTTCGTCTAAAATAATTATGGCAGGAAGCGAAAAGGCAATTCCTTCTCTTGAAGCCACTAAAAGTGGAATTTCGTGTACGGGGTTTCTTTTTTTACCGTACGCTGTATTTTTATAGGCTTGCCCATCAAAAATAATAGTATCTCTTGATTCGACATTCATTTTTACGGCGTAATACTCCGTAGTTAAGATTTTAATAATCTCGATATTTTTATAGGCTGCTTCATCCATTTTTTTGCAATAAACACACCAATCTGCATAAAAGTTGATAAAAACCTTTTTGGGCTTTAACGCTAGCGAATCTTCTAACTGGTCAAAAGTCATCCATTTTATCTCATTTTTTTGTGCAAGTAATTTTGGACTTGTTATAAAAACCGAGAAAACTAGTACTAATAAAAATATCCTCTTCATCAATTTATTTTATTCGCAAAAAAGGTCGTTGCCTGTCAATGCATTTGAATTACCATTTCTAATATTTTGAGATAAGAACGACCTTTAACTATAATATTAATGTAATTTTCCGAACTTAATACCAAAAAAAAATATTCTTGGTGCCATTGGGCCATACACATAATCTGAATCTCTGGTTGGGCCAGAATCAAAATCATCTTGGTAACTATTAAAGATATTTTTAACTCCCGCTGAAAAGGTAATCATAAAGTTTTCGTTAAAATCGATATGCGACTCTAACTTCAAATTCAAATCAAAAAACGGATTTACTTCATTTAACTGTAAAAAACCTGTATCACTAATCACTCTCGGCACTATCATTTTGCCTGTATAAGTTCCTGTAATATCAACATTAAACTGTTTACTCGGAATCCAAGCTGTATTTAAATAGCCATAAAGATTAGGTGTTCTCACAAATTCATCCACAGCAATATCAAACTCTCCCAGCGTACCATCGCTCTCGAATAAAATTTGAGATTCATCGTAGGTAGCTTGTTGTAAAGTACCGCCTAATTGAAACTGCCACTTAGGATTGGGAGACAAGCCAAACTCAAAGTTAGTACCATATACTCTTGCGCCTTCTCCATTACGCACTTCTTCTAAAATAGAACCATTTTCTAAAATAGCTCCTGTGCTGACTAAAGTAAATGGGGCTTGCAAGGTGGTGAAAAATCCTTCCATTAGAAAATCGAGCTGTAAAAGTCCTATTGATTTGGCGTAATTTAAAGATCCTGTATAGGCATTGGAGTATTCGGTATTTAAATCATTAGAAAGAATTACAAATTGTGGCTCACCACCAACACTTGAAATATGCAAATCTTCATTAAAAGCTTGGGGTGCTCTAAATCCTCTGGCAAAGCCACCTCTAAACTTTAAATCTTCTAAGAATTTATAGGATATGGTTAATCGCGGAGAAAAAGCCGTTTGATTAATATCAACACCTCTTTCAATTCCGCCTATAGTATAGTCTCCTAAAACAGATACATTATCTAATCGCGCGCCAATTAAAGCTGTAAACTTTTGAGTTGGTTTCCATTCGTATTGAGCAAAAGTACCAATGGCATTAACTTTTTGGTCAATTAACCTATTATAACCTTCAATTTTATCTTCGGTATTCGCATGGCTAAATTCTGAACCCAAGGTAAGCACATCTTTGTTTTTTAGTGATTTGGTGTATTGAATTCCATTTACCCAAGCTAAATCTTTGGTAGTACCAAAGGCATTATTTGCGGTAATACTATCTTGTTGCGTTCTTCCTCCTCCTAGACCGCCATAATAACTATCGCGATTTGTATGCGATGCAGAGGTGTAGAATTGAAAATTTCCAGTGTTATCTTTACTGCTAATTTCGTAATCTGCACCACCTATAAAAGTATCGTGATCTAACTCCTCAGTAATATCTGTAAATTGCGGGGATAACTCGAGTTGATTACCGCCACGACGGTATTCCTTTATAGTATTTAAGTTAATAGACAATCGGCTGCGGTCATTTGGTTTTACAAATATTTTAGCGCCTATGGTGTTGTTCCGAAGTTCCACCAACTCCGTAAAACCATCCCCATTGGCATCAAAAGCTTCACGATTGCGATAGTTGCCAAATAGTGAAATACCGCTCATAAGATCATCAGCTACTACCGAAGTATTAAAATTTAGATTGCGATCGGCAGTAGTGCCATCAATTAAAGCCAAATTAGTTCCAATTTCCCAAGTATTTAAAACTGGATCCTTTGTAATAATATTTACCGTTCCGGCAATGGCATTGGAGCCGAACAGTGCCGAACCACCGCTACGCACTATTTCAACACGTTCTATAATATTTGTAGGTATTTGTTCTAAACCATAAACTCCTAAAAGAGAAGAAAATACAGGACGGCTATTCAATAGAACTTGGGTGTATCCGCCGTCAAGTCCGTTTAACCGAACTTGCATAAAGCCACAATTTTGGCAGTTGGTTTCTACCCGAACACCAGGCGCATAATTAAGTCCGTCTGCAAGGCTTAAAGATTGGGTGGCATTTAATAATCTAGGTTTTAAGGTAGATACAACTACTGGCGTATTTTTGCGCTCTACCCTATTTCGGGTAGCACTAATGACTACTTCATCTAAGCCTAAAGCATCTTCCATGAGTTCAAAATTTAAATTAAGAATTTCTCCTTTAGCAATCCTTATTTCTTTATTCACAGTTCTAAAACCTTGAGAACTAACTTGTATGTTATATTTCTCTGGCGAAAGCTCCAAATTATAATAGCCTTTAGAATCGCTTGTAGTGCCTTTTACGCCGTTCTTCACAACAATATAAGCAAAAGGAACTGCTTCATTGCTGAACGTAATTCTACCTTTTAAACCAGCTGCTTGGTCTTGCGAATACAGGTTTAGGAAGGGTAAAAAGAGGAAATATAATCCTATTTTTTCAATCATCGTTATTTATATTTAATATCATTTAAATAAATATTTAGGCAAACCTAATTATTTATTATTGAAAATAAAAATGTATCTTTACTTTTTATTAAAATATATGTTTACACCATCCGAAGAAAATTATTTAAAAGCAATATTCCATCTGCAACAAGTAGCCGATGGTGGTATTTCAACCAGTAGTATTTCCGAGAAGTTAGACACCAAAGCGGCCTCAGTAACGGAGATGATCAAGCGCTTAGCTGATAAAAACCTAATTGATTATCAAAAATATTACGGAGTTAAATTAACAGAAGCGGGAAAAAAACAAGCCTTACTTATTATAAGAAAACATCGTTTATGGGAATATTTTCTTGTGAAGCGATTAAATTTTAATTGGGATGAAGTGCACGATATTGCAGAACAGTTAGAGCATATAAAATCTGCCAAACTGGTAGAAGAACTCGATTTATTTTTAGGAAGACCAGAATACGATCCGCATGGAGACCCGATACCGGATGCTGACGGAAATCTTCCTAAATATCCTAAAAAAAGACTTTCTGAACTTAAAAAAGGAGATCAGGCTATTTGCAAAGGTTTTAATGATAGCTCCGCTTCTTTTCTTCAGTTTTTAGACAAACAAAATATTGGATTGGATACCCAAATTCAAGTGATTAATATAGAGTCTTTTGATGAAACCATGACTATATTAGTAGCTGAAAAAAGTATTTTATTATCTAAAACTGCCACAGATAACATCTATGTTAAGCTCTAATTATTTTATTCTCTGTGGTGATTTAATAGTAAAATTTACTAAAATCCTTTTTTAAAAAACTCAAAATGAAACAAAAAATACTAATTTTAGTATGCCTTATCATCGCTTCTGCTTGCAAAAATTCCAATAAACCTACTGATGGTAGGTTAAGTGTAGTTACCACTACGACCATGATTACAGACCTAGTTCATAATATTGGAGGAGACTCCATTTACGTTCAAGGCTTAATGGGCAGCGGGGTTGACCCTCACTTGTATAAAGCAAGTGAAGGAGATGTCTCAAAATTAACAAGTACAGATGTTGTTTTTTATAGCGGATTGCACTTAGAAGGTAAATTAGTAGATGTTTTTGAGAAAATGAATCGGACGAATACCACCATTGCTTTAGCTGAAGTTTTAGAAAAAAATAAGCTTATCGGGTCCGAGTATTTTGCCTCAAATTATGATCCCCATATTTGGTTTAACATTAGGTACTGGAAACAACTTGCTAGCTATTTAACCGAAGAATTAATTAAATTAAACCCTAAAAACGCAAGGTTTTTTAAAAAAAACAAAGTCGAATATCTAAAAAAACTTGAAGTACTAGAAACAGAAATAAAAAATACCATTGCTTCCTTACCTCAAGAAAAAAGAATATTGATCACAGCGCACGATGCCTTTAACTACTTTGGCGAAGAATACGGTTTTGAAGTTGTTGGCTTGCAAGGTTTAAGTACCGCAACTGAGGCTGGTGTGCAAGATGTACAAAATTTGGCTAAATTAATCATTGATAAAAAGGTAAAAGCCATTTTTGTAGAAAGTAGTGTTCCAAAACGTACCATTGAAGCCTTACAACAAGCCGTTTTGGCCCAAGGTTTTCAGGTAGAAATTGGCGGCACGCTCTATTCAGATGCTTTAGGAAGTGCTGGCACAAAAGAAGGTACGTATATTGGTATGTTTACCTATAATGTTAATACAATTGTCAACGCATTAAAATAAAAATAAAATTGTTTCAGGTTTCTGGTTTAAAGTTTCAAGTTTCAAGTTTTTCAAAATAATCTTAAATTTTAAACTCCAAACAAATAATCGAATATTAATGATAACAAAAAACAAACTTCCAGCAGTACAAATTGACGATCTTACGGTAGCATATAACTACAAACCTGTTTTATGGGATATTGACTTGGTAATTCCTGAAGGTGTATTAATGGCCATTGTGGGACCAAATGGCGCCGGAAAATCAACTTTGATTAAGTCCATTTTAGGGATTATAAAACCCTTGGCTGGTAGCGTTCAGATATTTGGTAAGCCCTACAAAAAACAGGTGAACAAAGTGGCTTATGTTCCTCAAAAGGGCAGCGTAGATTGGGATTTTCCCACCACCGCACTCGATGTAGTGATGATGGGTACTTATGGTAGTTTAGGATGGATTAAAAGACCAGGACAAAAAGAAAAAAAACTATCTTTAGAAGCTTTAGAAAAAGTAGGTATGTTATCTTTTAAGAATAGACAAATAAGTCAGTTAAGCGGCGGACAGCAACAACGCATTTTTTTGGCTCGAGCTTTAGTTCAGAATGCTTCTATTTATTTAATGGATGAACCTTTTCAAGGCGTTGATGCCACCACCGAGAAAGCGATTATAAACATCCTTAAAGAATTGCGAAAAGAAGGAAAAACACTCATCGTAGTGCACCACGATTTACAAACCGTACCAGAATATTTTGATTGGGTAACCTTCCTCAACGTAAAAGGCATTGCTTCTGGTCCTGTGAAAGATATTTTTAATGATGATAACCTCACAAAAACCTATGGGATAAATTATAAAGTTGCGGTTAATCAGTAGTTAGTTAGCGAAATTCTTTTACACCTGCGCCCTATCCGCTTACTGCTTACCACCTAAAGATAAATGAATTTTGATTTTTACTGAAATTTTGACTTTTATCTTAGCTTTCAGCAAAACGCCTAACGTTTATAAAATAAAGATTAATTACTTTTTCTTTAATCTTGACTATTAATGAAGTTCCCTGATTAGTATTGACCACAAAGAGTGTTTAAACTATATTTGGGACTTACAATTTTCTTATTGAACCTTGGACTTTTAAAATTGTTACATCAAAAAGCCTCAGCCTTTAAAATGTAAATATTCTGTACTGGCCAATCCCCTTCCTCCACGGGTTGTTTGCTAATTAAATCTACCACATCCATACCCTGGATAACTTTTCCAAAAGGGGTGTAATTGGTATCTAAATGATACGAACCTGGTTTTGTAACTACAATGAAAAACTCAAATGGTGAGGCTAATTTATGAGGATTATCCATTTCGCTACTGGGCATAGAAATAGTGCCCCTGTCATGTTTGTAACCCTTTTTGGTGTCAGGAGGCAATAAATACCTTCCAATAGCTTGCCTTTTTCTAGCAGTTTCAACTTGATCAGAATTACCACCTTGAATGATAAAATCTTTCACCACCCTATGAAACATGGTATTGTTAAAATATCCATTTTTTGCCAGATAAATAAAATTGGCTTTGTGATAAGGAACGTTATCATATAACTGAACTGTGATGCTTCCTAGGTTTGTTGTTAATTTTACTTTATCTTCTTTTAAGGTTTTAACATATTCAAAGAAAAAGGGAATTACGTTTTCTTCTGTCAACACAAATTTTTCTTCTTTCACTGCAGTGCTTACGGAATCTTTCTTAAGAGTATCATTTAAACTTTTTTGAGTAGGTTGAGCTTGAGCAGGTTTACTTACAGTATCTTTGCAAGCTATAACCACGGCAAAAACTAAAAATAGGGTAAACAAGAATTTAAATCGTACCATGAATTTTGATGATTTTTCTAAACGGATTTCAAAAATAAAAAATCTACCGCTACCAGGCGTGGATTCTCATTATAAAATGGCACCTTTATTTCGCCTCGAAGAATTAGAACAAATTAAAAATAAGGCAAAAAATCCCAAAAAGGCAGCAGTATTGTCTTTATTTTATCCAAATACCCATCAAAATACCAATTTACTGCTCATTTTAAGAAAAACATACAAAGGAGTACACTCCAACCAAATTGGCTTTCCCGGCGGACGAGTAGAAAAAAAAGACAAAGATTTATTGGAAACTGCTTTGCGAGAAACCTATGAAGAAGTGGGTGTGTCACCTCAGCATGTGGAAGTGATAAAAAGTTTGACAGAAATATATATTCCACCAAGTAATTTTCAGGTATATCCTTATATTGGATTGTACAAAAACCCACGTCCATTTATCATTCAAGAATCCGAAGTAGCCGCTTTAATAGAGGTTTCACTGACCGATTTTATGAATGACGAGCTTGTTTTTACTGAAAACCTAAACACCTCTTACGCTGAAAATATAGATATCCCAGCATTTAAATTAAATGGTTATACGGTTTGGGGAGCTACGGCAATGATGTTAAGTGAAGTAAAAGAGCTTTTAAAGCAAATACTATAATCCATATTTTGTAATTTAGCAGATAATAAACGAACTATAATGCCTTTATTCAAAAAAAACCCATTCGGACATTACTTGTTTTTAAAAAAATGGTTAATTCGTCTCTTAGCGTTAATCAGTCATAAACGCTATAAGGGATTTAATACTTTAGACATCGAAGGAGCCGATATTATAAGAAGTCTTCCAAGTAATAATGTACTATTTGTAAGCAATCACCAAACCTATTTTGCCGATGTTGTAGCAATGTTTCACGTATTCAATGCGAGTTTAAGCGGGAGAGATAACACTATTAATAATTTAGGCTATATCTGGCAACCAAAATTAAATATGTATTATGTAGCAGCTGCCGAAACCATGAAAAAAAGTTTGCTTACCAAAATACTGGCTTATGCAGGTTCTATTAGCGTAGAGCGTACTTGGCGAGCAGAGGGGAAAGATGTAAACCGTCAAGTTAAAATGAGTGATATTTCTAATATAGGTAAAGCTTTAGACGATGGTTGGGTAATTACTTTTCCACAAGGCACCACCACCCCTTGGAAACCCCTTAGAAAAGGAACGGCGCATATCATTAAAAAGTACAGACCTATCGTTGTTCCTGTAGTTATTGATGGTTTTAGACGCTCTTTTGACAAGCAGGGACTCCGGATAAAAAAGAAAGGTATTCTACAATCGATAGTGATTAAAGAACCTTTAAAAATTGATTATGAAAGTGAATCTTTTGATGCCATTATAGAGAAACTAGAGTATGCTATTGAGCAGCACCCATCATTCTTAAAAGTTATTTCTGCAAAAGATCTGGCCTTATTAGAGGAAGAAAATAAAGAACGTAAATGGAAAGTTTAGTTCATAGTTGATCGTTTATGGTAAAAAATCGTTTATGATTTAGGTTGATAATTTTTTTTACACGCAATACGTTTTTCATTCAACATTCACGACTAAATCTAACAAACCAACAACATACCTATCAACAACCAAACTAGACTTCTAATCTCTTCAATTCTTGGTAATTTCTATTCAATTTTTTTAATAAAAGACCATAAAGCAAAAAGTAGATAAAACCCACTAAAAGAGTAAATAATATTCCTACAGCAGTAAAAATGACCATAGATAATAGTTTTATATTTTCTAATTTTTCCTTAGAAATTTCACTAACATCTTTCCCTGAAAGTTCCATGGTTTTAATAAAATCATCATTAATGTAAATATAAAAAACGACAGTCATAAAAAACACCAAAATCATAGACAATGAAAAAAATACATAGTTTTTGACTGTTTTTCTAGTTTTAATAATTTTACCCATTAAATTTTTAGCATCATCTAAAACAGAAATCTCTTTATATCTTTTATAAAACTGAAGGATAAAATATAGCACAACGCCGTAATAAATTATAGATAAAATTAACAATGGATTTGTAAGCCCTAAGTTACTATAAAATAACATCCCATCATTCGACCAAAATGATGGAAAAAGATATACTACTTGTGGTAGCAATATTTCGATAATACTTATGATAAATATCCACTTAACAATAGAAGACGATTTCTTCCAAAGCATCCCATGAATATCATTGTAGGACAATTTAGGGTGATTCATTTCCTTTTTTTGCCAATCTTTTTTTAATAATTCTAAATCGTCCATCATACGCCTTATGGATTTAATATTGTTTTTAATTTACTTTTTATGCGATTCATTTTAACCCTAGCATTGACTTCAGAAATACCAAGCGTTTCAGAGATTTCATTGTAATTTTTATCTTCTAAAAACAAAAAAACAAGGGCTTTATCGATATCATTTAATTGTTTAATTGCTTTATACATAAGGCTTAATTGTTGTTCTTCTGTAGGATCATATTCATCTGCTTTTATCTTAAAAAAAATTGTTTCGTCATTTAAGGTTTTAACACTTCTCTTAGATTTTCTATAGAGCGTAATCGCCGTATTTAAAGCAACACGATACATCCAAGTACTAAATTTGGCTTCTCCCCTAAATTTCGGATAGGCTTTCCATAATTGTATAGTAATCTCTTGAAATAGATCGTTATGAGCATCTCTATCATTGGTGTAAAGCGTACAGACCTTGTGCACAACATTTTGATTGTGCTCTAGTTGTGTAACAAAGTCATGTTCTAATTCTTTACTCAAGTTTTGGTTGATTATATGTTCTATTAGTAGTATAAATTTTGTTTATGTTACACCAAAAATAAAAATTTGCATATCCGTAATTATTCCTAATTTATGGAATTATTCCTATATTTGTTAAAATATAATTTTAAAGTTATGGATATATTTTCATTTTCGCTACATTTTACGGACGAAGAGTCCTGTGTTTTGCATTATAAAGGCC